>JBKOZO010000131.1:0-30845 GCA_046725935.1 Acidobacteriota bacterium | reverse complement strand
GCCCGACCCCAACCACCCGGCGACGATCGAGGGCTACATCGTCGATCTGGACGGCGGAACTCAGGACGGCGCCTTCTTCGAGATGAAGTGCTCGGCGGGTTGCGCGACGTTTTAAGCGGCCCGCTGCGCGGGCCGACCGACATGGAGGGGAAGTCGCCTCTGGACCCCCTCCCGGAAAAGGCTTCTCCGCCGCGCCTCGGCCCGCGTAGCGATACCCTTCGGCCGCGATGTCGGCCACGGCTCAGGACTTTCCGCCGCGCGCGGTGCGAAGCGATTCCCGAGCGGTCCTGGCCGTCATGGCCGTCTCGCTTTGCGCGAAGCTGGTCCTCGCGTCGCGCTACTACGGATTCCTGACCGGCGACGATCTGGAGGTCGTCGAAGCCGCGGCGAAGTACGCGCTCGGCTTCGACTACCAGCCCTGGTCGCTGCGATGCCTGTTTCATCCGGCGTTTCTGGTGGCGCCGTTCGTAAAGGCGCTCGGAGGGCCGGGACCGCCATTCGATCCTCTCCGCGTCGTGTGGGCGGCGTCTCTGCCCGCGATCCTCGCCTCGACCGCGTCGATTTGGATGGTCTACCGACTCGCGCTGCGGCTCGAGGCGCCCCGTCGAACGACCGTCCTCGCGGCCGCGCTCTACGCGACGCACTGGCTTCCGCTCTCCTACGGATCCATGCCCTTTCCCCGGCCGATCTCGACGATGTTCTTTCTCGCGGCTCTCCTCGCGGCGGCCGAACCGTCCCGGGTCCGGGCGTTCCTCGGCGGCGTTCTGGTGGCGGCGGCGTTCGCCGTGCGCTTCAGCGAGGGGATCCTGCTGTTTCCTTTCCTGTGGTTCCTCTGGCGGCGCCACCGGTCGGCGGCCCTCCTGGCGGCCGGGGTCGCGGGCGCCTTCGTCGGCAGCGGCCTCTTCGTCGGCCTCGTCGACGCGGCCACGTGGGGGCGCGCCTTCGCCAGCCTCTCCGAGTTCTTCCGGATCATGTACGTCCAACAGCCGCCGAGCTTCCCTCGCTACGACAAGCCGTGGTTCTGGTACGCCACCTCGGTCCTCCAGTGGGCCGGCCCCGCCGCTGTGATTCTCGTGCTTCTTTCCTGGCCCCGTGCGCGAAGGGCGCGAACTGCTCTTTTCCTGCTCGCCTTCGTCGTCGCGGGTTACAGCGTCTTCGCCTACAAGGCGTATCGCTACCTGCAGGCCGCGATTCCCTTTCTGACAATCGCGATGGCCTCCGGCTGCTCGGCGTTGCTCGAGAGCGAACGGCGCTGGCGGCGCTGGACCGGCGGGTTGCTCGCCGCCGTCGCCGTGGGATGGAGCATCGAGAGGACTGTTTCGCTGATGCGGGAACGGACGATGGACGCGGTCGACGCCGCGCTCTCTCTCCGGCGGCGGCCCGACCGCGTCCTGGTCGTCGAGCAGGCCTGGGCCTACGGCGACCGGTTGATCCTCGGAAACCGCGCCGAGATCCGCGACCTTCCGCCGCGCTCACCCCTGCGACTCGAGCCTTCGGACCTGCAGGGCGCGGACGCCGCGGCCTTCTACGAGCGCGACCTCTCGAAATCGGACCTCGAAGTCCTGCGCCAGGCCGGGTTTGAAGCCTCCGGCCGCTTCGGCCGCTTCCGCAAGCCGGTCGCGGTGTTCGAACGGCCGTCTTCGAGCCACCGCTGAGGGGCTAGATACGGCTGGGCCTGACTCCACCCGCCGCGATGTCGCGCCGAAGATGCTTTCCCTCGAACTGGATCCGGTCGGCAGCCTCGTAGGCGCGCGCCGCGGCCTCGGTCATCGACGCGCCGGTGGCCGTGACGACGAGGACACGTCCGCCCGCCGTCACCAGCCGGTCTCCGTCCCGCGCCGTTCCCGCGTGAAAAAGCTCGATGCCCGGCATCCGCGCCGCGTCGGCGAGCCCGGTGATCGGCTTGCCGTGCTCGTAGTTGCCGGGATACCCCTGCGCGCAGAGCACGACGCCCACGCAGGCTTCGTTCTTGACTTCGAGAGGGAGAAAACGCTCGAGGCCTCCGGTCGCCGCCGCCAGTAGGACCTCGGCCATGTCGGACTTCACCCGGGGAAGGATGACTTCGGTCTCGGGGTCTCCGAACCGAGCGTTGTACTCGAGGACCTTGGGTCCCGACTCCGTCACCATCAGACCCGCGTAGAGGACTCCTCGAAAAGTGCGCCCTTCGGCCTGGAGACCCCGCAACGTGGGCCAGAGAATGTCCTTCAGGACCTGGGACGCCGAGTCCGCGTTCAGGACTCCCGCCGGCGAATGGGCGCCCATGCCCCCCGTGTTGGGTCCCCGGTCTCCGTCGTAGACCTTCTTGTAGTCGCGCGCCGTCGGGAGCGGCACGCACACCTCGCCGTCGAAGAGGGCCATGAACGACGCCTCCTGTCCCCGAAGGAACTCTTCGACGACGATCCGGTCGCCCGCCGCGCCGAAGACCCGCTCCTGGAAGAACAGCTTCAGGGCGCGGTCGGCGTCCTCGTTGGTTTCGGCGATCAGGACGCCTTTCCCACCGGCCAGCCCGTCGGCCTTCAGCACGACCGGGTAGCCGAAGCGCTGGATGGCCTTCTTCGCCTCCTCGGCCGTCTGACAGATCACGGCGTCCGCGGTCGGAATGTTGTGACGCCGGAAGAACTCCTTGGAGAAGACCTTGGACGACTCGATCTGCGCGGCGAGCCGCGAGGGCCCGAAGATCGGGAGCTCGCGCTTGGTGAAATCGTCGACGATGCCGAGCGACAGCGGGAGCTCGGGCCCCACGACGGTCAGGTCGACGTGAAGCTTCTGGGCCAGGTCGGCGATCTCGACCGTGTCTCCCGCCGACACCGGCAGGCAGTCCGCGACCTCGGCGATGCCCGGGTTGCCGGGAGCGCAGAAGATCTCCTCGACCGAGGGACTGCGGTGCAGCGACCAGCAGAGGGCATGCTCGCGGCCTCCGCCGCCCACGACCAGGATCTTCATGCCGCGGCATTGTAATGGAGGCGCGCAGAACGCGCCTCACCGCGGATGCTTGCGGCTCTTCTTGCGCGCGCCTTTCCACTTCGATTCCGGCTTCGCGGCGGCGCTCCCCGACAGCGGCACGACTTCGATCCGGTCGTGTCGGCCGGGCAGCGCGACGAGCGTCTCGAGAGAACCGTAGGGCGCGAGCTCCAGTCCGAAGCGCCCGCGCTGGCGCACGACCGAATCGCCTTCCAGAGAGCGGGCCTCGAAGGCGAGGCTCTTGCCCTGCCAGCGCCGGCCTCCCATGTTCTGCGCGCGCACGCGGCAGAGCGTCACGTGGTCGCTCGACGTGTAGGGATCACGAAAGATCGTGAGGCGAACCTCCACCCACGGATCGGGAGAGGGCTCGGCCATCAGGAGAAGGACGAATCCGAGGATCGGGACCATTTTCGGCTCCTTTCATGAGGAGCCGATGGAGCGCCGACTCGATGAGGAGGCGATAGTGTAGCCCGCCGGCAGGCCCATTTGACAGTGGCAAGCTCCGGGTTTACCGTTTGGCCAGTTCTTTGATCCGTCCGGGCGCCTCGGGCGCACCGGCCGCATCCAGAGTGGGCGAGGGACCGGCCCGACGACCCCACGGCAACCGGACCGCGCGTCGCGGCGCGTTCGACAGGTGCCAATTCCGGATTCCCCCGCAAACCATTCGGAGGAAGAAGATGAGGAGGCGCCGCGACCGGTCCTGAAAGGATCGGCGCCTCCCGCATCGGGAGGCTTTTTCGTCATGGGCGGAGTTCGATGAAAAAAGATTTTCGGAAGACCCTCTCCGAGGAGGTCCTGCTCGCCGACGGGGCCATCGGGACCCTCCTGACCTCGCGCGGCGCCTCGCCGCAGCAGGCGCGCTCTCCCCTGAACCTGTCGGATCCCGAGTCGGTCCGCGAGGTCCACGAGGATTACCTCGAGGCCGGGGCGCGGATCCTGACGACCAACACGTGGGATGCCAATCGCGTCAAGCTGACGGCGCACGAGTGGTCGGATTCGCTTGAGAAGATCAACCGCGAGGGCGCCCGCCTGGCGAAGGAGGCCGCCGCGGGCGAGCTCGTCTTCGTCGCCGGGTCGATCGGACCGCTCGGCGCGCTGGTCAAGCCCTACGGCTCGCTGCAGCTGTCGCAGGTGCGCGAGGTCTTCGAGGAGCAGGCGCGCGTCCTGCTCGAGTCGGGCGTGGACCTGATCCTGCTCGAGACCTTCGGCAGCATGCTCGAAGCCGCCGAGGCCGTCCGTGCCGTGCGAGGACTTTCGGCCGAGATCCCGATCGTGGCGGAGATGACGTTTTTCGCCGACGGCCGGACGGCGTTCGGCGAGGCCGCGGGCCACGCGCTCTCGACGCTGGCGCTGGCCGGAGCCGACGTCGTCGGAATGAACTGCACCCTCGGGCCTCAGGAGACGCACGACCTCTTCACGAAGCTGCCGGCGACCGTCTCCGTCCCGCTGTCGGCGATGCCCAACGCCGGATACCCGAGCGTGGTCCACGGGCGCAACGTCTACCTCTCCTCGCCCGACTACCTCCGGGAGTACGCCGCCGCGTTCGTCGAGGCGGGAGCGGCGATCGTCGGCGGCTGCTGCGGCACGACTCCCGAGCACATCCGCGCGATGGCGCGGGAGGTCTCGGGACGCAAGCGCGCCCAGGGCGCCCGGCCGGTCACCGTCGTGCTCGAGGCCGAGGTCGAACACGTCGCCGAGCCTTCCATCGAGACGTCGCGGCTCAAGCGCCGGCTCGCCGCCTCCGAAGAGTTCGTCGTGACCGCCGAAGTCGAGCCGCCCAAGGGAGCCGACTGCAGGTCGGCGATCGAGGGGGCGCGCCTGCTGAAGGCCGGCGGCGTGGACGCCGTCAACGTCACGGACAATCCGATGGCGCGCCTTCGGATGTCGTCGATCGCCGTCGCGGCCCTGATCCAGCGCGAGGTGGGCCTGGACGCGGTCGTTCAGATTACGACTCGGGACCGCAACGTGCTGGGTCTCCAGTCCGACCTGCTCGGCGCCGGGGGCCTCGGGATCAAGGCGATCCTGTGCCTCGGCGGCGATCCGCTGAAGATCGGCGACTACCCCCAGGCCAAGCAGGTCTCGGAGGTGGACGTGCTCGGCCTGCTGCGGATGGCCAAGGGGTTGAACGCCGGCGCCGATCTGGCCGGCAACGCCATCGGCGCTCCGACGCGCTTCGCGATCGCCTGCGCGGCCAACCCCGCGGCCGCGGACCAGGAGATCGAGTTCTCCAAGCTGCGTGCCAAGATCGAGGCCGGGGCGACGTTCGCCCAGACGCAGCCGGTCTACGACCTCGACGCGCTCGCGCGCTTTCTCGAGCGCCCCGAGGCGCGGACGATCCCGATTCTCGTAGGCCTGATTCCGCTGCTCTCGCTCAAGCAGACGCTCTTCTTTGCCAACGAAGTGCCGGGAATCGTCGTGCCTCAGACGATCCAGGACCGCATGCGGAAGGCCGCCGAGAACGGCGCCGAGCACGAGAAGGCCGAGGGACTCGCGATCGCGCGCGAGCTCGCCGCGGGCATCGCCCGGCTGGCCCGCGGAATCCACGTCATGCCGATGGGCCGCTACAAGACAGCCGGCGAGATCCTCTCCGCGCTGCCCGTCCGCGAGCCCGCCCCGCGGGCGGTTTGAGCGGCGCTCGACGCGCCGACGAGAGCGAAGAGTTGTCGTCGGCGGCCTTTCGCCGTTCGCCGCACATTGGGTTGGATGTCCGGAAGAACCGGAATCTCGGCGCGTTCCGGATCGTTTCTCCAACGGGCCCGAGTTCAATAGAATTCGGCCAAGCGGCGGGGCCTCGGGAAGCGGCCCGCCCCGGAGGAGAACCATGAAGTCGACCACACGGATCGCCGCGGGTCTCGCGGCTGCTTTTTTCGCCTCGGGCTACCTTTTCGCCGGCGCCCAGTGCCGTCTGAGGGGCATCGTCACCGACGGGACGGGCGCGCCCGTCGAGGGCGCGACGATCATCGTCACCACGCCCAGCATGAGCAACTTCAAGACAACGGTGAAGACCGACAAGAAGGGCGAGTACCTAACGCTCTTGAACGACTGCACGATGCCGTACCACGTGCGGGCCGAAAAAGAAGGCATGACCGCCACCGAAGCCGACAAGAAGATTCCGGTCGGCGACATCGCTAGTGTGGACCTGAAAATGACGTCGGCCGAGCAGGCGGCGGCCAAGGCCAATCCGGCGGCCGCCGCGGCCAAGCAGATGTCGCCGAGCGACCAGGCGGCGGTGACCTTCAACGCCGGCGTGGAAGCGTTGAACGCGGGAGACAAGGCCGCCGCGGAGAAGAAGTTCCTCGAGGCCGTCCAGAAGAACCCGGACCTGCCGGCCGGCTGGAACGCCCTGGCCACGCTCGCCTACGAGAAGAAGGACTGGGCCAAAACGATCGAGTACGGGCAGAAGGCCACGGATCTCGATCCCTCGCTGACGAATCTCTACGCGATGATGGCCGACGCCTCGCGTCAGTCCGGCGACAAGAAAGGCGCGGCCGAGTGGCAGGCCAAGTACGCCGAGGCCAATCCGGACTCGCCCGAGATCCTCTACAACAAAGGCGTCGAGGCCTACAACAAGGGAAAGATGAAGGACGCGGAGGCGGCTTTTACCAAGGTCGTCGAGGCCAAGCCCGACAACGCGAGCGCCCACTATCTGTTGGGAATGGCGAGCTTCAACCTGAACAAGAAGGCCGCCGCCAAGGAACACTTCGAGAAGTACCTGGAGCTCGACCCCAACGGAAAAGACGCGGCGACGGTGAAGGAGCTCCTGCCGCTGTTGAAGTAGCGCCGGCTTCGCCTGCGCAGCGCTACTTGGTTCCAGGTTACAAGTTACAGGTTCCAGGTCTCGCGACTTGGAACTTGGAACCTGGGGCTTGGAACTACCTCTTTTCCAACCTGCCGATCAGCCGGTGCAGCCAGGCGAGCATCGCGTCGAAGACGTCGGGCTCGCGCCGCCGGCTGGCGAGCGAGTACGAGTCGTCGAGCGCGACCGCGCGCACGGCGGCCGTGGGCCGGTTGTGCACGAACTCGAGGTCGTAGGGGATTTGCATGATGGACGGAGGTCGGAGCAAGCGCCGCGCCACGAGCTCCGCCTTTCCAACCACCTGAAATGACGAGACTTGGCGGCGGCCCGGACCCGGTGTCTGACACCCCGCGCGGTGTCGGAAAACACAATCGGGACACTTTCTGACACCTCGCGCGATTTGCGCCGGAACGAGGCCGGGATGAAGAATCCGGACGTGGGCCGAAAGGGTGCGTTCAAGGACCGTCCGCTGTGGCGACGGCTCCAGGCGATCCACCACGAGATCAAGGATGGCCGGCACCCCAACACGAGCTCGCTGGCGCGCCAGCTCAACGTTTCCTCCAAGACGGTCCAGCGCGACATCGACTATCTCCGCGACGAGCTGCAGGCGCCGATCGAGTTTCGCCGCGAGGAGAACGGCTACGCCTACGCGCGCAAGGACTACGTGCTGCCGTTCTTGCCGATCGACGGCCAGGACCTCTTCTCCATCGGCGTGGCCGCGCAGGTCATGGCGCTTCTGGGCGGCACGCCCATCGCGCAGAGCCTGGCCTCCTGCTACGAGCGG
Organism: Acidobacteriota bacterium; assembly: GCA_046725935.1. Classification (GTDB taxonomy): domain Bacteria; phylum Acidobacteriota; class Thermoanaerobaculia; order UBA5066; family Gp7-AA6; genus DAHUXD01. The sequence continues at coordinate 23,304 of JBKOZO010000131.1, read as the reverse complement.
CTGGCGCGCCTGATGCCTCCCGGCGTGCGCGTGGCGCCGGAGATCGTGCGGGAGAAGCTGACGCTGCGCGCCGCCGCGTTTCGTCCGGTGCGCGAAGAGACCTGGCAGGCGGTGGCGGATTCGTTCCAGAAGGGCGTCGCCCTCTCGGTACGGTACCGGCATCCGGGAGAGGAGCCGGGCGAGCCCCGGATCCTCAAGCCCTACGCGCTCGTCCTCGCCGGCCGCGACTGGATGGTGCTCGCCGACGACTTGGGCAAGATCAAGAACTTCTACCTGGCGCGCATCGAGAGCGCGCAGACGACGGGCGAACGCTACGCGATTCCGCGGGACTTCGACGCCGACGTCTTTTTTCGCAACACGTTCGGCCTCTTCGTCGGAGGTAAGGGCGCGCCGTTCCGGCTGCGCGTGCGCTTCTCGCCGGAGGCCTCGGGCGAGGTGCGGGAGATGGTCTGGCATCCGAAACAGAAGATCGAGGCCGGCGCCGGCGGCGAGGCGATCCTCGAGCTGCCGGCCGAGTCGCTGCGCGAGGCGCGCCGCTTCGTCCTGACCTACGGGCGGGATGCCGAGGCCCTCTCGCCGGCGGAGCTCGTCGAGGACATGCGGGCGGAGGTTGAAGCCATGTCGCGGCTCTACGAGGACTCTTCCGGCGCGGCGCGGAACAAGAAGCGCCCCTCCCGCGGTTCTTAGAGCCACATGCGTCGCGCCGCCGCGGTCGTCCTGATTCTCTGTCCGCTTCTCGTCGGTTGTTCCGCCGCCGCCGCCGTGCGCCCGGCGGCGTATCCGGACGTGGACGTCCCCTGTCCGGGAGGGCTCAAGACGTGGAATCTACGGGTCCTCGACCGGCGGGCCCGCACGGAGTCGAGCGAGCGCGTCGTCGCCACGGTGCGCGACGCGATCGAGAAGTCGTTTCCCGGATGCCGCTGGGTCGCCGAAGAGGGGCAGCCCGTGATCGAGATCGAGATCCACGCCTTCGACGTCGAGAAACAGGGCGAAGTGTGGGACGCGACCGCATCGTGGACGGTGACGGCGTCGAGCGCCATGGGAAGCAGGCTGCTCTCCTTCGAGGCCGACGAGACCGTTTCGCGACCGAACTACCGCGGCTTCGACAACGAGAAGGAGGCCCTGACCCAGGCATACAACGCGGCCGTCGAGCGAACCGTCAAGGGGCTTCGTACGGTCCGTTCGTCGCAGGCGCGTCCTCACGGGGGGACGCGTGACCCGTGGCGAGGGCAGTCCTCCGCCGCCGGTGCGAACCTCTAAACCCATGACAGGTCGTTTGATCCTCGCTTCGACGCCGCTCGTCCCGAAAGACTCCCTGCTGGAACGGAACTCGCAACCGGTGCGTTACGGAGGTTCTATGAGAAGGCTTCTTCGCAAGGTCATCCCCGCGCTCATCGTCCTGCTGTCGGCTCCGGCGCTCTTCGCCGACAAGAACGACGATCGCGTCTTCCACATCGCGTCCATTCTTTCGGGCACGTTCGAAGGATCGACGCCCGGCAATCGCCTCACGCTCGACATCAGCACCATCACCGTGGACCCGAGCCACCCCTACGACCTGTTCCTCCGCGTCAGCGGCCAGTTCGAGAAGACCAACGTGCAGCAACAGGGGCTCATCCGCCTGGAGGCGCAGGGCAACGACATCTATTTCACCTACATCCCGCACTTCAATCCGACGGTGACGGCGCTCTCGATGGACGCCGGCCGCTTCACCGAACGGGAGCTGACCTCGGCGTGCAGCTTTGTGCTCAAGCCCAAGGGCGACGGCTTCGTGGGCGACACGCTCGGCACGACGACGTGCGCGCTTGCGATGCAGGGCGCCTTCGGCAAGTGGTCGCTCGAGCTCGAGCCGGGAAACCTGAGAGTCCAGAACGTCGAGACGGCGGAGACGCTGCGCTTCCGGTTGACGGGGAAAAAGGACAAGAAGTAACAGACGGCGGACGGCAGACGGCAGAACCTCCACGCCCGCGGTCTGCCGTCTGCGATCTGCAGTCCGCCTTTAGCCTCCCTCGGGGAGAAACTTCCGCGCGATCGCCTTCACGGGCTCCGAGAAGTCGCCCTTCAGGATCCAGCGCAGGAAACCCGGCTCCTCGCGGCTGATGTCCTTCAACAGCCGACCCCGGTTCTTGCCGAAGTTGACCGTGGGCTCGCCGTTGACCAGCCGGAAGCGCCCCTCGGGATCCAGATCCTGGTCGATCCCGGCACAGAACTGGTCATGCAGCTCCGCCACGGTGCGCGGCAGCTCGGTGTAGCGCACCAGCTGCCCCGCCAGAACGCGCAGGGTCATTTCCGCGTCGGCCAGCGCGCCGTGCGCTCCGTCGTGGTCGGCCTGGCAGTAGAACCGCGCCGCGGCGGACAGATGCCGGGGCTCGCGCGAGAAGAAGATGCGCTGGGCGTCCACGAGGCGGCGCTCGGACACGTCGAAGGGGATGCCAGCGCGCAGGAACTCGGTGCGCAGCACCGGCAGGTCGAGGCCCACGATGTTGTAGCCCGCCAGGTCGCACCCTTCCAGGAACGCCGCGAGCTCCGCCGCGGCCTCGCGGAACCGGGGCGCGGAGGCGACGTCGGCGTCGGAGATCCCGTGGATGGCGGTCGACGCGGGAGGGATCGGAATCCCGGGATGGAACCGGCGCACCCACGCCTCGCGGCGGCCGTCGGGATGGATCTTGACGCACGCGATTTCGACGATGCGGTCGGCTCGGGAGTTCGTGCCGGTGGTCTCCGTATCGAAGAACACCAGAGGGCGCTCGAGGACGAGAAGGCCCTGCAGCACGAGGAAATCGTAACTCAGGCGCCGCTCAGTAGTTTTCGGAGAACAGCCAGAAGAACAGTTCACCGATCCGGGCTCCGAGCCCGCGCTTCTTCCAATCCGCCTTGGTCAGGTTCTCGCAGTTCGCCTGGTCGGCCCGCACCATCGCCTCGACTTCGCCGGCGAAGCCGCGGTCGTAGACGGCGATGTTGACTTCGGCGTTCTTCTTCATCGACCGGTTCACGAAGTTGATCGAGCCGATGGTGGACCAGATCCCGTCGACGACCATGACTTTGTTGTGCATCATCGTCGGCCGGTACTCGTAGATCTTCACTCCCGCGTCGAGGAGCTCGCCGAAGTGGTAGTGGGCGGCGGCGCGCACGTTGGGCGAATCGGTGTGCGTGCCCGGCACGATCACGCGGACGTCGACGCCGCGCTTGACGGCCTCGACGAGGCCCGTGCGGATCTGGCGGTCCGGGACGAAATACGCGTTCTCGATCCAGATCTTGCTCTGCGCCGCCTGGATCGCCATGTAGAGGACGAGCTTGGACATCGAGATCGAGTCGGCGCGGGAGGCGGCGATGACCTGGGCCAGCACGTCGCCCGCGCGTGGCACCGGAGGAAACTGCCGGTCGCCGTTCAAGACCTCGCCGGTCGTATGGACCCAGTCCTGCGCGAAGACGTGCTGGAGCTGGATGACGACCGGTCCCCGGACCTCGACCATCGTGTCGCGCCACTCTTCGGGATTCCGCGCGTCGCCGAGCCAGCGGTCGTCGAAGCCGACGCCGCCGCAGTATGCAACCTTCCCGTCGACCGTCAGGATGCGGCGGTGGGTGCGGTTGCCCACGCGATCGATCGAGTAGATCCTCAGAGGCTTGTAGGTCCGCACGACGACGCCGGCCGCGCTCATCTGAGCCTCGAGCGGACCGAGGCTCGAGCCCCAGCCGTCCACCAGAACGCGGACCTCGACGCCCGCGCGCGCTCGCTCGGACAGCGCTTCCGCCAGGCGCTTGCCGATGACGCTCTCCGAGAAGATGTAGCTCTCGAGGTTCACCGAGAGCCTGGCCGCGGCGATCTCGGCCAGCATCGCGGAAAAGATTCCGTCCCCGTTCTGGAGCAGCCGGGCGGCATTGCCGGGAACCATCTCGGTTCCGAGGGCGTCGAGCGAGCGCAGGAACTGAGGACTTTCAACGCCGTAGCTCGGCTCGAACTGGTAGTTCGTGCGCTTCTCGGAAAAGATGTAAGAGCAGCCGGCGGCCAGGATCAGTAGAGGAAGGAGAGCCGCCGGCCGCCGCAGGCGCGAGCCGGTCCGACGCTCTCGGCTGAAAATGCTCACAGTCCTGTGCATACGGGTGACAAATCTCGTCAGCATGCCAGCCTGGCGATTTCGTAAGTGACTCTGCAAATTGGGTTTACAAATGCGCACTGACATGGCCGGTCAATTGCTTTCTTCTGATGGCGAGCAAGGAACCTCAACCTCCTCCTTTCGCCCCCCGGGCGGCCCCACCCCGACCCGGGGCTTTTTTTGCCCGCAGAATCCCCCGGCCTCGGCAGCGAGACTCTAAGCCAGGGCGCGATTCCTGCTTCGACGGACCCGTCGACTGCGGATGGTAGCTTGCGCTCGTGCGCGTTCTGGCCGGAGACATCGGCGGCACGAAGACGGCTCTGGCGATGGTGGACATCGGGCCCGCTTCGCTGGCCGTCGAGCGCCTCGAGACCTATGCGAGCGCCGTTTACCCGGGCCTGGAGGAGGTCGTCGAGGACTTCCTCCGCGGCGAACGCTCCCGGCCGCGCACCGCGGGCTTCGGCGTGGCGGGGCCGGTGCGGGACGGCTCGGCTCGCATCACCAACCTGCCGTGGCGAATCGAGACGCGGATGCTCGAACGACAGACGGGAGTCCGTCGGATCGCGCTGCAGAACGACTTCGTGTCCGCGGCGATGGGTCTGCGCTACCTCAAGCCCGCGCAGGTCGCGATCCTCGCGCGGGGGCGGCCCGAGCGCGGCGCCCCGATGGCCATCCTCGGCGCCGGAACGGGTCTGGGGCAAGCGGCGGTCATCCGTCTCCCCGACCGCGAGATCGTCGTCCCTTCCGAGGGAGGGCACATGGATTTCGGCCCGGCGACCGATCTCCAGGCTCGGCTGGCGACGTACCTGCGCCGCAAGTTCGGGCGCACTTCGCGCGAACGCGTGCTCTCGGGACCCGGCCTGGTGCGCATCTACGAGTTTCTCAAGCTCGAAGGCGCCGCGCCGGAGGGCCGCGACGTGCGCGCGGCGCTCGAGCGCGGCGACGACCCGGCCGCGGTGGTGAGCCAGTTCGGCCTGGCGCGGCGGGACCGGCTGTGTCGCGCGGCCCTCGATCTTTTCGTGGCGATCTACGGCTCCGAAGCGGGAAACACCGCTCTGCAGTACCGGGCCACCGGCGGAGTCTTTCTGGGCGGAGGCATCGCGGCGAAGATCCTGCCCGCCCTGCGGCGCCCGGAATTCCTGCGTGCGTTCCGCGCCAAGCCGCGGATGCAGGAACTGCTGTCGCGTGTCCCCGTGCGCGTGGTCCTCGATCCGAGGCTGGGTCTCTTCGGAGCGGCGTCCGGGGCCTACAGGATGGCGATCGAAACGACGCGCTGATCCTCGATGAGGAGGACCCGACCGGCGCGCCGATAGGTCCAGCGCGCGCGGTTCGGCTTCTCGGCGTCCTTCTCGATCGAGTCCGGATTGCCGAGCAGCTCCTTCACTTCGCGCACGGACATGCCTTCCTTCAGAGAGGCCACCGGCAGGTCGGTCTGCTCGCTGATCGCCGTCGCGGCGTCGGAGTTGACGCGGTTGCGTTCCGAGCTCTCGACGGCGGCGCGCGAACCCATCAGCGGATTGGTGATCGAATCGATCAAGCCGGAGACGGTCGGACGGTCCTTGTAGATCCAGTACGCGACGGCTGCGACCGCCGCGAACAGCAACAGCCTGCGAAATTTCCGGCCGCTCATCGTAAAATTGTACGCGGGTTCGGGGAAGCGATCCCTTTCAGCGCGATCGCTCGGCCGCCGACATTTCGTCCAGCGCGCGGTTCGCCCGCTCGAGCAGCTGGTTCACCTTGGAGCGGCAACGCTCCCTCTCTCCCGCCGGGACCGGCCACACGATCTCGAACACCGAGAAGATCGCGTCCTCCAGCGAGGGCTCGCCGTCCTCCAGACCCCGGGTCCACTCCTCGCGGAGCATGGCTCGCCGGGCGTAGCGCAGCGCTTCCAGGCCCACGTCGTCTACGGCGCGGATGCGGTAGCGGAGCGTGAGAGTTTCCGGCTCCAGCCACGGAGCGCTCGAATCCGAGGACGGCCCCGGAGCGTGGCCGGCTTCCTCCACCTCGGAGAAGGCCAGGCGTTGTGCCATTTGGTTTCCAACGAGTAGCGAAGTCTGTGCCGACCCGGGAGTCCGGGCATAACCGTCCGTCGCTAAGGGGCTTGAAATGGAGAAGGACGAGGAGGGCGCCGGCGCCGCGGGAAAAATCGTTACCGCGGGTAACGCTGATCCCGGATCTCCGCAACGGCCCGGTTGGCCCGCTCGATCAGCTCGGCAACCTTCGAACGGCACCACGAAGCCTGCGAGGCCAGCGCGAACCAGCGGATCTCGTCGCGGGAAAAAGTCGGATCCTCCATGGACGGCTCGTCCCACTCGAGCCCCCGCGTCCGCTCCTCGCGGATCATGCTGCGGCGGGCGTAGCGCAGCGCCTCCCGCTCGTCTTCGGAAGAGACCGAGAGGGCGAAACGCATCACGACCCGCCGGGAAGGATCGAAACGGAGGGCGAGCGAGTCGCGCGGAGGCTCTCCCGGACCGGGGCCGTCGGAGACCTCGCGAAAGCCGATCGGCGCGGATGTTGGGGAGTCGGCGATGCGGGGATCTTATCAGGTCTTCGCCGCTGCGGACACCACCGATCCCGTCCGCGGATCGAACGCCGCAGCCGGCGATCCCGGCATCCGCACGGGGGACAGGATGAAGGCGTCGCGCCGCGCATTGTGCTCGCACATGGACACGGGGCCCCGGTCGGTCATGACCATGAATCCGCAGTTGCGGATGCGCTCGGGATCGAGGGCGTCGGCGTCCATGAAGTCGTGGACGAAAAAGGTGATCTTTCCGATCCGACCCCCCGACAGCAACTCGCGCCGCGCCTCCCACAGCTTGCCGAGCAGGAACGCTCCACCGCGGAAAAACCAGTAGGGATGGGCCGCCGCGGCGAGGAGAAACCGGCGCGCGGTCTTCCGGACGTCGCGGCGGTCGAAGGAGACGTGTCGAAACTCGTGGAGGAAACGCTCATAGAGAGGGCGGTCCGTCAGCACGTCCACGACCCGGGTTCCCACGGTCGCGAGCATCGTCGCCCGATTGCAGCGGGGATGGCCCACGAGGGCCGTGTCCCAGGCCAGCCGGTCGAGTCCCGTTCCCTCGCGGATCTTCTCCCGCACCGCGTCGGCCGTGACGCGCGGATCGCGGAGGCGCCACTCGCCGCGGCCGGTCGCGGCCTGGACCTGGAACGACGCCATTCCGACGACGTCCGAGTGGCCGCGGAAGAACCGGACGAGCATCGGCACCTCGTCGATGTTCCCGGCATGGACGGTGGTGTTGAAGATGACCGCGATCGGGATTCCCCGAACGCGGTCGATGTACTGGCGGCGTACGGCGTTGAGAGCCTCTTCGGTCGGGTACTTCTTGAATCGCTGGGTCGTGTCGACGTGGAACGCGACGTCGAAGAGACCCGCGTCGCAGAGCTCCTGCAGCAGATCGCGGGTGGCGCGGATTCCGTTGGTGAAGAGCGACGGACGGAGCCCGGCGTCGGCGACGCGGCGCACGATCGCGACGAGCTCCTCGCGCGGACGCAGCGTCGGATCTCCACCGGTCACCTGCACTCCCACTCCCGGACCATAGGTCTCCCGGATGCGATCGATCCTCTCGAACACGATCTCGAGAGGCAGGTCCTTGACGGACTCGGAACTCTCCGAGAGATAGCAGAGCGTGCAGTCGAGATTGCAGCGCTGCGTGATCTCCAGGGCCACGCATCCGATCGTGGACCGCCGGCCGAGAACCTGGTTCGGCGTGCGGAACGGCGCGTCGAGCCTCTCCCAGGTCCGCCGCAGCAGCTCCTCTCGCCGCGAGAAGTCGACGTCGTAGACGGGAAGCGAGCGCCGCGAAGCCGACTGCGAGGACAGACCGTACGTCCTCACCTCTTGGATTCCGGCCACCTCTGAACGATACGGTAAAGGACGGCCGAGGGATTGCTCTCGACGGTTTCGAGGCGATCCGGCAGCCACGGGATCGGGCCGCCGTCGGGCCGGCGGTCCCGCCGCCACAGCACATGCGTCGCGCCGAGCGCGTCCAGTCCGCGGCTCCACGCCTCCGGGTCGTCGCCCCAGGAGGACACGGGCAGAAACTCGGAACGCCAGGCCCTTTGTGCCGGGCAGTGGTATCGATCGTTCTCGCCCAGAAGGACGACGCGATCGGATGGTTCGACGTTCTTCCAGAGGGCGTACGAAGGAAGCGCGGCCTCGAGAAACTTTTCGCGCCCGATCCGCCCGAACGCCGCCTTCGCCTCGAGGCCCGAGGATCCGAACTGCACCGGGAACGCCGCGGCCGCCGCAAGAATCGCGATTCCCGCCGTCGCACCCGCCGCACCCTTGAAGCGCCCGGCCAGTCGCGTCAGCCCCTCGGCACCGAACACGGCGTAGAGCGGGTAGACCGGAAAGAGGAAGCGAACCGACGGCGAATACAGGAGCGACCAGGGCACCACGAACGGAAGCGCTGCGGCGCAGAAGAGCAGGACGTGCCGCCGGGTCCAGCCCGCGAGCCCGAGGAGGAGCAGGAGCACCAGGATTCCGTTGTAGCCGTCGCCGTTGGCCTCGAAGCGGCTGGAGTGAAAGACCAGATCGTAGGGAAGACGGACGAGGCCGACGACGGCGTGCGCCGCCGAGACGCGGGGGCGCCGCGTCTCCGTGGCCGGCGATGTCGTGAAGAAGCTTCCGCGCGCGGCGCGGTCCATCAGATCGCCCGCCGAGCGCGCGTACGGCGCGAAGACGGATCCGGCGCGCGTCGCGCTCCAGAAGATCCAGGGCGCGAGGGCCAGGAGTGCGGCCGCCGCCGCCCCGGCGACGACACGCATGCGCGGACGCGACCGCCAGAGAAGGATCGCCAAGGCGGGCAGTGCGAAAAGCGCAAAGATCTTCGTCGCGACCGCAGCGCCGAAGAGAAATCCGGCGACGCGGGCGCGTCCGGGCTGCGCGGGACGGACCGCGAGCTGCGCGGCGGAAGCCGCAACGAGGAGAGCGGCCGGCCAGTCGACGTACGCCGACTGCAGCTGCAGCATCGCCGTCGGAAAGCCGGCGAGCGCCAGAACCACGAGAGGCGCGGCGCCGCCTCCCCCGATCCGGCGCGCCAGCGCCAGCGTCGCGGGAAACACCGCGAAGGCCGCGGCAAACTGGAGGAAACGCACGACGCGCTCGCCGCCCACGACGAATCCCATGGCGAGCATGGCGTCGTGGTTTCGCCACAGAAGCGACTGCGGCGCCAGATCCTCGAGAGGCCGCACGGAGCCGGTCTGAGCGATGTCGCGCGCTTCGGGGAGGTGGTACGCGAGGGCGTCCCACGATACGTCCGGGGCCTGGACCGTGGCCCAGATGGCCAGCAGGATCAGGACCGAGAATGCGAGCCACGCCGCTTCGAGCGCCGCGGGCGCGGCGCCTCGCGGCAGCCGCATCGCGGCGCGAAGCAGCCGCGCGAGCTCGGGCACGCGCCGCCACGCCAGCGCGACGAGGGCCAGCGCGGCGAGTGCGAGACTCAAGGGCCGCAGCCGTCCCCCCTCCGAGAGAATGAGCACGGTGAGGCCTGCGCCCGCGAGGCCCGCGGCGAAGACGGCCGAGAGATCGCCCTCCCCCGCGTCGGCTCCGTGGAGCAATCGAAAGAGCCTGTCTCCGAGCAGCAGCATGCCCGCGCAGAGAAGCACGGCCGTCAGCGCCGCCACGAGATTTCCCGAGAGCGCCGTCATCGCGAGCGCGACAGCCGCGACTCCGGCGAGCGTCGCGCGCGGACGCCGCCGGAGTCCCAGCCACAGCAGCGCGAAGACCGCGATCGCCGCGCCCGCGGCCAGGAGAGCGAAACCGCGGCCGTGCAGGGCCGTGAGTTTCTGGATGTATGCGCGCTGCAGAGGGACCGCGCGCCACAAGAGAAGGAGCGCGGCGGCGACGACGAGCAGGGATCCCCGGCTCGCCCTCTGTAAACCCGGCTCCATGCGGCTCGTCAAAGTCTCGGAGGCAAGATACATGACCAGAAAAACGACGTTCGTCCTCGCGTTCGCCGGCGCCGCCGGAATGGTCCTCGCCTCGGCTTCCCCCGCGGAAGCCGGACGGATCCCCAATCGGAAGCACAACCAGCAGCAGCGCATCGCGCAGGGTGTCGCGAGCGGCCAGTTGACCGCCCGCGAGACCGCGCGCCTGGAAGGCCGTGAAGCGGCTCTGAACCGTTCCATCGCGCGGATGCGAAGCAACGGTCCGCTCACGCCCGGCGAGCGCTTCCGCGTCGAGAAGCGCCAGGATCGGATCTCCCGGGGGCTCTACCGCCAGAAGCACGACGCGCAGACGCAGTAAGAGCCGCGGACCCCTCTGCGGGACCCCGCCCGAGGCGGGGTTTTTTTTGGGGCCCGGTACTGGTGATTCAATAGCGCCGCCATGGAAGACCGCAGTCTCGAGCTCCACGGAGACGAGCTCCGGCAGCTCATCGACGCCGCCGCCGAACGCATCGTGGCTCACGTGGATTCGCTCCCGCAGCAGCCGGCCGCCGACACGCAGGGAGGCGTCGCGCTGGCCCGCTCGCTCGCGGAGCCCCTTCCCGAAGGCGAGACCCCCGTCAAAGATCTCCTCGACCTTCTTTTTTCCCGCATCATTCCGAAGAGCTTCAACACCGCGGGTCCGGGTTACCTCGCCTACATTCCGGGCGGCGGTCTGCCGCACGCGGCCGTCGCGGACCTGATCGCCGACGCCACGAACCGCTACGTCGGCGTCTTCGCCGCGGCGCCGGGCCTCGCGGCCATCGAAGCGACCGTCGTGCGCTGGCTCTGCGATCTGGCCGGGCTGCCGGCCTCGGCGCGCGGAATCCTCACGAGCGGAGGTTCGCTCGCGACGTTCTCTGCCCTGGTCGCGGCGCGCAAGCACCTCCTGCCCGAGGACTTTCTCTCCGGCACGATCTACGCTTCGGACCAGGCGCACTACGCGATCCAGAAGTCGGCCACGCTGGCCGGATTTCCGGAGGAGAGAGTGCGCGAAATCGGAACCGACGGCGACTTCCGCATCCGCGTCGGCGCGCTCGAACGGGCCATCGCCGCCGACCGCGCCGCCGGTCGGACGCCCTTCGTCGTCGTCGGGAACGCCGGGACCACCAACACCGGCGCCGTCGACGATCTCCCGGCTCTCGCCGCGCTGGCGGCGCGCGAGCGCATGTGGTTTCACGTCGACGCCGCGTACGGAGGCTTCTTCCTCATGACGGAGGAGGGACGGCGGCGCCTCTCCGGGATCGAGCGCGCCGACTCCATCGTGCTCGATCCGCACAAGGGCATGTTCCTGCCGTACGGCACCGGGGCGCTCCTGGTGCGCGATGGGGAAACGCTGAAGCGGGCGCATGCTCTCTCGGCCGACTACATGCCCCCGATGCAGCAGGACGACGACCTGACCGACTTCAATCTTCTCTCGCCCGAGCTCTCCCGCGGCTTTCGGGGTCTGCGCCTGTGGCTGCCGCTGAAGATGCACGGCGCCGGCCCGTTTCGCCGCAACCTCGAAGAGAAGCTGGAGCTGGCCCGCTACGCTTCCGAGAAGCTGAAGGAAATCCCGGGGATCGAGATCCTGGCCGAGCCGCAGCTCTCGATCGTTGCGTTCCGGCTCCGGCCCCCGGGAACCGCCGACGCCGCTCTCGACGAGCTCAACCGCGCGCTCCTGGACCGGATCAACTCCCGTCGCCGCGTGTACTTAACCGCCACGCGCCTCTGTGGCCGGTACGCCATCCGCATCTGTGTGCTCTCGTTCCGCACGCACCGCGACCGGATGGACCAGGCGCTCGAGGACATCCGCGCCGCGGCCCGGGAATTCCGGCCAGTCAGCTCTTGAGATCCGCTTTTTCCCGGGCCTAGAATCCGGGCATCCAGAAAAGGGAGGGCCTATGAAGCGCTTCGTCGCGATTTTCGGTTTCGTGGCTCTGGCTGCGCCCATGGCGGCACAGCGTGTAGTCGATCCGAACGGAACCACGCTGCATCTCTATCCCGAGAAGTCGAAGGTTCTCGCAGGCCTGGCTCGGGAGCAGGCCAAGCCGTCGCGCGGTGGAGGCGGGCAGAACCTGATCGACCACGGCGGGCCGGTCCTGGCCGCGGCGAAGGTCGTCTCGATCTTCTGGGGTCCCTCCTGGGGCAACCCGTCGAATCAGACGCTCGGCGCGACGGCCGCCCACGTGACGGCTTTCTTCGGCAACTTCGGCTCGACCGGGGAGTGGCGCACCATCGCGCAGTACGGCTCCGGCGCGACGAACCTCACGAATCAATATTGGATCGATTCCGCCAACCCCCCGCACACCGCGGTCTCCGATACCGACGTGCACAACGAGGTGTTGAACTACATCTCCGGCCACGGCGGCCTCCCCGACGACAGCACCGTCTACGAAGTCTTCATTCCGAACGGCTTCTACGCGTCCAGCGGCGGCTCGACCTCGTGCGGAGGCCCCAACCTCCAGTTCTGCGCGTACCACGGCCACTTCTCGGGCCTGGGCCACGACATCAAGTACGCGTCGATGCCGTATCCCTCGTGCGGCGGATGCCAGTGGCCGGGCTTCACGGTCGAGCAGAATCTCGACCACTTCTCGTGCCACGAGACCCGCGAAGCGGCCACCGACCCGGATCTGGACGCCTGGTACGATCGCCGCGGCTTCGAAGCCGACGACAAGTGCGCGTGGTCGCCCGATCCTTTCATCGACGCCGGGTTCGGTTATCAGTGGGAGTGGTCCAACGCCGACCGCGGCTGCGTCCAGACGAAGTAGACCTCGAACATGGCGGCGCGAAGGGCCCCGGCGACCGGGGCCCTTCGTCTTTCGGAGGAGCATTGCGTATGACCCCAGCGCCCGTGAAGCCGCCGATCTCATTCTCGACACTCGAGGCGATCGACGTCCGCGTCGGAACGATCCGGAGCGTGGAGGACGTGCCGAAGTCGGAAAAGCTGCTTCGACTGACGGTCGACTTCGGAGATCACACCCGGCGGATCCTCGCCGGCATGAAACAGGACAGAGCGAATCCCTCGGACGTCGTGGGCCGCCAGGCGCTTTTCGTCGTCAACCTCGAGCCACGGAAGATGATGGGCGAGGTCTCCGAGGGCATGCTCTTCGATCTGGGCTATGCCGACGGGGTGACGCCGTGCCTCGCGGTGCCGGAGTGCCCGGTCCCCGACGGAACCCGGGCCGGCTGATCTGCGTCATGATCGCGAAAAGGAGGCCCTCGATGCGTCTTTCCGCCGCCCTGGCCCTCGCCATCCTCTCGGCGCCGCCCCTGCGCGCGGCCGATCCGCCGCGGCGTCCCTCGAAGGAGTACACGATCGAGCAGTTCCTGTCGACGACCGCGATCCAGGGGGCCTCCTTCTCGGCCGACGGGAAAAAGCTGCTGTTCTCTTCCGATGCGAGCGGGATCCGCAACGTCCAGTCGATCCCGGTCTCGGGCGGCGAGCCGACGGCTCTGACGCGATCGACGGCCGACACGACGACGGCCATCTCGTATTTCCCGAACGACGACCGGTTCCTCTTCACGCGCGACCAGGGAGGCAACGAGCTCAACCACGTCTACGTGCAGACGCCCGCGGGCGAGGAGCGCGACTTGACGCCGGGCGAGAAGCTCAAGGCGGCCTTCGCCAAATGGACGCGAGACGGCGGCGCCTTCTATGTCCGCTCCAATGAGCGGGACCCGCGCTTCTTCGACGTGTACCGCTACGACGCGAAGACCTACGCGCGCTCGCTGTTCTACCAGGACGATGTCGGATACGACCTCGGCGACATCTCCGAGGACGCGAAGTGGATCGCTTTCCAGAAGTTCAACACCACCTCCGACAGCGACATCTACCTCTGGAACACGGCCGCGAAGACGATGACGCTCATCTCGAAGCACGAGGGCACGGCCACCTATGAACCGTCGGTCTTCGATCCCGACTCGAAGTGGCTCTACTACCTGACCAACGACGGCTCGGAGTTCACGCGCGTGCGCCGCTACGAGCTCGCGAGCGGAAAGTCCGAGGACGTCGAGAAGGCCGACTGGGACGTCGCCTGGACGTTCTTTTCGAAAAACGGCAAGTACCGCCTCTCGACGGTCAACCAGGACGGGCGCAGCATCCTGAAGGTCTGGGACGGGAGAAGCGGAGCGCCCGTTCCGATGCCCTCGCTTCCGGCCGGCGAGATCTCCTCGGTGCGCGTGTCGGCGGACGAGAAGCTGCTGGCCTTCCAGCTCGACTCGGATCGCGGGCCAAACAACCTCTGGGTATACGCCTTCGGATCGAAGGCGCCGGTGCGCCTGACCGACACGATGACGAAGGCGATCGATCCGGAGGATCTCGTCGACGCGCAGGTCGTGCGGTTCAAATCGTTCGACGGGATGGAGATTCCGAACATCTTCTACAAGCCCTGGCAGGCCAGCGCGGCGGCGAAGGCGCCGGCGCTCGTATGGGTGCACGGCGGACCAGGCGGACAGACGCGACTTCAGTACAGCGCGGCCATCCAGTACCTCGTCAACCACGGCTACGTGATCCTGGGCATCAACAATCGCGGCAGCTCGGGCTACGGGAAGTCCTTCAACACGGCCGACGACCACAAGCACGGCCGGGAGCCACTCTGGGACTGCGTCGAGGCAAAGAAGTATCTGCAGAGCCTTCCGTACGTCGACGCGAACCGCGTCGGAATCCTCGGCGGCAGCTACGGCGGCTACATGGTTCTGGCGGCGCTGGCGTTCAAGCCCGAGGAATTCGCCGTGGGAGTCGACATCTTCGGCATCTCGAACTGGCTGCGCACCCTCGAGTCGATGCCGAAGTGGTGGGAGGCGCAGCGCGCCGCGCTCTACAAGGAGGTCGGCGATCCCGAGAAGGACAAGGATTTCCTGAAGGAGACCTCGCCGCTCTTTCACGCCGACCAGATCCGTCGGCCGTTGATGGTGGTGCAGGGCGCCAACGACCCGCGCGTCATCAAGCCCGAGTCCGACGACATCGTCGGGGCGGTCAAGAAGAACGGCGTGCCCGTCGAGTACGTCGTGTTCCCGGACGAGGGCCACGGCTTCACGAAGAAGAAGAACCAGATCGAGGGCTGGAGCGCGATCCTGAAGTTCCTGGACCGCTACCTGAAACAGGGCGACCGCGGCTAGACGATCACGCCGGCGGCGGCGCGTCTCTTCGTTCCTCCGCCGGCGTACGCTTCCCAGGCGTGGGCCAGCCGCTCGACGCCTTCGCGCATCGGACCCGCGTCGAGCACGTACGGGATCCGTAGCCGGTCGGCGCATCCTCCGTTCGGCGACGCCAGGGTGCCCGGAACGACGGCGACCCCGTGTCGCAGAGCCACCTGCGCGAACGTGTTGGCGTCCCCGCGCGGGAGCCTGACCCAGAGCGACAGTCCCCCGGCCGGCGGCGTCCACGTCCACTCCGGAAGATGGCGCGCGAGGAGCCCGGTGAGCCGGTCGAGCCGCTCTCGCATCTCGCGCCGCCTCGCCGCGCGCACCCGCTCGGCCTCGGAGAGCAGGCGCACCGCGACGAGCTGTCCGATCAGGGATCCTCCCAGATCCGCCATGATCTTCAGCCGCGTCATGCGGAGAAGGATCTCCTCCGAGGCCCGGACCCAGCCGATCCGCAGGCCTCCCCAGAAGAGCTTGGACAGAGATCCGACGGTCAGTACCGGCGCCGTCGGCTCGAAAGCGGCGATGGGCGCCGGCGTTTCGCCGCCGAGCGAGAGATCGGCCAGCGTGTTGTCCTCGAGGATCGGCAGCTGCAGCTCACGGGAGAGGCGCGCGAGCGCGCGGCGGCATGCCTCCGGCATCACTGCTCCCGTCGGATTCTGGAACGTCGGCATTAGATACACGAGCCGCGGACCCGAGCGGGCGACGGTGTCCTTCAACTTCGCGATCCAGGCGGCATCACTGCCCACCGCCACCGTCGCGAGTCGGGCTCCCTGGGCCACAAAGATGTCGATCGAGCCGAGATACGTCGGATCCTCGACCACGACCGTCTCGCCGCGCTCGACGAAGAGTCCCGAGGCGAGCCCGATCGCCTGCTGCGCGCCGTGCGTCACGAGGACCTGCTCCTCGGTGGTCGGCAAACCGGTCTCGGTCAGACGGCGCGCGATCGCCTGCCGGAGGGCGGGCAGACCCGTCGGCAGGTAGCCGGGACCCTGGGAGAGCTCCCGCAGTGCCTTCTCGTCGATGTGCGCGGCTTCGCGCACCAGGACCTCCGGCGCCGGCAGGTGCGCCCCGAGAAACTCGATCGTCGCGCCGGAGCCTTCCATGAAGCTCCGCCACACGGGATGGCGCCGGAAAGAGCCCGACGGATCCTCGCGCAGCAGCGGGCCGCGCGCGGACATTCCCCGTACGCGGGTGCCGCTGCCCTGCCGGCTCTCGATGAAGCGGTCCTTTCGCAGAGCCTCGTAGGCCGAGACGACGGTCGTGCGCGACACCGCGAGCTTCTCGGCGAGATGCCGCTCGGAGGGAAGGCGCTCGCCCGGGCGGATCTCGCCCCTCTCGACGGCAGCGCGGATCGCCCCGGCCAGACGGCGATACACTGGTCCCGGCCCTTCGGCCCACTTTCCCAGAGCGCCGACGAAAGCCTGAGGGGAAGTCATGACGCGGCCGATTTCGGCGCAGTCCACTTCTCGCGCAGGTGGCTATTGATCGGCGCCTCGATCCGGTCCATGTTGATGTCCACTTGGAGCATACACCCGAGATGGACTTGAAAAGTGGACTGAAGCCAAACGCATCCGACGGGAGGTCGTCCATGGCCCTTCCCCGCTACGCTTTCTTCCGCGGCTCCATCGTCCCCTACTCCGAGGCGCGCGTGGGCGTCATGACTCATGCCCTCAACTACGGCACGGGCGTGTTCGCCGGCATCCGGGCCTACTGGAACCCGGACGAAGCCGAGCTCTTCGTCTTCCGCCCGGCGGACCATTTCCGCCGCTTCCTCGAGTCGGCGCGGCTGCTCGATATGACGCTGCCGTACACCGTCGAGGATCTGACCGACGCTCTGACGGGGCTGCTCCGGGCCGAGCTTCACCGGGAGGACTGCTACGCGCGGCCCCTGGCCTTCTACGCGGACGAGTCGATCGGCGTCCGCCTCCACAACCTGACACCCGAAGTCTCGATGGTCGCGCTGCCTTACGGGGGCTACATCGAGAACGAGGAAGGCGTGCACGCGACCGTGTCGTCGTGGCGGCGCGTCGACGACAACATGATTCCGGCCCGCGGAAAGATCGTCGGGTCGTACGTCAACTCGGCTTTCGCCAAGACCGACGCCCAGCGCGCCGGCTTCGACGAGGCGATCGTCCTGAACCACGACGGCCACGTCGCCGAAGGCTCCGCCTCGAATTTCTTCCTCGTCCGCAACGACGCCGTCATCACTCCCCCCGTGACAGACAACGTCCTCGAGGGCATCACGCGGCGCACTCTGCTGGAGCTGCTGCGAGACCGGATGAAGATCCCGGTCGTCGAGCGCTCGATCGACCGCACCGAGATCACGCTGGCCGACGAGGCGTTCTTCTCCGGAACCGGCGTCCAGATCGCCGCGATCACGCGTGTCGATCATCGGCCGATCGGAACCGGACGGATGGGTCCCATCGTCACGGCGCTGCGCACGCTGTATTTTGACGTCGTGCGCGGCCGCGTCTCCGAGTACCGCCGGTGGTGCCACGCGGTCTACGCGGACGCGAGCGCGGTGTCGGAGCGCGAGAAGAGCCGGCCGGCGCCCCGCTGAGGCTCGACTCGATCCCTTTGATACCATCGCTCGCTCGGAGCGAGTGGACCTCATGCGTGTCGCCTTCGGCGATTGCGTCTTCGATTCGGACACACGCCAGGTGTTTCGCAACGACCGGCCGGTGTCCCTCTCGCCGAAGGCGTTCCGGCTCCTCGAGATCCTGATCGGCGAGCGCCCGCGCGCGCTGTCGAAGGAAAAGCTCCACGAGCTGCTCTGGCCGGGAGTCTTCGTCGCCGACGCGAACCTCGTCAATCTCGTGGCGGATCTTCGGGCGGCGCTCGGCGACGACGCGAAGAACCCGTCGCTCGTGCGAACCGTTCCCCGATTCGGCTACGCGTTCCTGCCCGAGGTGCGGGAGACGGGACCCGAGAAGGACGGAAGACGCCGCTCGATCTTCAAGCTCCTCTGGCAGGACCGGGAGATCTCGCTCGCCGAGGGCGAGAACGGCCTCGGACGCGACGAGGAGTCGGTCGCGTGGTTCGACGTCTACAGCGTCTCGCGGCACCACGCGCGCATCGTCGTTTCCGGGGAGGCGGCGACGCTCGAAGACCTCGGCAGCAAGAACGGGACCTTCGTTCGCGGCCGCCGGATCCGCGGCCCGGTGCCGATCGAGGACGGCGACACGATTCGCATCGGGACGGTTTCCCTGGTCCTGCGACGGTTCATCTCGGGCCGCTCCACGCAGACGGTCGGGGGCCGCTGACCCCGGGTCCGGCGGCGGTACGAATCGTTCCCGGCGCGGCCCTCGGAGCGACAGGGACCCGCCTGGCCCTGGCTGCGGTGTCCCCCGATACAGACGTTCGGGACCTTAGACCTAACCGTGGGTCACCTACCTAAAATAAGGGGTTGCCCCCGGCGCGGAAAATCCGTTACCCTCCGAATCGGTGGCTTCCCAGCGTCTTTCCACGGTCGGTCTCTATTGGTGCCATCCGCTGGTCCTGCCGGAGTTCGAGCGACTGATCTCGGATAACGAATTCCGACTGATCGCCCGGCGCCTCGAGGCCAATCGCATACCTGACTTCGAGAACCTTTCGGTTCCGAAAGCGGCGGTTCACGTCGTCGAGGCGCACCCGCAGTTCCCCGTCACCGAAGCGGTGGTCACGGGAATCCACGCACGTCAACCAACGGCGCGCATCCTCATGCTCGGCGAGCGCTTTGACGACCAGACGGCTTTCGCGCTGCTTCGTCTGGGAGCCAAAGGGCTCACGACCTACCAGGAGTCGACGCGCACGCTTCCGCGCGCTCTGCAGACCGTTTCGGAGGGGGGCCTGTGGGTCGGCCGCTCGCTCCTCGCGCGCTTCGTGGACTCGGCGCTGTGCACGGTGCCGCTGCGCGTCTACGCGACGGGGTTCGAAGGCCTGACCCGCCGCGAGCGCCAGGTGCTCGACGCGGTCCTCGACAATCTTTCCAACAAGGAGATCGCCCGGCGGCTCCACATGTCCGAGCGCACTGCGAAGTTCCACGTCTCCAATCTGCTGGTCAAGCACGGCGTGCGCCGGCGCGCGGACCTCCTGTTCTGCGCCCTGAGGAACGGCGGCGGCCTGAAGCGCCCGCCCGGTTCCGACAGCCACGAGCACGGCGCCAGCGCCGCCTAGACCCCTCCGGACCTTCCCCAGAATTCCCCGAAAAACTCCCTGACTCCCGGGCCGTAAGGACCTCGAGGATTCGCTTCCGAAGGAGGTTCTTTATGAAGCGGCGCCCCTTGTTCCTTTCCCTGGCCGTACTGCTGCTCTGCGCGGGGGCGGCGGTCGCCCAGCTTCCGCCTCTCAACGTTCCCCAGGCCAGCCCCGCGGCGTCCGTCAGCCAGACGGTGGGCCTGACGGAGATCAAGATCGACTACCACCGCCCGGCCGTGAACAAGCGCGAGATCTGGGGCAAGCTCGTCCCCTACGGCCAGGTCTGGCGGGCCGGCGCCAACGAGAACACGACGATCCAGTTCTCGTCCCCGGTGACCGTGGGAGGCAAGAGCCTGCCCGCCGGCACCTACGGGCTCCACACGATGCCCGGCGAGAAGGACTGGTCGGTGATGCTCTCGAGCACGTCCACAGCGTGGGGCAGCTTCAGCTATGACGAGAAGGAGGACGTCGTCCGCTTCTCGGTCACGCCCAAGCCCGCCGATTTCGAGGAGAGGCTGGAGTACCGCTTCGAGAATCCGACCGACAACTCCGTGGACGTCGTCCTGCAGTGGGAAAAGCTGCAGGTCAGCTTCCCGATCTCCGTGGACACCAACGCGGTCGTCATGGACAGCCTGAAGAAGCAGCTGAGGGGTCTGCCCCGCTTCGGCTGGCAGGCGTGGAACCAGGCCGCTCAGTGGTCTCTCCAGCACGACACCGATCTCGACCAGGGCCTGAAGTGGGCCGACCAGTCGATCCAGACCCAGCAGACGTTCGGGAATCTGCGCACCAAGGCCGCGATCCTCGAGAAGAAGGGAGACACGAAGGCCGCCGAGGACCTGCGCGCGCAGGCGATGAAGATCGCAACCGAGCAGGACATCAACAACTACGGATACCAGCTGCTGGGACAGAAGAAGACCGACGAGGCGATCGCGGTCTTCCGCAAGAACGTCAAGGACTATCCGAACTCCTGGAACACCTACGACAGCCTCGGCGAAGCGCTCGCCGCCAAGGGAGACACCAAGGCGGCCATCGAGAACTACACCAAGGCCATGACGATGACGACGGATCCCGCGCAGAAGAAGCGGATCACGGACATCCTGACGAAGCTGAAGGCCTAGAAGGCCTAGCCGGATTCCGCGCCGGCCGCTCGTAACCTTCGAGGGTCGGACGCGTAGAACGGGCATGAAGACCCGCTGCGCGTCCGCCCTCGCGCTCTTTCTCTGCCTGGCTGCCCTGCTCCGAGCCGCCGACGGCCCCTCTCCGCCCGACACGCCCCAGGGCAAACGCATGGCGGCGCTTCTGACCGCTTTCGAGACGGGAACGCCGGACGCGTTCCGCGCCTTCGTCACGGGCAACTTCGCGGCGTCGGCGCTGACGGAAGCGCCCGTCGACCAGCGCGTCCAGCGGCTCTCAGGGATGGCGCGGGAGACGGGCCCCCTCGAGTTTCACAGCGCGGTCCGGGGCACCGGCACCGACGTCGCTTTCCTGGCTCGCTCGAAGAAGACCGGGGACTGGATCGAGATCGGCATGCGGCTCGAAGCGGAGCCGCCGGCGGGAATTCTGGGTTTGCGCTTCGAAGACTCCGAAGGGCCCGGCGCGCCGAAACAGACCAAGAAAGGATCCGACGCGGAAGTCGCCGCCGCGGCCCGCGATCTGCTCCGCTCGCGCTCGGAGTCGGGCGAGTTTTCCGGAGTCGTCCTGCTGGCGCGCGACGGCAAGCCGTTCTTCCACGAGGCGGCCGGCCTCGCCCAGCGCGACTTCGGCGTGCCCAACCGGCCCGACACGAAGTTCAACCTCGGCTCGATCAACAAGATCTTCACCCAGGTGGCCATCGCGCAGCTCGCCGAGCAGGGCAAGCTCTCCTTCGACGACACCGTCCGCAAACATCTTCCGGACTATCCGTCTCCCGCCGCCGACAAGATCACGATCCAGCAGCTCGTGTCGATGACGTCGGGACTCGGGGATTTCTTCGGCGACCGCTACGACGCGACACCCAAGGACCGGCTCCGCACGCTTTCCGATTTCCTTCCACTCTTCGCGTCCGATCCGCTCCGCTTCGAGCCCGGCGCCGGGCGCCAGTATTCCAACGCCGGCTACATCGTGCTGGGCCTGATCATCGAGAAGGTCTCCGGCCAGAGCTACGACGACTACGTCCGCCAGCACGTCTTCGTCCCTGCCGGAATGAAGGACACCGACGCGTACTCTCAGGATTCGGTGGTTTCGAATCGCGCGGTCGGTTACACGCGCCTGCCGGAGCGCCCGGGCGGTCCGAAGACCGAGCCGCGGCCCAACATCTACTCCCTGCCGGCGCACTCGTCGTCGGCGGGAGGAGGCTACTCGACCGCCGAGGACCTTCTGCGCTTCGCCCAGGCGATGCGGGCGGAGAAGCTCCTCTCCCCCGATTCGACCGACTGGTTCTTCTCGGACCGGGCGCGGCCTCCCGCTCCCGGCGGCGCCGCGCGCGCGTCGGCCGGATCTCGAAAGCGCTCGGGAGGAAGAGGGGCGGCCGGGGGCACGGACGGCGTCAACGCGGTTCTCGAGATCGATCTCGACACCGGCTACACAGTCGTCGTGCTGAGCAACCTGGATCCCCCGTCGGCCGAGCGCGTCTCTCGCACGCTGCGGCAGTGGCTCGGCTTGAATTAGAAGCCGCCTACACGCGGCGCTTCAGGAGCATGAGCGTCCAGAGATAAACGCCGTAGGCGGAGAGGCCGAGCGCCACGACACCGACGAAGACGGGTCCGAGTGCGGTCTGGGAGAAGGCGCGGAGAGCGCCGCCGATCGTCGGCACGCGCTTGGCGTCGAGCTGCGCGGCCGCGCGAAAGAGAAAGTAGCCCACCGCGACGACCACGAGGCCGCGCGAGACGAGGCCGAACCGCGCGATTCCGGAAAGCACCCGCACGAGCCTCCGCGCAAGCAGGTCCCTGCGAAACGGCAGCTTCCCGCGGATCCCCTGCCAAAGCTCCCACGCGCCACCGGCCCCCACGAGAATGGCGACGACTTTCACGACCGCCGGTCCCCACGTCGTCGCGAACAGCCACGAGGCGCCGGCCTGCTCGAGCCGGCCGCCGCGTCCGAGGTGAAGCATCAGCCGCGCGGCGGTCCAGGCGAGGGCCGCATAGCCGATCGCATTGACCGCGAGAAGCACGCGAGCCACGCCGCGCTCGTGGCCCCGAACCGCTCCCGCGGCGTGCGCGAGCGCGATCCCCGCCAGGCCCGCCACGACCGCTCCCAGGATCCACGCTCCCAGCGGCCGCTCGAGCAGGAAGACGAGCGCCCCCGGCACTCCCTGCTCCCGGTCCCTCGCGCCGAGGAGGGCCACGCGCGCCGACACGATCCCCATCGCGACGTACAGGACGCCGAGCGCGGCAAGACCGGTTCGGACGAGAAGAGAGCGCATGAAGTCGCGGGGAACGATAAACCACCGTCCGCCGTCTGCCTTCGGCCGTCCGCCTTCCGCCGTCCGGTCCCCGCCCGTTGCGATAGACTCCCGCGGCCCTGTCGGAGG
Organism: Acidobacteriota bacterium; assembly: GCA_046725935.1. Lineage (GTDB taxonomy): Bacteria > Acidobacteriota > Thermoanaerobaculia > UBA5066 > Gp7-AA6 > DAHUXD01. The sequence continues at coordinate 459 of JBKOZO010000131.1, read as the reverse complement.
GCCAGAAAGGACTGAAGACGATGATGAAGCGCTCCCTGTTTTCCGCGGCCGCGTTCGTGGCGGCCCTCGTCGCCGCGCCGGTCGTGGCGGACGACGTCAAGCCCACACCCGCGCCGGACGCGACACAGAAAGGCGAGTCGAAGATGCACAAGACGCCGAGCGGCCTCCAGTTCGAGGACATCAAGGAAGGCACGGGCGCAACGCCCAAGCCGGGCCAGATCTGCGTCATGAACTACACGGGCTGGCTCTGGGAGAACGACGCCAAGGGCAAGAAGTTCGACAGCTCGCTCGACCGCGGCACGCCGTTCGAGTTCCCGATCGGTCAGGGCCGCGTGATCAAGGGATGGGACGAAGGTGTCGCGACGATGAAAGTCGGCGGCAAGCGCGTTCTGCTCATTCCACCGCAGCTCGCCTACGGAGCCCGCGGAGCCGGAGGGGTCATTCCCCCCAACGCCACCC
>JBKOZO010000130.1:0-47961 GCA_046725935.1 Acidobacteriota bacterium | reverse complement strand
GGACGGGAGCGAGCCCGAGAAGTTCGGCAGGGACGTCTGCGCGTTGCCTTGGTCGATTCCACAGTTGGGATTCTGGGCAACGGCGGCAGCCGCGAAGGCCAGCGTCAGGACTGTGACCTGCGCGACCCATCGACACGTCGGACGATTCAAGGGCACGGGATCCTCCGGAAAAACTTCGGCGAAGGCCGATTTGAAGTACTCAGATCCGATTTCATCTTCCCCCCACCACGTTCGACCCGAAGCACCCAGGAGAAACTGAAATCAGACCTGACACCGGGGCACCGGGGCCCAAAAAAGAGTGGGCGGGACTGAAGTCCCGCCCACTCCAGCGAAACCTATGGGACGAAGATCGAGCCGGTGCCCGTCGGGATCGAGGAGATCGTCGGCAGGATCGTCTGCACGACGCCCGCGATGCCCAGCGGGTTGCAGCTCGACGGATCGAGCTGCGTGCCGGGGACGAGGATCGTCTCGAGAGCGACCGCGCCCTCGAACGAGTAGTCGACCCAAGCCTGATCCAGCTCGGTTCCGGAAGCGTTGTTGACGAAGCTCATCTCAACCCAGCCGGCCACCGCTCCACCAGGAGTCGAGAAGCCGAGGATGTTGCGCTGCTGCGTCTCGTACGGGAAGTTGAAGGTCGGGTTGGTGCACGGCGACGGGCAGGTGCCCTGCGTCGTGGTGTTCTCGTCCTCATCCCAGAAGACGAGCGTCACGGTCGGTTCCTCGATGTCGCAGCTCGCCAGGAGAGCCGCAGGAGCGGCCGGCGAGGAGCGCCACACGCGGAAGTTCGTCGTGATCGCGTCGGCGCCGTTGAACCAGCGGGCGGCCCAGTTCAGGCCGAGAGGCTCACGCTGATCGCCGAATCCGACGTTCCAGGGCGAAGTCTGGAGCAGGTCGTTCTCCGCGTTTGCCTGGTTGCAGTTCGGGCAGGCGTTCGGCGGCGAGTCGACGAAGGGATCCCAGTAACGGGCATAGAGCGTACGGACCGTCGTGAACGGATCCGCGAAGGCCGCGTTGCCGAAGGTCACGTCGGTCTCGAGGTTGACCGTCGAAAGCGCGTAGGTCGGGAGACCGAATCCGGAGGTGAAGATGATCTCACCCCAGAGGTTGTTCTCCATTCCGATCGCGTCGTTGTAATAGTAGTTCGGGTCCGTCGGATCCGACAGGTTGCAGTAGTTGGCGTGGTCGATCAGGATGTAGCCAATCGCGTTGTCATCCAGTTCGCCCGTGGCGCAGTTGAACCGGAGCGCATCCACCAGACCGGGGAGGTTGAAGCGCTGGTTGTAGTCCGTCGTGGCCTGGATGTTGTCCTGTCCCGTCGCCGGAGCGAGAGGACGAACGCGGATGAAGCCGTTGGCGTCCGGATACACGTCGGCGTTGACGTTGCGCTGGCACGCATCCTCACCGTCGAAGTTCAGCGTGTCCGGGAGCAGGCCGGTGATCACGTCCGAGATGCGCATGGACTGAACGTCGAAGCCCGTCAGCGCGATATTGAAGTCGAGCTGCAGGACGCTGTAGCGATCGAACACGTTGGCGTGCGCGATCATCGGGGCCGCCGAGGCGTTCGCGATCGTCACGATCGTGTCGCGGGCGCCGATTCCGGTGGTCACCAGATTGCCGTCGGCGTCGAAGCTGACCTGGAAGTACGGGACGAGCAGCGTCGCAGCAGGACGCTGATCGATGGTGCACGTGACGGCGCCGGCCGAGCTCGCAATCGCGAACACGGCGACGATCGCCAGACACGTCAACAGGGTTTTCTTCATTGAGATCTCCTCGTTACGGTTAACTGTTCGAAAACACACGATCGAGAATTCCTTCCCTCGAACGATCCCATCACCTCCCGCACTTCGATTTATTACACCCGCGAAAATCCTGAGTTCTGTTCCAGTTGGGGCATGACTGCCCGCGTCTGAATCGGATGATGGGCTCGGTCCAAAGCGGTGTCAAGGAAAAAACTCGCTTTTTATGCTTCCCGGTCATAAAAACCGGGGCAAGCATATGGCGGGCCTCGGGTTACCTGCGGTTCAGGTAGACGTCCCAGCCTCCGGGCTCGTTCGGACCTCCCGTGGCAACCGTTTTGGACAGAACGATGTCCAGCCGACCATCCTTGTCGAGGTCCGCCAGGCCGACCCACTGTCCCGGCGAATCGATCACAGGCTCCTCGGCCTCCGCCGCCTCGACGAAGCTTCCGTCGGGCTGCTGGAAGAGGACGCGGAGACGCTTGGCCTCGTTGTCCGGGAACACGATGTCGTCGAAACCGTCCCCGTCGAGGTCCCCCATCGCCGACGTGAAGAGGTAGCCCTTGAAGTCCTTCTTGCGCCAGATGCGGTGTTTCGCCCAGGCGCCGTTCTCGAAGACGTAGAGAGTCAAGCCGCTCGCGCGCGTCGGCTCGGGGACGTTGGCCTGCATCGAGTAGCCGTCGAGAAACGCCGAGATCCGGTTCTTGCCGAACGTTCCGGGCGTCGCCGAGAAGTGGTAGGCGTAGGGCTCGATCTCCGGGAACGACACGCCCGTGAAGGTCCCGTCGCCGGCGCTCTTCCAGAGCAGCGTGAGCGCGCCCGTGTAGTGGCTTCCGGTGAGAACGTCCTGCCGGCCGTCGTGATCGTAGTCCCAGGCATGCAGCGAGTTCGAGTAGAACCCGCCGACGAGCCCGTCCTTCTTGAGCTCCCAGCCGCGATCGCGCCCCTGAAAGATGTAGACGCGAACCTGCGTCTTGTCGACGGTCTGGTTCGGGCCCGAACCGGTCGAGGCGTTGTCGCGCGACGCGACGATGTCGAGCTTGCCGTCGCCATTGGCATCGAGGAGAACCACCGCCTGGGCCGAGAATTCGCGTGTCGGCAGGCCCGTGCGGACGATCGAGAACCCGCCCTTGCCGTCGCCGAAGAGCGAGACGAGACCCGTGCCGTGCGAGGCCGAGACGACGTCGAGGAAGCCATCTCCATCGATGTCGCCGACGGCGACTCCGCCGTAGTCGATCGAGAACCGCTCCTGCGGCTTTCCGCCATCCGTGAACGTCACCGGCCACGGAGTGAAGGCGCCCTTGCCGTCACCGAGCCAGACGTGGAGTTTGCCGTCTCCCACGCGCGACGGCGGCGCGATGATGTCGACGATCCCGTCGCCGTTTGCATCGGCCAGAACGAACGAGGCGCGCCACATGCCCTGATGCGGAAGCCCCGACTGGCCGACCTTTTCGAGGCGCAGCCGGCCCGGAACGCGCGCCGGCGCGAGGTCCGCGAAGTCCGAGGCGGTGACGCCCTTGGAAACGGGAGCGTCGCGGCTGCCCTGGGGAGGCGCAACGGTTCCCGCTGGAGCCTTGGGCGCGTTCTCCGCGGCCTGCCGCTTCAGTTCGGCCTCTTCCGGGATCGTCTTGGCCGTGCTGGTGTAGAAGTACTCGTCGTCTTCCTTGAAGAACTCGACCGGCTTGGCTAGGACGGGGATCTTGAAGTGGCGGTCGTCGACTTTCTTGTACTGAGACTTCGGATATCGCCGGATGATGTAGCTATCGGTTTCCTCGACCACGTTCGGATCCGAGCGCTTGAGAGCCCCCGGCGTGGGAGTGGTCGGAGGCGCCGGCGGGGGCGCCTGGGGTTTCTTCTGGGTCGAACAGGCCGCCGCGGCCAGAAGGAGCAACGGGAGCAGGGCTCGTTTCACGAAACCTCCGAGACGGGTTGAAGGTTACAGGTTGCAGGTTCGAGGAAAACCGAGCCGAAAACCCGCTGGCCCGCGTCTTTATTCACAAAACTCAAATCAGGTCCGCGAAATGGGGGCGAGCCCGCGCGAACAGCGCTCCGCCGAGGAGGGCCGCTCCCAGGCTGAAGACCGTCAAATAGAGAAGGGGGATCGGTTCGGGCGGCGAATGCAGCGTGAAGGCGCGCCGATAGAGATCCACCAGCGGCGTGAGGGGATTGGCCTCCAGCCAAGGCCGCAGCCGGGCCGGTACGAGCGAGCTCGGGTAGACGATCGGGGTCGCATAAAAGAGGACCGTCAGCACGATGCCGACGGCGTGCGCGGCGTCACGCATGAAAGCGGTCGCGGTCGCGGCGATGCAGCCGATCCCGAACGTCAGCAGCACCTGCAGGAGGAGAGCCGGCACTGCGAGCAGGAGCCAGCTCAGATTCAAGTGACCGATCCACGCGACGTAGATCGCGAAGATCGCGAGCGCGATGACCTCGTTGACGACGGCCGCAAGGACCACCGAGAGCACCAGCGTCTCGACCGGAAACACCGTCTTCTTCACCATCGCGGCGTTGTCGACGAGCACCGAGGAAGAGCGCGCGATTCCTTCCGAGATCGCCATCCACGGCAGCAGTCCCGCCATCAGGAATTCTGGAAAGGAGCGATATCCCGCTTCCACCGGCACCCGCAGCACGAGAGAGAACACACCCGTGTAGAGGAGCATCCACAGCAGCGGATGCGCGAACGCCCAGGCGATGCCGAGGCCCGATCCGGCATATCTCGCCCGCACGTCGCGAACGACCATCTCCTTGAGCAGGAAGAGCTTGGAAGCCAACATACCGTTGCGGCTGGTCATCGTGCAGGGCCTCACGATCATATCTTCGCAACCTATGTTTTAATAGCATTTCCAGGACAAACGATGTCTTCTCATTCACCCCGCAAAGTTGCTCTCGTGGGTTCGCGGATACGCGAGCTGCGCAAGGGACGCCACCTCACGCAGACGGAGCTGTCCGAAAAAATCGGGATCGCGCAGTCCGACCTCTCGCGCATGGAACAAGGCGAGTACAAGGTCGGCCTCGACACTCTCTTCAAGATCCTCCAGGTCTTCGACCTGAAGATGGGCGAGTTCTTCGGTGAGACGGAGAGCCCGGCCGAGAAAGAAGCGCGCGATCTCGTCGTCGAGTTCCAGACGCTCTCGGACGAAGCGCGACAGGAAGTGCGCGACTTCGTGCGCTTCAAGCGGACCCAGGAAGCGGAAACCGATCCGGCGAAGGCCGCCGACGAAGAAGGAGAAGGGGAAGAAAAGCCTTGAGTTGGCTCCTCCCTGTCCTAGAATGACCGGACACGGGCCGGGGCCCGAACCCATGAGCGATCGCCGCAAGCACCTGGAATTCCTGCGCAAGACCGCGAAGGACGCGATCTGGGCGGGGGACTACGAGCGCGCGCTGACGCTCTACGAGGACGGCCTGGCGCTGGCCCGATCCTGGAAGGACCGGGAGGTCGAAGACCTCTTCACCTGCAACCGCGCGACGACACTCCTGGAGATGGATCGGCAGGATTTCGACCTGTCGCGCCTCAAGGAGATCGTGCTCCGCAGCCAGGGCTCGCCCAACGCCGTGCTCGCCGCCTACGCCTCGGCCCACGCGCACGAAGTCCGCGGCGAATACGCGAAGGCCACCTTCTACGCGCAGAGCGCTCTGCAGAAGAGCCGCGAACTCGGACTGGAGGATTGGACCGCGGCGTCGATGAACCTGCTCGCGAACCTCGAGCTCCACGAGAGCCGTTTCGCCGAAGCGCGCGTCCTCTTCCAGGAGGCGCTGGAAGGTTTCGAAGCCAAGGGCCAGGCGCAGTCGCGCGAGGCGGCCGTGGTCGCGGACAACCTTGGTTATTGCCACATCGCGCTCGACGCGGTGTCGGTCGGACTGCCTCTGGTGCAGCGTTCGCTGTCGCTGCTGGAGAGCCTGGGCTCGCGCCAGGCCATGGATTACCCCTGCCTCGACCTCTGCTTCGCGGCGTTGAAACAGGAGCGCGCCGAGGAGGCGGAGAGCTGGGGGATTCGCGCGCTCGGCCTCGGCAAGGAGTTCGGCCGCAACGACGTCGTAAAGAACGCGCACTACCTGCTGGCGGAAACCTACAGTGAGCTCGGACGCGACGACGCCGCCGAGGAGCACTACGAAGCGCTGTCGACTTTCTACCCGAGCTTCCCGGCGCTGAAGAACTACCTCCACCAGATCAGTCTGATGGGGATGATCAACCTGAGGGCATGATGAAGCGCGGCGGCCTCGTTCGCTCTCTGGTTCTGGCGGCGGCCTTCGCGGCCCTGCCGGCGCTCTCGCTCGCGCTCGACGAGCAGTCGCTTCTGACGCCCGACGGCACCCTCTACGTCCTGCGCACCGGGAAGGCGGTCGACCTGGCCGTCGACGGCGTCAACCCCGACAGCTACGTGATCGAGTGCACGACGCAGGCCCAGGACGGCAACGTGACGAGCCAGGTCCTGCCGGATTCCGTTTCCACGCAGGAAAAACACGGCCTGCAGGTCGGGTTCGACGAGCAGACCGGCACGCTGCTCACGGTCTGGACCGAAGACGTCTCGGCGTTCTCCCACATTCGCGTGGGCGTCCTCCACGACGGGACGTGGACGAACTCGCCGCTCCTCCCCAAGCAGGGAATCGCGAAGGCCTACAACCCGAAGATGCAGATCACGCATCAGCAGGTCTCCTACCTCGACGAGCACGACCAGATCGTCTCCAAGACGAGCTCGATCCTCTCGGTCGTCTGGTGGGAAGAGGGCCAGGGCCTGCAGGCGCGCATGGCGACGCTGTTCCTCGACGAGTCCGGGTTCAATCCCGCGAACCTCGCGATCTACGACGTGCCGTCCCTGACGGGCGGCCAGGCCGCGACCCAGTACAACGAAGTGCCCTCCGGCGCCTACCTCTATCCGAGCCTCCAGCCGGACGGACTGAACGGCGCCGTGCTCGTGAGCTACGCCGATCTCCAGGCCGACCAGGAGCGCGTGCTGCGCATCAGCTTCCCCGACGACCAGGGCAAGCCCTCCGATCCGGGCAGCCTGAAGTGGCAGCGCCGCCACATTCCGATCGTGGGCGTGGCCGGCGGCGGACCGATCCCGACCAAGTTCCCAGACATGAAGGACAAGAGCCTCGTGGTCGGAACGACGGTCGGCTCCGGCTACCGCCCGACGCTCTACTGGCGCGCTAACGACAGCCTCAGGTACACCCGCCTCGAGGGCGGCGACTGGTCCGACATCCGCTCGATCACGATCAACGAGACGACGACCTACGAAAAGGCCCTCGCGCTCGTGGCGGCGATGGCGGGACGAAACTGACCGCGTAGCGATCGCTCCCGCGATCGCGTAGTGGTCATCCCGAGGGCGCAGCTCGAGGGAACGCTTTCAAAGTTGCGACGAGGGCTCGAAAGAGATCCTCGCTCCGCTCGGGGTGACGGCATGAGTCGCTCGGCAGCCGCGCGAAACCTCCCATAGAATCCCGCCTCCGGAAGGAGGCCCGCATGTCTCTTCTCTCGGTCGGCGACAAGGCACCCGACTTCAAGACCACGAACCAGGACGGCGAGAAAGTCGCGCTGTCGGACTTCAAGGGCCAGAAGGTGGTTCTCTACTTCTACCCGAAGGACGACACGCCGGGCTGCACGAAAGAAGCCTGCTCCTTCCGCGACGGCTGGTCGGCGTTCCGCCGGAAGAAGATCGCGGTCCTCGGCGTGTCGGCCGACGACGAGAAGTCGCACAAGAAGTTCGCTGACAAATTCTCTCTGCCGTTCCCTCTGCTCGCGGACACCGACAAGAAGATCGTGAAGGACTACGGTGCGTGGGGCGAGAAGAACATGTACGGCCGGAAGTTCATGGGCATCCGGCGAGTGACCTACCTGATCGACGAGAAAGGAAAGATCGCCGCGGTGTGGCCGAAGGTCAAGCCCGAGGGCCACGCCGACGAGCTGCTCGCGGCGGCCGGCGCCTGAGGCCGGTGTGGCGACGCTTCTCGACCGCGTCCGCGCGATGATCGCGGGCTCGGCGCCCCAGCCCCCGGTCGCGGATCTGATCGGTTTTCGCGTCGTCGAGGCCGGGAAGGGACGCGCGGTCTTCGTCCTCGACGCCGGCCCGCAGCACGCCAATCCGATGGGTACGCTCCACGGCGGGATCCTCTGCGACCTGGCCGACGCGGCGCTGGGGATCGCCTATGCCTCGACACTCGAGGAAGGCGAGACCTTCACGACGCTGGAGCTGAAGATCAATTTCTTCAAGCCCGTCTGGACCGCGCGCCTGACGGCGACGGCGCAGATCGTCAAGCGCGGGAAGACCGTCGGCATGACGGAGTGCGACGTGGTGGACGAGAAAGGCAGCCTCGTCGCGCGGGCCTCGAGCACGTGCATGACGCTGGCGGGGAAGATGGCGGAGGGGAGGTAACAGGTCCCAGGTCCCAGGTCCCAGGTCGAGGCTTCCAGACTTGGGACCTGAGACTTGGGACTCGAGAAGCCGTCAGAGTCCTTTGGGAAGGTCCGCGCGCACGTCTCCGTCGTAGAGCGACTCGAGCAGCGTCGCCGCGTCCTTGCCGGCTGGAGTCTCCTTCTTCGGCACCATCACGCGCGCGGTGTAGATGTGGTCTCCGCTCGAGCCGGTGCGCGGATCCTTCGCGCCCTGCCCGCGCAGACGAAACTTCTGGCGGCCCTGCGTGCCCGGCGGGATCTTCGCCCGGCGCGTGCCGTGGATGGTGGGAACGTCGATCTCGGCGCCGGAGTACGCCTCCTTGACAGTGACGGGCACGACGCCGTGGATGTCGTTGCCGTGGCGCTCGAAGTACGGATGCGGCGTCACCTTCACCGCGACGTAGAGGTCCCCGGGCGGCCCGCCTCGCAGCCCGGGACCGCCCTTGCCCGGAATGCGGATGGTGCCGCCGTCTTCGGTGCCTTCGGGAATCTTGATGCGCACGCGCTCGGATTCGACCACCATGCCCTCTCCGTGGCACGTCGGGCAGACCGTCTTCCCGGTCCGCCCCGTTCCGTTGCACGTCGGGCACGGCTTCTCGCGGCGCAACGACAGCGTGGCCGTTCCGCCGAGAACCGCGTCGCGAAAAGGAACCTCGATCTGGCCGCGCATGTCCTCGCCCGGCTCGGGCCCCGTCGAGCGCCGCGCGCGGCCCCCGAAGATGTTCCCGAACAGGTCTCCGAAGTCTCCGGTTTCGAAGTGGACCCCCTCGAACGGGACACCCCCCGCCCCTCCGAAGCCGGCGAACCCTCCGGGACCTCCCCCAGGTCCCCCGGCCGCCCGGGGGTCGAAACCCGGCCCCGGCCCGGCATGGCCGAAACGGTCGTAGGCCCTACGTTTTTCCTCGTCCTTGAGCACTTCGTAGGCCTCCTGGACCTCCTGGAAGCGCTTCTGGGCTGCTTTGTCGTTGGGATTGACGTCCGGGTGGAGCTTGCGGGCCAGCCGGCGGTAGGCCTTCTTGAGCTCGGCTTCCGAGGCCCCCTTGGAGACCCCTAAAACCTCGTAGTAGTCGCGTTTAGCCATGACCCGGCGGGCATTATAGCGACGCCGAAATTAGCCCACGGACACGAATTAGGCCATTGACACGCCAGGGCAGGCTAATATTATTAGACTTAATCTTCGAAGTTTCTAATCTTATAAGGCATCGTGAGAAGAGCGATTCCGGAATGAGCATCGACGAAATCGACCTTCGCATTCTGGACATGCTTCAGCGCAACGGGAAGCTGTCGCAGGCGAGGATCGCCGGTGCCGTCGGTCTGACCACTCCCTCAGTCAACGAGCGGATCAAGAAGATGGAGCGCCACGGAATGATCAAGGGATTCGTGGCGCTGCTCGATCACGAGAAGATGGGCCTTCCCCTGACCGCGTATGTGGACGTCGCGCTGGAGAACCCGCGCTTCGAGAAGGGTTTCGTCGACGAGCTCGAAAAGCTGCTCGGCGTACAGGAGTGCCACTACCTCGCCGGAGAGTTCGCATACCGGCTCAAAGTCAAGGCGGCGGACCCCGCCGGCCTGGCGGACTTTCTCCAGCGGCGCATCCTCTCGATCAAAGGCGTCACCCGCATTCACGCCCAGATCTCGCTGTCCTCGAAAAAGGAATCGACGCTTCTGCCGCTGATTCCCGAGAAGGGCGAGAAGGAACCGAAGGCGTAAGCGTAAAACGTTCAACGAGGCTTCGCCTCGTTCTTACGTTTCCCGGTTCGCGCTTCCTAGAACTTCGCGACCAATCCTGTGTCCGCCGTCACCCACTGGCGGTGCGGGTGAGCGGACACGTTGTGGTACGTGAAGCGGATCACCAGGGAAAGATGCTTCATGAGGCGGAAGTCGCCGTCGAGCCCGAGGTTCCAGCCGAAGACGGTTTCGTTGCGGTCGAGATACGGATCGAACACCGGCGAGAGCGTGTCGGATTCATCCGGCTTGATGTGGTAGCCGCCGATGCCGCCGAAGACACCGGCGGTGTAGAAACCTTCCCAGAAGAGGTAGGACACGTCGACAGTCCCGTAGTTGACGCGCTCCTTGACGAGGGGAAGCGTGAGAGGCCCCTCCGGCGTCGTGACGGTGTTTTCCGAGTTCGTCTGCGTGGTCCGCATCCATCCAAACGTGCCGCGCAGGAGCGTGTTGTGTTCCATCTTGTAGTCCACCCACGCCGTAACTTCGCTGCGTTTGAAGCCGTCGAATGTCGCGTTGACGCTGACGTCGTTGACGAGGCCGACCGTCGCGCCCACGCCCCAGTCCTGAGCGTGCATCGCGGCGGCGCCGCCGAGACAGAGCGCGACCACCAAGAGCGTTCTCCGGATCAAGTGCACCTCCTACCCCGTACTGCGGCGCTAGTCTACAATCCGCTTCCCGGATCTACGGAGGCCGCCGCGAAAACGCTGAGGCGCAAGGGATGATCGAGATCGCGCGCGCCGCCGCGCGCTTCGTTCTGCCGTCAGTGTGCCTCGCCTGCCGCCGGCGCCCCGCCGAGGAGTTCTTCCGCGGCGGCGTCTGCGCGCACTGCTGGCGGACGCTGCCCGTCCTCGAGGCTTCGCGCTGCGTCCGTTGCGACGAAGCGATTCCGGAGAGCCCGCAGGGCTCCGTCTGCGGCCGGTGCCTCCTCGACCCGCCGGACTTCGAGCGACTGCGCGCCGCCGCGCCGTATCGTGGCTCGGCGAGGGAGATCCTGTTGGCCTTCAAGTTCCAGGGGGCGGACTACCTCGCGAAACGGCTGGCGGCCGCGATGGCCGAGCGCCTCGCGTCGCCCGAGGCCGACGCAGTGGTCGCCGTGCCCTCGACGCGCCGCTCGCGCAAGGCGCGCGGCTATCACGCCGCCGAAGTTCTGGCCGCGGCCGTGGCGCGCCGCCTTCGTCTGCCGCTCGTGCGCCGCGGGCTCGTCAAGATCCGGGAGACCGCGGTGCAGAGTCTCCTGCCCGCGTCGGCGCGCGCGTCCAACGTCGCGCGGGCGTATCGCGCGCCGGGACCCGCCTCGGGACGCGTGCTTCTCGTCGACGACGTCGCGACTTCGGGAGCCACCGCCCGGGAGTGCGCGCGCCGCCTGGCCCGGGCCGGAGCCCGCGCCGTGATCGTCTGGTGCTTCGCCCGCGCCTCGCGGTCCGACATCCGGGAGACTTCGTGAAGGCGTTGAACGCGGTTGTCGTCAAGACGCTGCCGCTCGTTCCCAAGCCGATCGTGCGCCGCGTCGCGTCGCGCTACGTGGCCGGCGAGACCCTCGAGGACGCGCTCTCCTGCGTGGCCGGATTGAACGCCGACGGCTGCATGGCGACGCTGGACGTGCTCGGCGAAGACGTGACGCGGCTGGAAGAGACCGAGGAGACGGTCCTCGAGTACGAGCGCGCGCTCGACGAGATCGCCTCGCGGCGGCTCGACTCAAACGTCTCGGTCAAGCTCACGGCGTTGGGATTGAAGCTGGACCCCGGCCACTGCCGCCGGCAATTCGCGCGGATCGTCGAGGACGCGCGCCGGCACGCCAACTTCGTGCGCATCGACATGGAGGACTCGTCGGCCACCGACGAGACGCTGCGGATCTACGAGGAGAGCCGCCGGAGTTACCCGAAAGTCGGAGCGGTCCTGCAGGCGTATCTGAAGAGAAGCCCCGCCGACGCCCGGCGCATCGCCGCGGAGCGCGGCAACGTCCGGGTATGCAAGGGCATCTACGTCGAGCCCCCGGAGATCGCGTACCAGGATCCCGAGCGCATCCGCCAGGGCTACATGGAGCTGGTCGAGATTCTGCTGTCGGCCGGGTCCTACGTCGGCATCGCGACGCACGATCCCGTCCTCGTCGAACGCGCGCTCGTCCTCCTCCGGAGGCTATCGGTCCCGCGTGAAGGCTACGAGTTCCAGATGCTCCTCGGGGTCGCCGGCGGGCTGCGGCAGCGTCTCGTCGCCGAGGGCCACCGCCTGCGCGTGTACGTGCCGTACGGGCACGCCTGGTACGCCTACTCGGTGCGCCGCCTCAAGGAGAATCCGGCCATCGCGGGGCACGTCCTCAAGGGGCTCTTTCTGGGGGACGGGGGCCGGCGGAAATAAGTCGAAATAGAGTCAATTTTTTGGAAGTTTTTCAAACCGAGGGGTTCCCAAGCAGGTGGCAATTGACACCGCAGAAAACTATACTTCGGAGCTGGACCTACGGGCCCGGCCGATGAAACGCCGCATCGCCTCGATCGCGCTTTCCTTCGTCCTGCTCACGGGAGCGGCCGGCACTCTCCTCGCGGTTCCCGCGCCTCCGATCTCCGGTGTCGTGCGTCACCACGAGGCTCCCGTTCCGGGCGTGCTCGTCATCTTCTACAACATCGGCGACAACTCGCTCTCGCGCATCCGCACCGCGAGCGACGGCACGTTCGTCCTGCCCTCGGCGCCCGCGGGCGTGTACGACCTGATCGCGTACAAGAGCGGCTTCGAGCCCGCGATGCAGCGACTCTGGCATCAGTCCGCGCCGGACCAGATTTCGGCGGTCTCGATCGAGTTGAAGCCCAGGAACGGATCCGCGGCGGCGAAGACTCCGGCGCCGGCTTCGATCTGGGAGTTGCGCGACAAGCTTCCCGCCGACGTGCTGCGCGAGCTCGACATCGACGCTCCGGCGCCTCCGGGCGACTCGGCCCCGGCGGTCGCGGGGAAGGCGACCATCCCCGTGAACAAGCTTGTCAACGGCGAAGTGAGCACGGTCACCGACGTCGCCAACGGCTCGCCGGGCAGCGCGCTGTCGAAGGCGGCGCTGGGGCTGCACGGCGGCCTTCCCAACGGCTGGCAATACGGCATCAGCGGCGACTACGCCACGCTCGGCAACACGGACGCGCCGGGCGAAACGACGACGGGCAACGCCGCGGGACTCGCGGTCGACGTCTCGCCGAGCGACGCGCAGCGCCTGCGTCTTTCGACCCGCCGCAACACCCTTTCCTTCGGCGACAGCCCCGCGAGCCTGCAGTCGCACGCGGTTTCGTGGAGCCGGGGCGCCGAAGAGGGACGGGTCGAGTCGGTCGCCGCGCGGTACGTCGAGGAAACCAATCTCTATCGCGCGACGGCGCTGGGTACCTCGATCTTCCCCGTGGCGTCGCGGACCTGGGAGCTCAACGGCAGCTACGCGCGGCCCGCCTCGGACACGCCGGGGATCTCGGCCGCGATGACGTACCGCTACAAAGAGGCCGCGGTGGGCCCGTCGGGCGTCAACGCGCAGGGCACGTTCTTCCAGGCCGCTCCCGACGCCGATCTCGCGGCATCGACCTCCGTGCGCGTCGGCGACCAGGCCGAGGTGCAGGGAGGCGTGGTAGCCCGGTACATGGGCACCGGCGGAAACGCCTACGGCATTGCACCCGTCGTGACCGCCCGATACACGGTCGGCGCCACCACGGTCTACGTGCACGGCCTCTATCGGGTGGCGGGCTCGACACAGGGCGCGCCGACGGTGATGCCGCGCGTCGCGTCCATCGAGGACGACCAGGAGCCCGCGGCCACGCAGGCCCTCGCGACGGGCCTCGAATATCGGGCCGGCCCCGACACGGCGCTCCGCTTCGAGGCTTCGGAGATGCGCATGGGCGAGCTCGTCCGCGCGTTCTTCGAGGGCGATTTCCTAACGGACTTCGACAGCGTGTACCTGCTCGACGGGAACTCCGTGCGGCAGTACAAGGCCTCGGTGCAGCACCGCCTGACCGACAAGCTCGCCGGCACCCTGTCGGTCCGCTACGGCGCGATCGACGGCGACGTGGCGTCGCAGAGCAGCGCCGCCTACGGGATCGAACGCAACGCCGGCCGGTTCTGGGCGGCGCGCGCCGCCGTCGAGGTCCTGCCAACGAAGACCGGAATCGCGGTCGTCGTCCGGAACCTGCGCCAGGATCTTCAGACGCCCGCGGCCGTCGTCGCCAACAACTCCGACAAGCTCGCGCTTTCCGTGGCGCAGGATCTTTCGGTGATCGGTCTGACGCCTTTCGGCGCCGACTGGAAGCTGTTGCTCGCCCTCGAGCAGGCCCACGGCACCACGCCCACGACCACCGACCACCAGGACGAATCGGCGACCGCAAACCGCCTCATGGGCGGTGTCGCGGTGTCGTTTTGACGGGCAGAGCGCGCTAGCGCCGCGGCCCGCCATCCCGAGGGCCGCAGGCCCGAGGGATCCCGAACTTCATAGCCAGCAACGCTTTTCGAGTCCGGGATCCCTCGCTCCGCTCGGGATGACGGCATCTGCTCCCTTGCACAGGACTCTGTGCGAGCCGACACTCCAAAACTTTTTTGGACTATATTCAAATCTTTGATTTTCGGAGAAACGCCGAATCCTCGGGTTTTTGTGACTCGTTGAAAATGCTGAACTTGCGATGGCACCAGGTAGGTCACCTCATGGCATTCGGATTGCTGAACTGCCGTCTGTGAACCGAATGAAAAGGCGGGCGGCGCTGACCGCAATGGCGCTGGCGACCATCGGGACCGTCGGTCTCGCCTTCATCGCGTTCGCTCGCAAGGTAGACAGCTTCTCCACCGCCGGCTTCACATACGAGCGAGACGGCGGAGCCCTGGTCCTGAGCTCGGTCGACGCCGACGGCGCAGCCGCGCGGGCGGGGCTGAAGGCCGGAGACCGGATCCTCCTCGCCGACGGCCAGAGCGCGTCGTCGCTCGCCCGCCCGGAAAAGCAGCTCGCCCGCAAGCCGTTTCCCCATCCGCTGGTCGTCATCTCGGGAGGCGAGGTGCGCGGCGTCTCCCTGTCCTCGCCTTCGGTGCGCTTCGACGCGACGTACCTGTTCCTGGCCTTCGTCGGCTTCCTCTACCTGATCATCGGCCTCTTCACGGTTGCGCGCGACCGCACGGCGCCCGCGCTCGTCTTCTGGGCGCTCTGCCTGACGTCGTTCGGCGTCTACGTGCTCACGCCCTCCGGTCCGCACGACACGCTCTGGAAACTGTTCTGGGTGGCCGAGGACGTCTTCCGCGCGTTCCTCCCGGCCCTACTCCTGCACTTCTTCCTGATCTTCCCGCGGCCCGTCCGGATGCCGCGCGTGATCCCGGTGCTGTACCTGCCGGCCCTGGCGTACACCGCGGCGGAGCTGGCGGTCCTCGGAGCGACGCCTTCGCCGACGGCGGCCGCTTTCCTGGAAGGGGCGACGCGCTTCTGGTTCCTCTACTTCGCGACCTACATCGCGACGGTCCTGGCGCGCCTGATCCACATGATGCGCCATCCGCGCGAGGACGCGGAATCCGAGAAGCAGGTCCGCTGGATCGCGCTCGGCGTCGTCGTCGGGCTCGCGCCGTTCCTGATCCTCTCGGCGCTCCCCCGCGCGTTCGGGCTCGAGTCGCCGCTGCTCTCGACGGTGGCCGTCGTTCCGCTGGTCTTGATCCCGCTCGCCTTCGCGTACGCGATCCTGAAATGGCGCCTCTGGGACGTCGAGATCTTCGTCCGCGAGGCGATCGCCACCACGGGCGCCGTGCTGCTGGGTGGGATGATGTTCGTGCTGCTGAACTCGCTCCTGGACCGCACGCTCGGCGACATGGCGTCCGCCGGCAAGAACGTCGTCTCCTTCGGCTCGGGCCTGGTGCTCGCGTCGCTACTGGTCCCGGTCAAGAAGCGCATCACCGACGTGCTCGAGCGGATCCAGTACCACGACACGTATCGCGCGCGCCGCGCGCTCCTGGACATCGCCCGCGACTTCGCCGTCCCGCGTCCGCGCGAGGAGGTCGTCCGCGCGATCGTCCACCGCGTCGAGGAGGCGCTGCGGGCCGTGCCGTGCTCGCTGTTTCTGTTCGACGGCCCGGGCCGCGACCCCGACGCCGCCGTCCTGGCCGAGGCCCTCGGCAAGGAAGACCGCCTGCGGCTGCGCGGAACCGCGTTCGGCGCGTCTCCGGCAGCGGCGCTGCTGCGGCTGCATGCCCTGGGGTACCGCGTCTTCTTCGCCATGCGCTGCGGAGGCGAGCTCGTCGGCGCGCTCGGCGTCGGCTACAAGGACGGACGCGTCCCGCTCTCCTCCGAGGACGAAGCGCTCTTGACCGCGGTGCTGGCGCAGGCCAGCCTGGCGTACGAAAACGCCCGCCTCTACGGAGCGCTGGCCGAGCGCCTCGAGGAGATCCGGACGCTCCAGGAGTACCAGGAGAGCGTCATTCGGTCGTCCTCGTCGGGCATCGTGGTCCTCGACGCGGACGAGCGCATTCACACGGCCAACCCGGCCTTCGCGCTGCTGACGGGACGATCCGAAGAGGAGCTGCGAGGCCTGCCGCTCTCCGAGGTGCTGCCCGGGTGGTCGCTCGGTGAGTCCCCGGACGGAGGCGGGGACGACGGCGAGCTGCGTTTCCAGACGCGGCTCGAGACGCCTGAGGGCGATTCGCGGGATCTCCAGCTCTCGGTGTCGTCGTTCCACGGTCAGCCGGACCGCCGGGTCGTCGTCGTCGAAGACATGACCGACCGCATCCGCTCGGAGCGCGCGCTTGCCGAGCGCGAGCGCCTCGCCTCTCTCGGCGTCCTGGCCGCCGGCGTAGCGCACGAGGTCAACACGCCCATCGCTGGCCTGTCCTCGTATGCCCAGATGCTGCTGTCGGAGACGTCTCCGGGCGATCCCCGCTACGCGATCCTGAAGAAGATGGAGCGCCAGACGTTCCGCGCGGCGCACCTCGTCAACAACCTGCTCGAGTTCGCGCGGCCCCGGCCGCGCACCCCGCAGCAGACCGATCTGCGCTCCGTCCTCGCCAACGCGGCCGAGTCCGTGGAAACCGCGTTCGCGGGGCGCCGCCTCGAGCTCGAGGCCGATCCCGACGGCGCACCGGTCCTCGTCATCGGAGACCCGCGTGAGCTCGAGCAGGTCTTCGTGAATCTGCTGACCAACGCGCGCGACGCCTCGCCCGAAGGAGGCGTCGTGACGTGCCGGCTCGAACCCAACGGCGAGTCGGTCCGCGTCACCGTTTCGGACCGCGGCGCCGGCCTCTCGGATACGGCTGTGCAGCGCGTCTTTCAGCCTTTCTACACGACCAAGAAATCCGGCGGGACCGGCCTGGGGTTGGCCATCTCGCGCGACATTGTCAAGCGGCACGGAGGGACGATCGCCCTGACGGCTCGCGACGGCGGAGGAGCCGTCGCGACCGTGGACCTTCCCCTCGTGCCTCCGGGGACACCATCATGAGAGTACTCGTCGTCGACGATGAAGAAGTGATCCGGGACGTGCTCGGCACGCTCCTGACCCGCGAAGGCTACGAGGTCTCCGCGGCCGCGTCGGCGGGAGAGGCCATCAGCCTCTTCGAGAACGAGCCGCACGACGTAGTGCTGCTCGATCTCATGCTGCCGGATCGCCCGGGCCTCGACGTCCTGCGCGACATCCGGCGCCGCGACCCCGACGCGGTCGTGGTCATCGTGACCGCGTATTCGTCGATCGAGGGCGCGATCGAGGCAATGCGCGAGGGCGCGTTCCACTACATCCCCAAGCCCTTCCAGAACGAGGAAGTGCTGCTGACGGTCCGCAAGGGCACGGAGGCGCGCCGTCTGACCGAGGAGAACCGGAGGCTCCGCGAAGAGCTTTCCCAGCGCTACGGCCTCGGCCGCATCGTCGGAAAGTCCGCCGGCATGCAGAAGGTCTTCGAGCTCGTGCGGCTGGCCGGGCCTTCGCGCTCGACGATCCTGGTCGAGGGTGAGAGCGGCACGGGCAAGGAGCTCGTGGCGCGCGCCATCCACACGCATTCGCCGCGCTCCGGGGCGCCGTTCGTGACCGTGAACTCGGGCTCGATGCCCACGGACCTGCTCGAGTCCAATCTCTTCGGCCACGTCAAGGGCGCGTTCACCGGCGCGATCGCGAACAAGAAGGGACTCTTCGAGGTCGCCGACGGCGGCTCGATCTTCTTCGACGAGATCGGGACGATCTCCCTGGAGACACAGGCCAAGCTGCTGCGCGTCATCCAGGAGAAGGAGTTTATGCGCGTCGGCTCCGTCGAGACCCAGAAGGTCGACACCCGCATCATCGCGGCGACCAACGTGGACCTGAAGAAGATGGTGGCCGAGGGTCGGTTCCGCGACGACCTCTATTACCGCCTGTGCGTCATCACGATCTCGATTCCGCCGCTGCGGGAGCGTCGCGAGGACATTCCGCTTCTGGCCGAGCACTTCATGCGACTGTACGCGACCGAGAACTCCAAGCCCATCGGCGGCCTGGACCCCGAGGCCTACCGGGCGCTGCTCGACCACGACTGGCCCGGCAACGTGCGCGAGCTCGAGAACGCCCTCGAGCGCGCGGTGGTCCTGTGCCCGCCGAACGGACGGATCGGCCTGGACCTGCTGCCGGAGACGGTGCTCCAGCCCGAGCGCGGAGAGCTGCCGGTGCGACTGCCCGAGAACGGCGCGACGTACAAGCAGCTCGTCGAGGACTACGAACGGCGCCTGATCCGCACGGCCTTGCGGCGGACCGGAGGCGTCCAGAAGCGGGCGGCCGAGCTGCTGAAGATCAAGCCGACGACGCTGCACGAGATCATCAAGCGCCTGGAGATCCGCGAGCACAACGGCACGGCCCAGCGCGAGTCGGGAGAGGTGGGGCGGGTGCTGGGCTAGAAGGCCCCTCACCCTGTCCCTCTCCCGCCGGGAGAGGGAACCCTAAAGGGAGCAGTCCCGAATCGAGTCACCCTCGCCCCCGCAGGGGGGAGAGGGCGGGGGTGAGGGGGTCGGGCCTTAGCTGAGCCGCTTCACCATCACCAGGGTGCGGTCGTCGGCGAAGGGCTCCCCCTGGGCGTGCTCCTCGAGGACGCGCCCGAGGCCGGCCTCGATCTCGGGAGCGGTCTTGCTGACCTGGCGAGTCAGGAATTCCTTGAGCTTCGGCATCCCGAACTCCTCGCCCGCGGGATTGTTCGCCTCGGTGACGCCGTCGGTGTAGAGACACACGAGGTCCCCGTGATTTAACACGAGCTTCGAGGACCCGTAGGGCTTGCCCGGGAAGAGGGCCAGAGGCAGGCCGTGAGAGCCCAGCTCCTCGATCGCGCCGTCCGGGTGAAGGAGGAGGCCGGGGTTGTGGCCGGCATTGGTGTACTCCACCTCTCCGGTCGCGGGATCGAGCAAGAGCAGGAAGAACGTGATGAACCGATCCGGGCCCGTGCGGCGGGAAATCGCTTCGGAGAGCCGCCCGGTCATCTCCGCCACCGGCACGCCCTCGTCCGCCCATGCGTGGAACGACGCCTGCAGCGACGCCATCAGCAGCGCCGGCCCCACGCCCTTGCCGCAGACGTCGGCGATCGTCGCGTAGATCTTTCCGTCGCTGCGCGGCCGAAAGTCGAAGTAGTCCCCCGAGACCTGCCGCGAAGCGACGTTGGAGCCGTGGAGCTCGTACCCCGGCAGCGGCGGAGGATCTTCGGGCAGCAGCCTCTGCTGGATCTCGCGCGCCAGAGCGAACTCCCGATCCATCTGGCGCTTCTCGGCGTTCTCGGCCATCAGCCGCGCGTTCTGGATCTTGGCCGCGGCGACGTTGGCGAGCGAGGTCAGGAGGCGTAGGTCGGCCTCCTCGAACGAGCGGTGGCCCACGCGGCAATCCACGTAGATCAGGCCCACGACCTCTCCTTCGTTCTCCAGCGGCGCCGCCAGGACCGACTTGATGCCGGAGAGCCGGATCGAATCGGCGAGCGAGACGCCGGAGCCCGTGGAGGTGTCCATCAGCAGCAGGCCGTTGCGCTTCTCGACGACGGCCGCAACGAGGGTCTTGGAGAGCCGGATGTCCTCGGCCGAGATGCCTTCGGCCACGCGCACGACCGCCGGCTCCAGTTCGCCGCTGCCCCGCGAACGCAGGAGGACGAGACCGCGGTCGGGCTTGAGCGTCTCGAAGACCTTGTCCATCAGGAAGCGCAACAGCTCATCCACCGAGATGTCGCGCAGCAGCTCGATCGTCAACTCGTTGACGACCCGCAGGGACTCGATGAGCTTGCCCAGCTGCTCGGCCGGCAGCCGCGGATCGGTCTCGGTGGCCTGCGCGCGGAGCAGCTCCGCCGAGGCTTTCAGGATCGTGTTGTCGAGCGGGTCCTCGCCGCCCCCCTCGATCCGCACGCGCGTGGTCGACTCCGACTCGACCTTGAGGGTCACGCCGCCGACGGTGATCCGGTCACCGGGCTTGAGCGGCTGGACCATCGTGAGACGGTCGCCGTTCAAGAACGTTCCGTTGCGGGAGCCGAGGTCTTCGACCGTCAGGCCCCCGTCGTTGTCCCGGACGATCCGCGCGTGCTGGCGGGAGAGCATCTTGTCCGAAATCGGCAAGTCGTTCATGGACGAGCGGCCGATCGTCGTCACGGGCCGGTCCAGGGAGACCTTGCGCGCGGCCATGCCGGGAGCGGTAACGTACAGGTAAAACACGGCTCTCTTTAGACTTCGGGATTCTACAGCCGGAGCCCGGGGGCCTCGCCGAGGGGCCGGCCGGCGGCTCCGGAGCGGGGCTTGCGCCCGGGCGCCCGGATCCGTAGAATGCGCCGTCCCATGAAACCGAACGTCCATCCCGAGCTTCACGAGGTTCTGGTCCACTGCGCCTGCGGTGTGACCTGGACGACCCGCTCCACGAAGAAGGAGCTCCGCATCGAGATCTGCAGCAGCTGCCACCCCTTCTTCACCGGGAAGCAGAAGCTCGTCGACTCGGCCGGCCGCGTGGAGCGCTTCCGGAAACGCTACGAGAAGAAGACCGGCGCTTCGGCCTAGGGGCATGCGCCCCGACCCGTCTTCTCGCTCCTTCCCCGCCGCCGCCCTCTAGCGGTCATACTTAACGTCCGTCGGGCCGTCAGCCGAGGCTGACGCCGAGAGTTTCGTCATGTTCGAAAAACTGGAAGAAATCCGCCGCAAGTACGAGGAGATCCGGGCCCGCCTCGCGGACCCGGGCTTCGTCCAGGATCACCGCGCGGTCCGCGACGCGCAGAAGACCCTGACCGAGCTCGAGCCCATCATCCGGAAGACCGAGGAGCACCGACAGATCCAGAGGGAGCTGCAGGGCGCCCGGGAGCTCGTCGAGTCCCTGTCGCCGGGGGAAGAGCTCTACCAGATGGCCGCGGCCGAGCGGGCCACGCTTTCCGAGCGGCTGGCCGCCGTCGAGCAGGAGCTGAAGGTCCTCCTGCTGCCGAAGGACCCCAACGACTCGCGCAACGTCTTCGTCGAGATCCGCGCCGGGACCGGTGGCGACGAGGCCGCGCTCTTCGCTGGGGCGCTCTTCCGCATGTACCAGCGCTACGCCGAGCGCCGGCGCTGGAAGGTCGAGATCGTGGATCGCGACGACACCGGCATCGGCGGGATCAAGACGATCACGGCGTTGATCGAGGGCGAAGGCGCGTACTCGCGACTGAAGTACGAAGGAGGCGTCCACCGCGTCCAGAGAGTGCCCGCAACCGAGGCCTCCGGGCGGATCCACACCTCCGCCGCCACGGTCGCGGTTCTGCCCGAGGCCGAGGACGTGGACGTCAAGGTCGATGAGAAGGACATCCGCGTGGATCGTTTCTGCGCGTCGGGCCCCGGAGGCCAGGGCGTCAACACCACCTACTCGGCCGTGCGCCTGACGCACCTGCCGACGGGCCTCGTCGTCCAGTGCCAGGACGAGCGCAGCCAGATCAAGAACAAGGCCAAGGCGATGCGCGTGCTCAAGGCGCGGCTCCTCGAAATCGAGCAGGCCAAGCAGGAGGGCGCGATCGCCGCCGAGCGCAAGCGCATGGTCGGCTCGGGCGACCGCTCCGAGAAGATCCGCACGTACAACTTCCCGCAGTCGCGCATCACCGACCACCGCATCGGCTTCACGACCCACCGCCTCCAGGACGTCCTCGACGGCAACCTCGACGAGCTCGTCGAGCCCATCTCCTCCCACTTCCAGGCCGAGCGGCTCAAGGACGAGCTGGCGAAAGCGTGAGGGCGCAAACGGCGTGACGATCCGGGAAGCTCTGGAGGGCGCCGCCGACCGGGTCGCGAAAAGCGGCTCCGACGCCACCACCTGGGACGCCCGGCTCCTGCTGGCGCACGCCCTCGGAGGAGCCTCGCCGCTGGCGCTGGATCCCCGCCTGACGCTCGATCCCTCCGTGGCCGCGCGCTTCACGGCGATGTGGGAGAAGCGCCTCATGGGCGTGCCGGTGCAGCACCTGATCGGCGAATGGGACTTCTACGGGAGGCCCTTCCGGGTCGACGGCCGCGCGCTCGTACCCCGTCCGGAGACGGAGATCCTGCTCGAGCAGGCACTGAAGGAGGCGCCGGCCGCGCGGCGGGTCCTCGACGCGGGCACAGGCAGCGGCATCATCGCGATCACGTATCTGCTGGAACGCCCGCAGGCGTCTGCCGTAGCGCTGGACATCTCGCTCGACGCGCTCGCCCTGGCGCGCGAGAACGCGATGCGGCATGCCGTCGGCCCGCGACTGTCGCTGCTCGCCTCCGACTGGCTGTCGGCCCTCGGGAACGCGCGCTTCGACGTCGTGCTGTCGAACCCGCCCTACCTCGCGATCGGCGAGTCCCCACACCTGCCGCCGACCGTCCGCGACCACGATCCCCGCCGCGCGCTCTTCGCCGGCGAGGACGGCCTCGTCGCGATCCGCCAGCTCCTCGCGACGCTTCCCCCGTACCTCGAGCCGGCCGGACTGCTCGTTTTCGAGATCGGCTTCGGCCAGTCCGAGGCGGTGCGCTCGGAGATCCTCGCCCGTCCCGTGTGGCGGTTCCTTCGGATCGAGCCCGACCTGGAGGGCATCCCCCGCATCTGCCTCGCGCGGCTCGAGTCGGCCGCCGAGCGGGTCCACAGGACGCGCAAGCCGTGGACAAGTTCGTAATCGAAGGCCCTTCCCGCCTCCACGGCGAGGTCACCGTCGCGGGCGCGAAGAACGCAGCCCTTCCCTGTCTCGCCGCGTCTCTGCTGACGGCGGAACCGGTCAAGCTGACGAACCTGCCCAACGTCGCCGACATCCGGACGCTGCGCCGCCTCCTGCAGCACATCGGGGCGGAGGTCGAGGCCGGGACGCACTCGGCCACGATCGCGGCCCGGCAGATCGGGTCGGCCGACGCCCCCTACGATCTCGTCAAGACGATGCGGGCCTCGGTGCTGGTCCTGGGGCCGCTCCTCGCGCGCGCCGGAAGCGTGCGCGTATCGCTGCCCGGCGGGTGTGCCATCGGCGTGCGGCCGATCAACCTGCACCTGGCGGCGTTCGAGAAGCTCGGGGCCGAGGTGCGCCTGGACCACGGGTACGTCGAGGCGAAGGCCTCGCGGTTGACCGGCGCCGAGATCGTCTTCGACACCGTCACGGTGACGGGGACCGAGAACGTAATGCTCGCCGCCACGCTCGCGCGCGGCATCACGCGCCTCATCAACGCCGCTCGGGAGCCCGAAGTTACGGACCTCGCCCGGATGCTGACGGCGATGGGCGCGAAGATCCGCGGAGCGGGGACCGAGACCATCGAAATCGAAGGTGTGGAGAGCCTGCGCGGGGTCGCGCACCCGGTCATCCCCGACCGCATCGAAGCGGGCACCTACGTCCTGGCCGCCGCCGCGACGCGAGGAGACGTTGCGGTGCGCAAGTGCGCTCCGGAGCATCTGACCGCCCTGACGACGCGGCTGGCGGTCGCGGGCGTGCGTCTGGACACGATCGGCGACACGATCCGTGTCCGCGCCGACGGAAACCTGGTCTCGCACGACGTCGCCACCGCGCCCTATCCCGGCTTCCCGACGGACCTGCAGGCCCAGTGGACGGCGCTCGCGACGGGAATGGACGGCGTGGCCACGATTACCGAGACGATCTTCGAGAACCGCTTCCAGCACGTCGCGGAGCTCGTGCGCATGGGCGCCCGGATAAGGCTCGAGGGCCGCTGGGCCGTGGTCGAGGGGCCTTCGCGTCTGGCCGGGGCCACGGTCATGGCCAGCGACCTGCGCGCCTCCGCGGCGCTGGCCATCGCCGGCCTGGCAGCCGAGGGCGAAACGACCATCGACCGCGTCTACCACCTGGACCGCGGGTACGAGAAGATGGAGGAGAAGCTGACGTCCCTGGGCGCGAGGGTCCGGAGAACAAAGTGAGCCCGGAGGGTGAAGTGAGCGACTGCCTTTTCTGCAAGATCGCGGCGGGCGAGATCCCGTCGAAGAAGGTCTACGCCGACGACCGGGTCTACGCCTTCCACGACATCGCGCCGAAGGCTCCAACCCACGTCCTCGTCATCCCCCGAAAGCACATCGCCACGCTCGCCGATCTGACGGAGGCCGACGAGACCCTGGTGGGCGAAGTCGTCGCCCGCGCCGCGGCGATCGCCGGGGACCTGAAGCTGCCGCACTTCCGCCTTGTCGCCAACAACGGCGAAGGCGCGGGGCAGACGGTGTTCCACCTCCACTTTCATCTGCTGGGCGGGCGTCCGATGAGCTGGCCGCCGGGATAGGACTCAAGCCTGTCATCCCGAGCGCAGCGAGGGATCCCAGACTCGACAAGCACGGGATCCCTCGTCGCTTCGCTCCTCGGGATGACAGCGCTTCAGGCACCGCACTTGCTCCGCTTGATGGTGTGGAGCGGCGGATCCGAGTCGGCACGAGCGGCTGGATCTACCAGCACTGGCGGGGCCGCTTCTATCCGAAGGGCCTGCCGGAGAAGCGTTGGCTCTCCTATCTTGCCGAGCGGCTTCCGACGGTCGAAGTCAACGGTACCTTCTATTCCCTGACCCGCCCCTCGGCGTGCGAGGCGTGGCGCGCCGCCGTGCCCGAGGATTTCGTCTTCGCCGTGAAGGGCAGCCGCTACATCACGCACATGCTCAAGCTCCGCAATTTCGTAAAGCCGCTCGCCAACTTCTTCGCGTCGGGAGTTCTGCGCCTCGGCAAGACCCTCGGGCCCATCCTCTGGCAGCTTCCGCCCCAGCTGCGCTTCGATCGCTCCCGCGCAGAGCCGTTCCTGGCGGCGCTGCCGCGAGACGTGCGCGGGGCCGAGCGCTCGGCGCGCCGGCACGACGAGCGCACGACCGGGCGTGCGGCGTTGACCGCGCCGGACGGCCGCGACCGGCGGCTGTGCCATGCGATCGAAGTCCGTCACGAAAGCTGGCTCTCCGACGAGGCCCTGGAAACGCTGTCCAAGCACGACGTGTCGCTCGTGGCCGCCGATACGGCGGGGAAACACCCGTTCTCGCTGCTCCGCACGTCGCGCCGCATCGCTTACGTCCGCCTCCACGGCGCCCGCCGCCTCTACGAAGGTGCATATACCGGGAGCGAGCTGGACGAGTGGGCGGCCCGCTGCCGGGAGTGGGCCGCGGAGGGCTCGGACGTCTTCGTCTATTTCGACAACGACCGCGACGCCCAGGCCGCGCACGACGCGATCGCCCTTCAGCAACGGATCGACGGCGGCCTCGCGCCGGCGCGCGTCGAGACACGCGATGGCGAGGCGCGCCGGAAACCCCGCCGGCCTCCTTCGCATTTCGGTTTTCGGAAGAGCCCGGCTCAGGACGGAAAGACGAGCTCCCCCCGCGCCCGGCGCTCCAGAGGCAGCAGGCTCGAGTAGAGAAACGCGTGCACCGGCGTCGGCACGCCGGCCTCCTTCCCGAGCCGGACGGCGGCGCCGTTCCAGGCCTCGAGCTCCGACGGCTTGCCCTCGGCGATGTCGCGCTGGAGGGACATGGTGCCGGCGGGATCGAGCGCGTCGAGGAAGCCGAGCGCGCGGGCCACGGCGTCGTCCGGAAGATCGATGCCTCGAGCGCGGCCGACCGACTGGATCTCCTCCATCCCTGCCTGCGCCATGCGCCGAGTTTCGGGAAGAGCCCGCGTCACGCCGACGGGCACCCGCGTGACCGCGCCCACTCCGCCGGACGGAACGACGAACAGGAACTTTTCCCAGAGAGACACGTGGATGTCCTCGGCGACGTTCGCGCGCACACCCGCCCGCGCGAAACTCTCGCGGAGGCGCTCCGTTCGTTCGCTCTTGCGCCGGTCGAGCTCGCCGAAACGCAGCGAGTGGACCTGGCCGAGGCTCCGGATGCGGCCGGGCGCGGCCAGGAAGCTGAACGTCGCGCAGACGCCGCCGACCACGCGCCCGGCACCGAGAACGTCGGAGAGCTGGCCGGCCGCCTCGACCCCGTTCTGGAGCGGCACGACGAACGTGTCGCGGCCGAGCATCGGCCCCATCGCCCGCGCCGCCTCTTCGACCTGCCACGTCTTGACGCCGAGGAGGACCACGTCGACGGGGCCCGCTGCCGCCGGGTCGTCGGTCGCCTGGGCGGGATGGATGCGGATCTCGCGCTCGGGCATCTCGACCCGAAGACCTTCCGAGCGAATCGCCTTCAGGTGGTCGCCCCGCGCGACGAAGATCACGTCCTCGCCGGCTTCCGCGAGCCTCGCCCCGAAGTGCCCGCCCGCGCCCCCAGTGCCGTAGATCCCGAATCTCATGGAGTCCGGAAGATACCCGCCGCTCTCACTGGAAGTCGCGGGGGATCGACTTCTCCCAGTTCTTCTCGCGAACGAGCCTTCCGTTCTCGAAGAGCTTCCGCGTCCCCGAGTAGTGAAAGTTCTGGCGATCGCTCGAGAAGACCACCACGCTCTCCCAGCGAAGGACCCGGCCTGGGAGTTTCACTTCGGTCGAGTATTCGCCGCGAACCGACGCCTTCTCGGGCTTCCCGTCCTCGGCCTCATGCGTGATCTTTTCGGTGTTCCGTTGCTCGCCCCACGGACAACGATGGGCGCTCTGGTTGGTCGCGACGACCGTCGCCTTGCCGGTGCGCGGGTTGCGGTCGATCGAAGAAATCTCGCCGTACGCCGAGGGCGTCTCCATCTCGATCGCTTCGTAGCCGGGGAGCGGCGCCTCCTTGGCCGGAATCGGAAGGTAGTTCGGCGTGGGGCGCTTCGTATCGCCACGCGGCACGACCGGAAGCCGCAGCCGCGACCCGTCCGGGCCGAGGTACAGCGACGTCGTCGCCGGGTAGGGAGTCGGCCAGTTCATCGGCCACTGCGCGTTGGACACTGCGAGCCGGATGCGATGTCCCTTCGGAAAGACCCAGGACGTGAAGTGCATCTCGATCTCGAGCGGGAAAGGCTGGCCCGGCTCGATTGCCTTCGGGTCGCGCGCCGAGATCCGGTGCGCGCCGTTCTGTCCGGCTCCGGCCACCTGCGTCACGGTTCCGTCGGGCGCGACGTCGTTGAGCCGCGCGAACCAGTCGATGTGCAGAGCGTCCGACGCGACCCGCAGCATCGCCGTCGGCAGGCCCAAAATCTCGACGTTCTCTTCGAGAGGAGGCGTGTCGTACACGAGGCTGAATGCGTCGGTCGGGCGCTGGTCCGGCGCGACGTCGCCCCACCACATCACGGGGCCGCCGGCCTCGACACCGGTCGTCGGCACGTAGTGCAGCCGGTCCACGGCCGCTGTGCCCGGGGTATCGGCGAGCGACCGGTCGGATCGCGGATGGAGGACGCGGTCGCGGATGCGCGCAATCGGCCATCCGTCCTCGTAGCGCCACCGCCCCGGCGCCTCCTCGAGGTATGGCCCCGGCGGATGCCAGTCGCGGACGTACACGGCCAGGCGCGGCTCCTTCATGATCCCCGTGTCCTTTCCCTTCAGCCACTGGTCGAACCAGCGCACGGCCTCGTGGCGCCAGTCGAACCCCGGCTTCGGGTACGGCTCGTCGGGATACGTGTGGTCCCAGGCGCCAATGATGGCCTTCACCGGCGCCTTCAGGTGCTCGAGCATTCGCGGAATGCTGTCCCGATAGCCGTCGTACCAGCCGCCGATGAGAAACACCGGAATCTGGATCGAGTCGTATCGCTTGTTCAGCGCCGTGCGGTCCCAGAACGGGCCGTCGCGCTGCTGCGCCTTGTAGGTCAGCATCCATGGCGGCTGATCGAAGCGATCCGCGAAGTACCGCTCGTCGAGAACGTAATCCGGCGCGCCGGGCATCGCGTTGGCGAGGTCCTGGCTCATCTCCCAGGAGTCGACGTGCATGATCCCGTCCATGAAGTGCACGTCGTCCTGATACAGATCGTCGGTCGCATCGACGGCGATGATCGCCTTGAGCGCCGGCGGGCGGCGCATCGCCATGTGGATCGAGTTGAACCCTCCCCACGAGATTCCGAACATCCCGACGTTCCCCGTGGAGAATGGCTGCGCGGCGAGCCAGGCGATGACCTCTTCGCCGTCGCGCTGCTCAATCTCGCTGTACTCGTACGGGATCAGCGTGCCCTCGCTGTTCCCCGTTCCGCGGATGTCCACGCGGGCGACGACGAAGCCGTGGCGCACGAAGTAGGAATAGAGACGGAAGCTCCCGCCGCGGGCCTCCGTCTTTCGATACGGCAGGTACTCGAGAAGGACCGGAAAAGGGCCGGTGCCGTCTTCGGGACGCCAGATGTCGGCGGCGAGCCTCACGCCGTCCTTCATCGGGATCCGGACCTCCTCGATGCGCACCGCGAGAAGACAGGACGCCGCGAGGAAGCCTCCGAAGGACGCCGCCGCGACGCGTTTCATCGCCCTCCCTCCTCCGGCACCACGGGCAGGACGATCCGCGAAGGGTGGCCGGCCTCATGGTGGATGCGGATCGTCGCCTTGCGCATCGCTTTCGCGCTCGACTCGGGCTCGCCCGTCTGGAGGTTGCGCGAAAAGGCGGGCATGAAGCTGCCGCACAGCACGACGCGCACGCGGTGTCCGCGGGCGAAGAGGTTGCCTGTGCGCAGGTTCGGAAGTCGCAGAGCGACGATCTCACCCGGCCCGAGGAGCTTCGGGGATGCCCCGCCGTCGCGCTCGCTCGCACGCAGGACGTCGGTTCCGGGACTCGAGAGGTTCCAGGCCGTTCCATCGGGTGCGACGTCCTCGAGCTTGACCCAGAGATCGGTGTCCGGAGCGTCCGCCGAGAGGTGAATCTCGGTCTCGATCGGGCCAACCACGCGAAGCGGCTCCGTGAGGGGTTCGGTCTCGAAGACCAGGACGTCCTTGCGCGCGGACAGGGCGCGATAGTCGTGCGCGCCGTAGGCGGACCCGTACGGGTCCGCGACGGGTTTCTCCGGGTCCGACACGAAAGCGCTCGAGGCCTGCTTCGCGGACAGAGGATTCGAAATCAGCTTCCCGCCCGCCGCGAGATAGAACGAGACCGGTATGGTCCCCGGCAGCGGAAACGTGTCTCCGCGGCGCCACGCGTTTTCCCCCATCACGAACGCCCGCACGCGAGCCGGCCGCGGCTTCCCCGTCTCCGCGCCGCGGACGTAGAAGTCGAGGAAGTCGAGAACCTCCTCGGCATAGGGGAACACGGCCTGCTTACCGAAGACGCGCTCGCCGGAGCGGTCGGAATCTTCCCCTCCATGCGTCCAGGGACCGAGCACGAGCTCGGCGCGGGGATCGGTCTGCCCCGAACGCGCCGCCAGGAGGCCCACGAAGTTGGTCGTGGCGCCTTCGGGCCCGTACGCCTCGTCGTGCCAGCCCGAGAAGTTCAGCACCGCGGCGCGGACCTTCCCGTAGCGGTTGCGCAGCTCCGCCCAGTCCCACCATGTTTCGCCGGGCCGGTGCGCGAGCCAGTCGAAGTAGTAGGGAGCGGCTTCCTTCAACTCGGGGACGTCGCTGAGAGGAACGCGATACGGCAGCTCCTTCTCCAGAAGCTTCCACGCCTCGCGAGCCTCCCGCCCCGTCCGAGGCCCGGGCAGGTTCCGGCGCGCCCGGGCGTCGGGCGCGATGTTGTTCCAGATCCAGGACAGCCAGGAGAGATCCCACGCCCCGCCGGCGTAGAAGAAGTTTCGGGGCGAGGAAAAGGTCATCGCCGGGACCATGGCCTTCAGGTGAGGCGGCGACTCGACGGCCGCCAGCCACTGCACCGCGCCGGGATACGATAGGCCGAACGACCCGACGTCACCCGTGGACCAGGGCTGGACCGCCGCCCACTCGATCGTGTCGTAGCCGTCTTTGCCTTCGTTCGCGTACGGGACGAAGTCTCCCTGCGATCCGTAGCGGCCGCGCACGTCCTGGAGGACCACGGCGTACCCGCGGGCGAGCGCGCCGGCGACGACCGCGTTCTCCTCCGAGCGCTTCCGGTCGTACGGCGTCCGATAGACCAGCGTCGGGAAACGCCCGGATGCCGACGGCCGCAGCACGTCGGCCTGAAGCTTCACGCCGTCGCGCATGGGCACGGCGACGTTTCGGTCTGCGTAGGGGCGGGATTCGGGCGACGCGAGAGCGAGGGAGGCCGCGGCGCCGAGCGTGGCGATCAGGATGCCGTGACGTCCGCGCATGGAGGCGGAAATCATAACCGGCATCGGCGCCTCTCGATGGTGACCGGTGGTCAGGGCGAGGGCGTGGCCGTTCCCTTCGACGCCGCGGGAGTCGGAGCGCGCGAGACGATCACGCGCTCGCGGTCGGTCGGAATGACCGGAGGGATCCGATAGATCGAGATCCGCGACTTCTGGCGAAGATCCTTGAGCCACTTCGCGACTTCTTCGTCGAAGGCGCGCGCCGAGTACCGCTGGCGCATCGCCTCCGCGGCCTCTTCGAAGGGCGGCACCGGCTGGCCGCTCGCCTGCGTCTCGGGCACGAAGCGTTTCTCGTACTCCTCGTGCGCCTGCTCCTCGGTCGCGTAGGCGACGGGCGCGAAACGCTCGCGCAGGTACTTCTGGATCACGAGCTGGCGCTCGATGGATGCGCGGACGTCCTCGGGAGTCAGCCCCGCCTTCGCGTATTCGGCCTGGAAATCCTTCCCCTCGGCCCGGAGCCGGTCCTCCAGCTTCTTCATCGCATCGGCGATCTCGCTGGCGTTGGGAGGCGGAGGGCCGAAGCGCACGGCGTCCTCGTACTCGAGGTGCTGGTCGATCAGGGCGTCGAGCACGCGCGCCCGGAACGCCTCCGGGCTCTCCCCCGGCTCGGGCGTCAGCGCCGATACGACCATCGCCTTCTGCACCTCGCTCTCCGGGATCGCGATGTCGTTGACGGAGGCCGCGATGCGGCCCACGATCTCCTCCGCCGGCGCGTGGAGGGCCAGGCACAATACGGCGCAGGCGGTGGTCCGCACGCCCGAATGATACCCGCGCGCTCCGTGCTATTTTTCCGTTCCCCGTGAGCCACGCGAAGAAACCCGGGCGGCTCCTGGTCGTCGGAACGCCCATCGGGAACCTGGAGGACCTGTCCCCGCGGGGAACCCGCGCGCTCGCGGAGGCGGACGCGATCTTCTGCGAGGACACGCGGGTGACGGCGAAGCTCGCCGCGCGCTTCGGGATCCCGGGACGGCGCGTCTCCTGCCCCGCACCGCGCGAAGGATCGCGCGTCGAGGAGCTCCTCGAGCGCCTCGGCCGCGGAGAGACCGTCGCCCTCGTATCCGACGCCGGAATGCCCGCCCTCTCGGATCCGGGCGCGCGCCTGGTCGAAGCCGCGGCGTCCGCCGGGTTCCCCGTCCTGGTGGTGCCGGGCCCCTCGGCGCCCGCTTCGGCCCTGGCGGTGTCGGGGCTGCCCGCGGTTCCCCACCTCTTCCTTGGCTTCCTGCCGGCGCGCGCCGGCGAGCGCCGGCGGCTCCTCGAAGAGATCGCCCGCCGGCGCGAGACGCTGATCTGGTTCGAGGCCCCACACCGCATCGCCGAGTCTCTCGCCGACGCGTCCCGCATCCTGGGACCACGGCGCGCGTGCGTGGCGCGGGAGCTGACGAAGCTCCACGAGGAGACTCTGCGCGGCACCCTGCCCGACCTCGCCGGGACTCTCGCCGCGCGCGGCGGCAGCCGCGGAGAGATCACCGTCGTCGTCGAGGGGTCGCCGCAGCGCGAGGAGGCCTCCGCGGTGGACGTGGACGCCTCGATTCGGGAGGCCCTGGCCGCGGGCATGGCCCTGAAGACTCTGTCGCGCGAGATCGCGCGGCGAGCGGGCCGGTCCTCCCGGGAGATCTACGCCCGGGCGCTGGAGCTCGCGCGGTGACCGAGCCCGTGGTCGCCGTCTCCGGGCTGACCAAGGTCTTCAAGACGTTCCGCCGCGAGGAGGGGCTGGCCGGGGCCCTGAAATCCCTGGTCAAGCGCACGGCCACGCCCGTGACGGCGGTCTCGGACGTGACGTTCTCGATCTCGCCGGGCGAGATGGTCGGCTACATCGGCGCCAACGGCGCCGGCAAGTCCACGACGATCAAGATGCTGACCGGCATCCTGACGCCGACGTCCGGCGAGATCCTCTGCAACGGCTTCGTGCCCTACCGCGACCGGACGCGCTACGTCGCCACGATCGGCGTCGTCTTCGGCCAGCGCACGCAGCTGTGGTGGGACATCGCGGTGGTCGAATCGTTCCGGCTCCTCAAGGAGATTTACGGCCTGACCGACGCGCAGTACCGCGAGCGCATGGCTCTGTTCGACAAGGTCCTGGGGCTGAACGCGTACCTGCACCAGCCCGTGCGGAAGCTCTCGCTGGGCGAGCGGATGCGGTGCGATCTCGCCGCATCGCTCCTCCACCGCCCTCCCCTGCTCTTCCTCGACGAGCCGACGATCGGGCTCGACATCGTGGCCAAGGCCAACGTCCGAGAGTTCCTGCAGGAGATCAACGGCCGCGACGGAACGACCGTGCTTCTGACCACGCACGACCTCGCCGACATCGAGACGCTCTGCAAGCGCGTCATCGTCATCGACCACGGCCGGCTCCTCTTCGACGGCGCCCTGAACGCCCTGCGCGATCGGATCCTGCCGGTGACCTCGATCGTCTTCGACGTCAAGCACGCGCCGGATCCGTCGGAGCTCCAGTTCAACGGCCGCACGATCCGCGAGGTCGCGACGAACCGTTTCCGCCTGGACCTCGACCGGCGCGAGATCTCGCCCGCCACCGCGGTCAAAGAGATCGTCAACCGCTTCGAGGTCGCGGACCTGACGATCGAGGAGCCCGAGATCGAGGAGGTCGTCAAGCGCATCTACCAGGAAGGCATCTCGTGAGCGCCGCCGTCCCCGCCGTGAGGCTTGTCATCCCGAGGGCCGAAGCCGCCCACCGAAGGCAGACCCCCGGCAGTAGGCAACGCCGAGCGCAGCTGGCGGTAACCGCCCGAGGGATCCCGTCACTCAACGCTGCCACGGCCCGCTCTGGACGGGATCCCTCGCTGCGCTCGGGATGACAAAGGGATCGGACACGTGAGCGCCACGATCGCCCCCGTATCGCCGGGCTGGCGCTCGGCGCTGCCTTTCGCCCGCGTCGGATTCATGAACATGCTGGCCTACCGCGCCCGCTACTACGTGGGCGTGCTGACGTACGTCTTCAACGTCGCCGTCTACTACTTCCTGTGGCGCGCGGTCTTCCGCAACACGGGGCAGACGGTCGGGGGCATGACGCTCTCGGACATGGTCACGTACGTCGCGGTGGGATGGGCGATCCGCTCGTTCTATTTCAACGAGATCGACCGCGACCTCGGCACGCAGGTCACCGAGGGGCGACTGGCGATGAACCTCATCCGGCCGGTCGACTTCCAGCTCGTGATGGTCGCGGATGCCGCCGGCCAGTCGGCTTTTCGCGCCGTCCTCTTCACGATCCCGATCTCCATCGTCCTGGGGCTGATCTTTCCGCTGAAGCCCCCGGCGTCGCTCGCAGCCGGCGCGCTCTTTCTCGTCTCGGCGATCCTGTCGTTCTTCCTGGTGGCGGCGCTGAACTTCCTCGTCGGCCTGATCGCGATCCGCTCGAAGTCCATCCTCGGAATCCTCCGGGCGAAGTACCTCGTCCTGGAGCTTCTGTCGGGTCTTCTCATCCCGACGACGCTCTTCCCCGAGCCACTGCGGACGATCCTCCTGTGGTCGCCCTTCCCCCACATCAATTTCACGCCGGCGTTCCTGTACCTCGGCAAGGCGACGGGCCTCGAGGCGGCGCGCCTGCTGGCTCTGCAGGCCGGCTGGACGGCGGCGCTCCTGTGGCTCGGGCGCGTGGCCTGGCGCCGCTCGTCGCGGCGAATCACGATCCAGGGCGGCTGAGCGATGAGCGTCGCACGCATCCTCACGCGCCACGCCCGTCTCTTCGGGCTCTACTTCGCCCAGTACGCCAAGGCGCGACTGGAGTACCGGCTGGACTTTTTTTCGAGCGTCTTCGCGTCGTTTCTGGGGACGCTCGCCTCTTTCGGGTTCCTGCTGATCGTGTTCTCCCGGGTGCCGGCGGTGAAGGGTTGGAAATTCGAGGAGATGGTGTTCCTCTACGGGTTTTCGCTGGTGCCGCTCGGGATCTTCAACGTCCTGTCCTGGAACCTCTACATGTTCCCGGATCGATATCTGATCGAGGGACGATTCGACCGCGTCCTCGTCCGCCCCGTCTCGTCCGTCTTCCAGGTCCTGTTCGAGGCGTTTCGCCTGGAATCGCTGCAGGAGACCGTCACCGGCCTCGCCGCAGTGATCTGGGCCGCGAATCGGCTCGGAATCTCCTTCGGGCCTATCGACTTCGTCCTGTTCGCGATCTGGGCGCTCTGCGGAGCGGTAATCTACCTGGCGATCTTCGTGGGTCTCTCGGCGACCTCGTTCTGGATCGAGGATCGCATCGGGATCGTGCCGCCGATCTTCAATCTCATGCAGTTCGGCCGCTATCCGCTGACGATCTACGACGCGTGGATCCGGTTCGCGCTCTCTTTCGTCATCCCGTTCGCGTTCGCGTCGTTTTACCCGACGGTGCGGTTCCTGAGGCGCGAGGAGTTTTTCAGGGAATTCT
This sequence comes from Acidobacteriota bacterium, assembly GCA_046725935.1. Classification (GTDB taxonomy): domain Bacteria; phylum Acidobacteriota; class Thermoanaerobaculia; order UBA5066; family Gp7-AA6; genus DAHUXD01. Next base: position 13,296 of record JBKOZO010000130.1, on the reverse strand, counting down.
GGGCCGTGCCGCTGGTCGCCACGGCCACAGTCGCCGTGGCCCTCTTCGCGTGGAGCTCAGGCGTCAGGCGGTATCACTCGACGGGGTCGTAGGAGGGTCGAGGGCAAGCCCCCCCTACAAGCTGTCGGTAGGGGCGGCCCTTGCGGCCGCCCGATCATCACCAAGAGCTTCCTCTCCCCCCGGCGGGGGGAGAGGGCTAGGGAGAGGGGGGACCCTCCGGTCCCTCCTTCCCGCCAGCAGCGCGACGGCCGCGCCCCCGAGCAGCAGGACGGCGACGCCGCCCGAAGCGCGGTCCGCGGCGGCGGGCTGGCCCGCGAGGTCCGTGGCGTCGCGCAGGCCGAGTGAGAAGAGCCCGAAGAGCACCCACGCCGCGGCATGGTCGCGAAGCAGCAGCGCGACGGCCGCGGCCAGCCAGACCGCGCCGAGAACGGTCGGGAGAGCGTCCGTGACGAACTCGGTGAAGGAGTGGAATCCCGACGGCAGCAGCGCCACCAGCACCGCGGCGGCGCCGAGGATGCGGCCCAACGTCGTTTGAAAGAACCGGCCTCGCATCGCGAGCGCGGCCACGGCGGCGATCGCCCCAAGGAAGAAGATCCCGCGGCCAGTCGACCACAGGACGTCGATGGACGGGAACTTGGTCTCCAGGCTGTTCGGAAGCGACGGATCCGGCTCGTAGAGCGAAGGGACGCGGGAGAAGATCACTCGGGCCCACCGCGCGATTCCCGCCGCGCCGGCGGCCGCGATGGCCGCCCGCAGGAACGCGTCTCCGAGGGTTCCCTTCCGCCGGAGCGCCACCGCCCACCCGGGACGCGCCCCCGAGATCAGCGAGAAGCCGACGAAGGCGATCAGGAGCAGGAAGAGAAACGAAAGTGACAGAGACACCGCAACCGTCAGGCGGAAGAGGATCAACGGCGTATCGGTCGGATACCGGCGATAGAGCGACGGGATCCCGTTGGCCAGTCCCGCCACGGCGATCGCCGCCGTCCAGAGAAGCGGCTTGAATTCTTCCTTGAATCGAATTCCCCGCGCACGCACGAGCCGGACGAACACGAGGACGACGACGGCGAGCAGAGCCCCTCCGGCGACGATCCGGAGCACGAGCCGGAACGAATCGGCCGACGAGGTCTTCCGGTACTCGCGCAGGAAGCTCTCGGGAATGTGGATCGTCGGGAGGAAGAACGCCAGGCGCGCTCCATGAAAGACGGCCGTCAGCCGGGGCCGCGCTTCGCCGACTCCGGCCTTCGCCTCCAGGACGACCGTCGTGTCCACGCGCTTCGGGCGCTTCTCGGTCCCGACCTCCAGGATGGAGTACTCCTCTGCCGGATAGCCGAGCTTGCGGGCCGCATCCAGGGCGCGTCGCGAGGCCGCCTCGGCCGTCGGCGGCGGAGCCGCCGGCGAGTCCTCCGCCACCGGATTGACGAAGGCCGCCACGCGAGCGCGGCGCGCGTCGATCAGGACCTTCCACTCTTCCTTCTGCTCGGGCCGGAAGAAGCGCACCACCCACCAGGCCAGCGGAAGCCGGTCGTCCGCGAGCCGGCGGAACGCTTCGGGTCCTCCCTTCTGGACGACGTACCGGGCGGCGGCGCTGGAAAATCCCGGAATCCCGCCCCGGTCCTGCGGCCGGGCCTCACGCACGTCCTCGTCGTCGGAGAATCCCGTGCCCGTGTAGCTCACGCTCCGCCACCGGGTGGGATCCACGCCGTTGACCTGGAGAAACCGCCGCGCCGTGGCCTCCGCGAAGACGCGCCCGGTCGCATCTTCGACGATGGCCTCGGAGGGCTCGGAGGGGATGAACAGGGACGCGAGCAGGAGCAGCGCCGTGACTCCCATGACCGCGAGGACGCCCGGCGAAAGCGGCCTCACATCGGGAGCCTCCGCGTGCGGGACGGCCTCCTCCGGCGGCGCGGGAACCGAACCCGCGTCGGCGTTGAGTAACCCGGTCTCCGGCCGGAAGCCCCCTCGCCGCGCGTAGAGCACCAGCGAAACGAGCAATGGCAGGAGCAGGATCCCCGACGCGATTGCTCCGGAGACCACGTAGTACGCGTTTCCGGAGCGCAGCAGCAGCAGGGCCGTGTAGATCGCATCCACCGTGAAGTGCCAGACCAGAAGTGGCACGACGCCGAAACGGAGCATCAGGAATCCGATCAGCACCCCGGCCATGCCCACTTCGAACCCGCGAATGTAGAAGGGCTGGTTGGGGTAGGTCGAGTGTCCGAATCCCCAGATGAACGCCGGAAGCGCGACCGCGATCCAGCGCGTGAGGCCGAGGCGATCGAGGAACGAAATCGAGAACATCCGCGAGATTCCCTCTTCGGAGACCGCGGGCAGAAACCCGATCAGGAGCACAGTGGCCCACGGGAGGGCCGTGTTCAGCATGTCGCTGTAGGGAACGTCGGCCGGCGCCCAGGCCCCGAAGTGCGCGGCCACGACGTAGAAGACCGCTTGATACGCGAAGAAGAACGCGGCCAGCGCGTAGCCGAGCAGAACGCTTCGAAAGAAAGCCTTGGTCTGGAGGCCCTGGAACGTGAAGGCCGCGCCCAGCGAAATCTGACCCGGAAAGCGCTCGCGATAGATCGGCTCCGCCGCCGCCACGACGAAGGCGATGGCGGCGCCCGTGCCGAGCGCCCCCAGGATGCCCAGGATGACCTGATTCGTCAGGTACGCGGAGAGCGGGCTCGCCGTGTCGTAGGAAAAGAGCGTGAGGGGCAGCTCGTTCGCGAAGGAGAGGAGCGCGAGGACGAACGCGATGACGCCGAAGGCCGCGACCAGGCGCCAGGGCACGTCCTTGCGGCGGATCTTCTCGATCAGGACGAAGAGCATCGCGAGGAAAGTCAGGACGAGGCCCGCCGTCGCGATCTGCCCGGCCGCCTCGTTCTTCGAGCGCAGCCGGTGATACTCGCGAGTCCACGCCTCCGGCACGTGCACGGACTCCTCGAAGGCCGTGACGCGGTCGCCGGTCACCGTCGTCTCGTACCGGATCGTGGCGTCGACCAGCTTGACGCCGGCCTTCTCGTCCACGAACGTCCAGTCCGTCCGGTTCGGCCGCGCCTTGGGCGCGGCTTCGATCGGCACGAGCGACGCCTCGGGGTGCCCGCGCTCGGCGAGGAACGCGAGAGCGATCGCGCGCGCCTGGTCCTTGTCGAGGCGGGCGCCCGGCGCCTCCTCCTTCCGGACCGACTCGTAACCGATGAGATCGCCCAGGGGCGAATAGGCGGCGCGCTCCTCCTCCTTCACGCCGGAGCGGAACCAGCGCATCTTCCACTGCCAGATCTTGGCCTCGCGGCCGTAGAGTCGGCTCGCCTTTTCGAGCCCGAGCTCGCGTTCGAGATACACCTTGGGGGTCTCGTCGACGTCGAACTGCCCGGCGAACTTCGTTCCCTTCAGGTCCCGGCTGCGACTCTCGAGAAACCTCTCGGCCAGGCCGCGCGCCTGGTTCCGGTTGACCTTGAATTCGATCGAGGCTTCGGGGAACGCGCGCCGGAAAAGTGCGCCCGTCACCGCCGCGCACACGGCGATCGCGGCCAGGCAGAGGAGGACGAAGCGAACGTCGCGCCGCTCGAGCTTCTCCATCCGGCTATCCGACGAGGACGCTCCCGCCGTTGACGTTGAGGACCTCTCCCTGCAGGTGCCTCGCCAGGTCCGAGACGAGGAACAGGATCGGTCCCGCGATGTCGGCGGCGGACGCCACGCGGCCGATCGGAATCAGCTTCTCGATCTCGGACCGCTCCTTCGGATTGTCGAGCGACGCGCGGGACATGTCCGTGTCCACCCAACCCGGGGCCACGGCGTTGACGCGGATGCCGCGCGGGCCCAGCTCCGCGGCGAGGGACTTCGTGTACGAGATCAGCGCGCCCTTGGAGGCCGCGTACGCCGAGTGCCGCGCCTCCCCGCGCTGGCCCGCCGTCGAGGAGACGAAGACGATCGCGCCGCCGTGCTTCTCCAGATGCGGAACGGCGGCGTCCGTGACGAGATAGGACCCGCGAAGGTTGATCGCGTAGGTGCGGTCCCAGACGGCCGTGTCCCCGCGCCCCGCCAGGTCCTCTTCCCAGATGCCGGCGTTGTTGATCAGGATGTCGAGACGCCCCCATGCCGCAACGACGTCGCGCACGAGCTGCCGCGCGACCGTTTCATCGGAGACATCGCCGGCCAGCGCCATCGCCTCGCCGCCGGCGGCGCGGATCTCGCGGACCGCGCCGTTGGCGGCGGCCTCGTCGCGGACGTAGTTGATCGCCACTCGAGCGCCGGCCCGCGCCAGCAGGTCCGCCGCCGCGCGTCCGATGCCCCGCGAACCCCCTGTGATCAGGGCAGTTCGGCCCGCCAGATCAATCTTGAAACTCTCTGCCATCGGGCTCCGTATATTAGGTCAGAGACCGACGCCTTCCATCGAGACAGGGCGGCACCCTTCGGGGTGGCCGCCCCCCGCGTGTTCGGCCGGTTGCTACCGCCCCGCGATCAGATCTCCCACGTACGCCGACAACGTTTCCAGCGGAGACCACGAGTTCTTGAGCGCCGCGTCCACGTCGGCGGCTCGCGCCAGGGCCCGCGCCAGCTCGGCCGCGCTGAATCGAGACGAACGCCGCGCCGCCGAAAAGAGCGCGAACGGATGCGCTCCCCCGCGCTCGCTTTCGAAGGGGGAGCGTCCGAACGGAACCGCCGGCGCGAGCAGGCGCGGCAGGATCCGCGCCTGGAAGGCCTGGTACGACATCGACGCGTCGAACGAGCCCTGCCCCGACTCCTCCAGCCGCGAGCGGATCAGGAGCATCCGGCGAATCTCGCTGGAGAGCATTCCGAAGAACCGGATCGGCCACATCTCGTCCGTCGACAGCTCGCGGTCTCCCGCGCGCACCTCGCGCCCCGACAGGAGCCGTTCGAGGCGCGCCAGCGCGTCACCGGCGTCGCGCCGGCCGATGGCGTCGTAGAGCCCGTAGATGTCCTCGGAGGCCTCGTCCTCGACGTTGGCCTCGATGTCGCCCGCCCGGATTCGTCCGCCTTTGCCGGCCCACTCGAGGAGCTTGTCCAGCTCCGACGCGAACTGCAGCGGCCGGGCGTCCGTCAGCGTCAGCAGTCGCGTGATCGCGGCCGGTTCCATGACGACCTCGCGCTCCTTTGCGCGCGTGGACGCCAGGCGGCGGAGCGCCTCCTCCGGCGCGTCGCCGACCGACGCTTCCAGCACCAGGCCCTTGTCGGTGATCTCCCGGACCAGGTCCACCCCGGCCGGAGGCGCGATCGCCGTCAGGAGCGCGACCGTGCCGTCGTTTTCCCCGCGCGCGACGAGCCCCCGCAGCGCGGACTTGAGAATCGCGTCGCCGCCGCTCTTGGCGTCCGGCATGTCCCGGAGGATCTCGGCCAGGAGCTCCGCCTCGTCCTTCTTGCGCAGGCGCTTCCCGACCGCCTCGGCCGTCTCGTCCGGGTTTCCCCCGGGCGGCACGTCGAGCGCCGAGAGCAGCGCCCGCGCGTTCTTGAACGCCTCGCGCCGGCCCGCCGGCCCTCCCCTCTCCCAGGCCTCCAGCGCCTGCGAGAGCAGCCTCCCCGGCGTCTCCGTGCCCAGGAGCCGCGAGACGTCCAGCTCGACGATACGCCTGGGCGAGAAGAGCGACCGGTTCAGGAGCGCGTCCGAGATCGCCTCGGGCGGCGCGTCGTCGTCGAAGCGGAGGACCTCTGCGTCGGCTCCCCCCAGGATTTCCCGCGCCTTCGTCGCCGCTTCCTCGACGAAGAACTCGACGTCCCCCGTCACCAGGACCGCGGACGGCGCGTCGTCGAAGCGCGGAATGGCCTTTTCAGAGAAGCGCTCCTTGGGCACGAGGCGGAGTCTATCGGAGGGTCAGGGCAACGCCGGAGGGTCCGGGTCGTTCTGGCCGGGGACGAAGATGGGATCCTGGGATTGGTTGTCGATCACGGCGGCGTAGGCGTAGATCGGGCCGGGTCCGTCGGGTTCGACGACGCAATAAGCTGCCGGAACGTCGAATGGGATGCCTGCCAGCGTGAAGATGTCGTTCAACTGGATGGACTGAAGCCCACCGAAGAATTCCTCGACGGACCCGAGCGGGACGCCCGAGACGTCGAATAGGCGGAACGTGACGAGCCGCGGATCGAGCGCGCCATTGAAGGCACCGACGTTGACGCGCGAACCCCTCGCACGGTCGTGAGAGTTCGAGAGCGAAGCCAGAATCGCTCGCGTCGTGGCGGCCGCGGAACTCAGTCCGGGCACAAACATTCCGACGGTCGGCTGCGGGTGGGACGGCGTGTAAAGCCGGCTGGTTGTCGCGATGGATCCGTTGGCCTCCAAGACGACCGTCCCGCCCGACTCCGGTCTGTCGCACATCGTGCCAACGACATCGTCGAGCTCGACCGACTGACCCTCGGGAATGACCATCAGGTGATCTTCCGGCGGCTCGCAGCTACCCAGCGAACATCGATAGTCGAGCACCACGGAAACCGGGAAGCTGTCGGTGTTCGAGATAACGACATCCGAGTGGAAGAAAGTCTCACCGGTTCCATGGAGCGAGGCTGCGGCCGGTAAGGTCATGATCGTCTCGAGCGAGTCCAGGTCGCGGCCCAACACCAAGATTGGATCCTGCGACTGGTTGTCGATGACGGCCGCATAGGCGTAGACCGAGCTCCGCGGGTTGCCTTCCACCCAGGCGACGAAGGAAGAGTCTTCCGCAAGACCGGCCGCGGCCAGCTCCGCGTCGTTGATCTGAACTCCAGCACCCGGAGGAATCGTTCGTTCCAGCTGCCCCAACGCTGATCCATTCGGACCAACCAGCGAGATGCGCACAGTCTGAGCCGTGTCGTCCGGATTGAACACGCCGATATTTGTTCGCGAACCCGTGGCGCCCGAGGAGTGCGACAGCGAGTTCAGGATGTTCCGGGGGTGGGAATCCTCCGGCAGAAAGCCCGGCACGAACATCCCGAGCGTCGGAGCCGGTTTGGCCGGGCTGTAGAGGCGGCTTGTGACGACGATCGGTTCTGAGCTTTCGAAAACGACAGCGCCGCCGCTCTCGGGAGCCCCGAACAGAGAGCTGACGATGTCCTCCAGACGCGCCAGGCCGTGCGACGGAATTGTCGTCGTCGGGACCGATACTGGTGTGCATGAGCCGACGAAACACTGGTACCGGACGTCCAGCGTGGCCGGGCGTTCGGCGGAGGTGTTGACGATGTCGACATCCGAGTGAAAGTACGTCGGCGGCGCGCCATGGAGGGAAGCTGCCGCCGGCACGGTGATCTGATGCGACCGCTCGTAAGAGGCAATGCCGCGGTCCCGTGTCGCAGCGTATAGCCGGCGACCGCTGGGATCCGCGGCCAGGCCGGCGACCTGCGTATCTCCCAGGCCGTTCCGAAGAGAGACGAAGCCGAGGCCGCGGTTGCGGGTCTGGGAGAGCCCTGCGCTCGCTCCCACGACGACCAGCGCGGAGTCCTCGGGATCGACCAGGATCGGGCTGATCGGGCCGACACGGTCGATTCCGGCGCGGATCCAGTCGCCTCCGTTCGCGCGATGCCAAAGCTCCGGATACGGCGCGGCCCACATAAAGCCGCCTGCAACCGTGACGGAGTACACGGGTTGGCCAGAGAACTCGTCGAGGGTCCAAGTCTGCCCCGCGTCGGCGCTGCGATAGAGTCCCGCACCGGTTCCCGCCCATACGATCGAGGGCGCCGCAGGATCCACCGCGATCGCAAAAACCTGGCCGAGTCCCGATCCCGCAGATCTCCAGGAGTTTCCAAAGTCGGTGGATTTCCACACTCCCCCATCGCCGGTTCCGGCATAGAGAACACCGGCATCGACAGAGGCCGCGATCACAGCGACGTCGACATCGGACGAGGGGACGCTCGACACAACAGCCCACGTCCCGCCCGCGTCGCGGCTTCGGAACAGGCCGTAGCGGCCCGCCGCCGCATAGACAATCGCGGCATCGTGAGGGTCGACGACTAGGAAGGAGACGGTGGCAAAGGGAAAATCCAGCGGGGCAATAGCCCAGCTCGCACCTCCGTCTGCGGACCGCCAGACCCCACCCTCGGCGCCAGCGTAAAGTCTCTGTGGATTCGACGGATCCACAGCCACCGCCGTCGCGTTCAGGGAAGCAGGCCCGAGCGACGTCCATCGGTTCACACCAGCGGCGGCGGGCTCACGAAGGAGAAGCGAGAGCAGGAGGAAACAAACAGGCGAGCCGAGAGCAGTCGAGTCCTGTTCGAAGTTTGCCGTTGCATGCCGGGTATACGAACGAGTCCGCGGATTCGTCGCAAAAAAGGGCCCCCGTCGGCGTTCCGACGGAGGCCCCCAGTGAGCAAGGAACTTGAAGGCGGTTAGTTCGGGAGCATCCCCTTCTCGGAAAGCTCCTGGCATTCGACGCAGTACGGCGCCCAGGGAACCGCCGTGAGACGCTTCTCGGCCATGGGCTGGCCGCAGTTGATGCAGAAGCCGTACGAGCCATCGTCGATGCGGCTGATGGCGTCGTCGATTTGGAGCAGCGTGGAGCGCTCTCCGTCCGTCAGCGAGTACAGGAACTCACGGGTGTACGAGGAAACCGCCTTGTCGGCGATGTCCTGGGTCAGCTCTTCCGACGTTTCTTCCTCGGCGCTTCGGGTCTTCGCGATGTCCACGGAGAGACTCGCCTTCTTCTCTTCCAGAAGACGACGGTATTTCTCCATCTCCTTCTTGCTCATCCGGACGGCCTTGGCCGCTGTCGAGGGCATTCGTTGCTCTCCTTTTCTCGGGCCCCTCTCTTAGCAAACGAGGGGCCAACTTTTGGATCGCCGATGATACTCGGTTTTCAAACGAAGTCCAGCGATTCCCGTCACTTAACCGCGGCTCAATCTCGGTTATTTCTTCTCTCTTTCCCAGAGAAACTTGCGGGAGACACCGAGGCGCTTGGCGGCGAGCGTCCGGTTGCCGCCGGCGCGGCGGAGCGTCTCGTCGATGTAGGCGTCCGTCAGCGCACGCAGCGTCCAGCGTCCCTCCACGGCGGCGGCGAGGAGGGACTCGGGCGCTCCCAGGGTGCCCGCCGGAAGATCTTCGGGACCGATCTCGGGGGTGTCGGCCGAGAGCACGGCTTTCTCGACGACGTGGAGGAGCTCTCGCACGTTGCCGGGCCACGGATGTCGCAGCAGCGACTGCTCGGCTTCCTTCGTGAACGTCCGCGCGGGCCGGTCGTAGGCGCGCGCCGCGCGGCGGGCGAACTCCCGGGCCAGAGGAAGAATGTCCTCGGTCCGCTCCGACAGACGAGGCAGCCGCAGGGAAACGACGTCGATGCGATAGAAGAAGTCGTCCCGAAAGGCGCCCTGCGCGACGAGTGCGGAGAGGTCGCGGCGCGAGGACACGATCAGGCGCGCGCGAAACGGGTGGGTCGTCACGCCGGACAGCCGGCGGAAGTTCTTCTCTTGGAGGACGCGCAGGAACTTGGCCTGCGCGGCGGGCGACAGCGATGACACCTCGTCGAGATAGACCGTGCCGTCTTCCGCGACCTCGAGCAACCCTCTCTTCGCCGCGATCGCGCCGGTGAAGGCTCCGCGCTCGTGCCCGAAGAGCTCGCTTTCGAAGAGCTCGTCGGAGAGGTTGGCGGCGTCCACGCGCACGAACGGACGCGAGGCCCGATTGGAGACGTCGTGGATGGCTCGCGCGAGTCGGTCCTTACCGGTGCCGCTCTCGCCGAGGATCAGGATCGTCGACGGAAGGTCCACGGCGCGCCCGAGGGCCTCGATCTCGCGGGCGAGTGCGCGGTTGCGTGTCTTGAAATGGGAGCGGAGGCGCCCCGATGTGCTTCTGGCCATGGGTTGCCTCTCGCGGCCGCGGCCGCTGCAAAGCCCGGACTAGAGTCCTTTTCTTTGGAAGAATCCGGTCTCGTTGGGCGCGTCGCCCCACAGCCGCTCGAGGGCGTAGAACTTCCGCGCTTCCTCCTGGAAGACGTGGAAGACGACGTCGCCGTAGTCCATCAGGATCCAGTTGGCGTTGGCCATCCCCTCGACGGAGAGGGCGGGACCCAGTTTTTCGATGATCGCGTCCGCGATGGCGCGCGCCTGGCGATCGTTTGCGGCCGTCGACAGCACGAAGTAGTCGGCCATCGTCGTCAATTCGGTCAGGTTGAAGACCAGAACCGCCGCCGCCTTCCGATCGAGCGCGGCCGTGAGCCCCTCGCGGACCTTGTCCTGGGAGGAAAAGCCGGGTTTCAACGCTTCGGCGTCTCCGGCTTGTAGAAGCCCTGCTTCGTAACGTACTCCGCGACCGGCCCCGGAACCCGCCCCGCGAGGCTCTTTCCCGCCGCGAGATCGTTCCGAATGTCCGTCGCGGAGATTCTAACCGATCCGGCGTCGAAAACGGACAGGCGATCGTCGATCCCCGGTACCCGCGGCACCTTCACCGCCGCGCCGGCATACGGCTCCCGCTCGAATGCGGCGATCCGGCAGATCTTCAGGATCTCTTCAGGCTGTCTCCACCGGTCGAAACGGGCGAGGATGTCGGTACCCATCAGGAGCCAGAGCTCGTCGTCCGGATGCCGCGCCTGGATCGCGCGCAGCGTGTCGATCGTGTACGACGGAGGCTCGCGGTCCAGCTCCTGGAGGTCGATCGTCCAGTCGGTCCGGCCCTGAATCGCCAGGGCCACCATGGCGACGCGGTGGCGCGCGTCGGTCGGAGCCGCGTCCTTGTGCGGAGAGAGGCGGGCCGGAACGTAGAGGACGCGCCGCAGCTGGAACTTCATCGCGGCGGCCTCGACCGGAATCACGTGGCCGTTGTGAACGGGGTCGAACGTGCCGCCGAAGACTCCGATGCGCATGGCGGGAGTCTACGTCTCGGCCCGCAGGGGCTCGGCCGGAGGCGCTTCGTTGAACTCGTGGAAGAGTGCGCCGACGAGCTCCTTGATGCCCTTCCCCGTCGCTGCCGACATCTCGAAGAACGGGAGACCGCGCCTATCGGCAGCGGCCCGGATCGAGGCGAGGCGCAGGGGGTCCGACACGGCGTCGCTCTTGGACGCGACGAGAAGGCGCGGACGCTTCGCGACCTCCGGAGAAAACCGCGCGAGCTCGTCCTCGATGATCGCGACGTCCTGCTCGGCGTCGCCGGAAGCCGAAGCGTCGACGAGGTGGCACAGCAGCCGGCAGCGCTCGACGTGCTTCAGGAATCGGATTCCGAGGCCCGCGCCCCGGTGCGCGCCCTCGATCAAGCCCGGGATGTCCGCGACGACGAGCGTGCGGGTGTCGTGGTGCGACGTCACGACGCCGAGGTGCGGCACCAGCGTCGTAAAGGGATAGTCCGCGATCTTGGGCTTGGCGGCCGAGATGGCCGAGATCAGCGTGGACTTCCCGGCGTTGGGGAAACCGATGATGGCGACGTCGGCGAGGAGCTTGAGCTCGACGGAGAGCCGGCGCTCCTCTCCGGGCAGCCCGGGCTTTGCGAATCGCGGCGCCTGCCGCGTGGGTGTCGCGAAGTGCTGGTTTCCCCAGCCGCCGTTGCCACCCTTGACGAGGAGAACCTTCTCCCCCGCCTGGACGAGGTCGGCGACGCGCTCGCCGCTTTCGGCGTCCGTGAGGACAGTACCCAGAGGCAGATGGACCTCGACGTCCTCGCCGGCCTTGCCGTGCCGGTTCGAGCCCATGCCGTGCTCGCCGCGGCCCGCGCGATACGAATTGTGATGGCGCAGGTGGTAGAGCGTGTTGTACGCCGGGTCCGCCACGGCCCAGACGGAGCCGCCGTGGCCGCCGTCGCCGCCGGACGGACCTCCCTTGGCGACGAACTTCTCGCGGCGAAACGCGACACACCCGTTGCCGCCGTCTCCGCCCTTGACGTAGATCTCGGCGGTGTCGATGAACATCAGCTTCGCCGGGAGACGGAAGGCGGGAGGCGGGAGACGATCGATTGAGACGGAGCACGATACGACGGCATCGTCTGCCGTCTGCCGTCCGCCGTCTTACGCCCCGACGGGCTCGACCGAGATCGTGCGGCCGAAGCGTCCGCGGTCGTGGTAGCGCACCACGCCGGCGACCTTGGCGAAGAGGGTGTCGTCCTTTCCACGGCCGACGTTGACGCCCGGGAAGAACTTGGTCCCCCGCTGGCGCACGAGGATTGTCCCGCCGGAAACGGTCTGGCCGCCGAAAGCCTTCACGCCGAGGCGCTGGGAGTTCGAATCGCGTCCGTTTCGGGAAGAGCCCTGACCTTTCTTGTGTGCCATGGCGGGATACCCCTCTAGCCTTCGATCGCTTCGATGCGGACTTCGATCATCGTCTGGCGGTGGCCCTTGGTCCGGCGGTACTGCTTGGTCCGCTTCTTCTTGAAGACGAGGACCTTGCGCGTCCGCACCGGTCCGAGCACTTTCGCCTGGATCTTGACGCCCTTCAGGGCGTCCGCCCCCGTGCGCACGCCGCCGTCCCCCGAGACGAGGATGACGCTCGAGCCGGAAAGCGCGAGCGACTCGCCCTTGGCGATCTTCTCGCCGGCCGGCTTCTCGATCCGGACCACGTCACCCGCAGTGACCTTGAGCTGTTTCCCGCCGGAGCGGACGATGGCGTACATAAAGCCCGCGAATGATAAGGGTTTTGGAACGAAAGTCAAGCCCTCGAAGAATCAATGAGTTGAGCGGGGAATCGAAGAGGAGCGATATGGTCCCTTCGATAGGGAGGTGCGCTTGAAACGCGCGCTCTTGGCGTTGGCGGTCATCATTTCCTGTTCCGCGCCTCCGGCGCCGAACCCGAAGCCCGCACCCGACGCCGAGGCACACGCGAAGGCGTCCTCGGTTGCCCCCGCCGCCGCGCCACGGACCGCTTCCGGAGCTGCCTCCACGCCGGCCGCGGCCGGGAAGGAGTGGTTCATGTCCCCGACGGCGTCGTGCAGCCATGGCAAGGGCACGCTCGAGGACCCCTGGTGCATCCAGGACGCGCTGACGAGCGGAAGGGTCCAGCCCGGCGACACCGTCTACGGGCGTCTCGGCGCGAATTACACGCTGACGCAGTTGGTGGGTCTCTACACCTCCGTGAAGTCGACGTTGAAAGGGACCCCCGAGAAGCGCATCGCCGTCCGCCCCTACCCTCCCGACCAGAAGACCCCGACCTCGCTGATCCGCATCGCCTGCGACCAGCGTGAGCAGAAGAAGCCGGTCGTCTGCGTCGCGATCGAATCCAACTGGGTCGACTACTACGACTTCGAGGTCGCCTATTTCGGTGATCCGCGGCGCCACGCGGTCGCCAACCAATTTGACCTGCCGGGATTCGGCGAGGGCGTGTGGATCAACGCGGATAACAACCGAACCTACGCGCTCGGGAACCGGCTGATCAACTGGGTCATCCACGACACATCGGACAACGTCTTCAAGG
>JBKOZO010000129.1:0-4392 GCA_046725935.1 Acidobacteriota bacterium | reverse complement strand
ATGCCGAGGCGATCACACACCACTTCACCGTCGCGCCCCACGTCTGGGAAGACGCCGGGCGCGTCTTCCTGGGGCGCCAGCCCACGGCTCCCCTGTTCTAGCGAGCCCGCGCCAGTTCAGGCTTTCCGTATACGCACGTGGTCGAACACGAAATCGCGAAGGTGCCAGCGCAGCCACTCCCTCGTCAGGGACTTCGCGTTCGAGTCGAGCGGCCATGAATACAGCGCGGTAACCTCTGCGGCGGCGGGAAACAGCCGGCCGATCTCCTGGCGATGCCAGTAGATGTGCTCCACATCGTACGCGGGAGAGTCAGAACGTCCTCCTGAGCCCACGTTCCGTCGCCGAGCAATCCGATTCACGACAAAGCGCTGGACGGGGTTCGGCAACATGACGAGACCGCGAATGCCGAAGTGGGGATCGCGCCGGAAGAAAAATCGCAGGCGCGCCACGGTGGAGACCATGCCGAAGCCGCCGGGTCTCAGCACTCTCATTATCTCGGCGCCCAGCCGGCGGGCGTCGGTTACGTGCTCGATGGTATCGATGAGGAGGACGACGTCGAAGGACGCGTTGGCGTATGGGAGGGCGTGCCCTGTTCCGATAACGTGGTTGAGGCGAATCCCGGTCGCCCGCTGCACAGCCCGGAAGACGGAGTTCGGTACGAGATCGACGGCGTGAACGCGGTAGCGATCGCAGTTGGCGAAAGCGAGCGCGTCCCCGCCGTTTCCGGCGCCAACATCGAGCACGTCGACCCGGCGCTCCGGCAGATTCTCTCGCAATTCGCAGTAGTTCAGCAGATCGATGCCGGCGTCGAGCCGGCTGAGCGCGTGCTCGCGCTGTGCCACAAAGTGAGGATCGGTCTCTGGAATCCAGGAGGCGATTCCGGCGCCGGCGTAGTCGGCAAAGATCGAGCGGAGGCTCGACCACCCAACCCGGAGATCCCCCCACGGGTGGGCCGTCGCTAATTGCCGTCATCGGTGCGCAGCCGCATTGTAGCGACACGAGCGTCGCCCCGAAAGGAGCCAGCCTCCGCGCCCCGGCAATATCTATTGTTCATCAGCGGACCCCATTGAAATCTGGTCAGTCTAGTCATATTATCGGCCGGTCATGCCTCGTACCTACTCCACCTATGACGCCAAGGCCCGCCTCAGCGAGATTCTGCGTAAGGTCCGCGCCGGTCAGCGGGTCGGTATCAGCTACCACGGAAAGCTGGTCGCAGAGGTCACACCCGTCGAGCCGGGGCGTGAGGATTTGAAAGACCGGCTCGCTCGACTCGCGAAGAATGGAAATGTTGTTCCCGCCCGCGCTCCAAACACCGCAATCCCTCGGATCGCCCGGAAGCCCGGGGCGCTCAAGCGCTTCCTGGAGTCTCGGGATTGACGTCGGCTTACGTCGATAGCTCAGCGATCCTCTCGGTGGCCTTGGATCAGCCGGGATCCGCGGAGGTTCGGCGTCGTATCGGTCGTTTCGACGGCATCTATGCTTCGAACCTCGCCGAGGCGGAGATCCGATCCGCGTTCGCTCGCGAGGGAATCGACGCCAGCCAGGCTGAGCGCGCCCTCGCGTCCGTCGCCTGGGTCCTGCCCGAGCGTCCTCTCTCCTCGGAAATCGCGCGGGTCCTGGCGGCCGGACGGCTCCGGGGAGCCGATCTCTGGCACCTGGCGTGCGCCCTGTATCTGGAGCCGGATCCCGACGAGCTGGTGTTTCTCACGCTGGATCGTCTGCAGCGGGACGCGGCAGCGCGGCTCGGCTTCCCCGTGTAGCCGCGGCTGGAGAGCTTCGGAATGGCGCCGCAGAAAAGACGCTACAGCGTCCGCCAGCGCCTCCCGTCCTTCTCGAGAAACCGGTCGGCGGCTTCCGGCCCGAACGTGCCGGCGGCGTAGTTGGGAAAGTCGGGAGGAGCGTTCTTCTCGTAGGTGTCGAGGATCGGCGTCAGAACTTCCCACGCGTGCTCGGCTTCGTCGCCGCGGATGAAGAGGGTCTGGTCCCCGTGCGTGACGTCGAGGAGCAGGCGTTCGTAGCCGCCGCCGATGGGCGCGCCGAGCTTCGAGTACGGGAAATCCATGTAGACCGACTGGATGGTGAGGACGGTGCCCGGGATCTTCACGCTGAACTTCAGCGAGACGCCCTCGTCGGGCTGGATATGGAGGCGCAGGACGTTGGGCAGCAGCTCGCCCGACGCCTTGCTGAAGAAGCGGTGAGGCACGCCCTTGAACTCGATGGCGACCTCGGTGACGCGCTTTCCCAGCCGCTTGCCCGAACGCAGATAGAACGGCACCCCGGCCCAGCGCCAGTTGTCGATGGCGAACCGGATCGCCGCGTACGTGGGCGTCGCCGAGTGCGCATCGACGCCCTCCTCCTCTCGGTAGCCGGGCACGCGCTTGCCGCCGACGACTCCGGGACCGTACTGTCCGCGCACGGCCCATTCCTCGATCGCGTCTTCCGGGAATGGCCGGATCGACTCGAGGACCTTGACCTTCTCGGCGCGGATCGCGTCGGCCTCGTATGCCGCCGGAGCCTCCATCGCCGTCAGCGTCAGAAGCTGCATCAGGTGGTTCTGGAACATGTCGCGAATGACACCGGCCTTCTCGTAGAACCCGGCCCGGTGTCCGACCCCGACCGATTCGGCCACGGAGATCTGGACGTGGTCGATGTAGCGATGGTTCCAGAGGGGCTCGAAGATCCCGTTGGCGAAGCGCAGCACGAAGATGTTCTGGACGGTTTCCTTGCCGAGGTAGTGGTCGATCCGGTAGATCTGCTTTTCCTTGAAGACGCGCAGGAGCACCTCGTTCAGGTGCCTGCCGGACGCGAGGTCGTGGCCGAAGGGCTTCTCGACGACCACGCGCACCCAGCCCGATTCGACCTGGGCCATGCACGACTCGCCGATGCCCTTCAGGATGGTCTCGTCGGCGTCGGGAGGAGTGGCGAGATAAAAGATCCGGTTGCGCGGTCCGCCGCCTCGCTGGTTCTCGATCTCCTCGAGCGCCTGCTTGATGCGGACGTAGAGCTCGCGGTCGGTGAAGTCTCCCGGGACGTACCGGACGGTCGCGGGCAGGTCTCCCGCTCTCCCCTGGTGCGGCGGCGTAAAGACCCGCGCGCCGTCGGCCAGCCGCTCGCGGAACTGTTCGTCGGAGTAGGGAGTGCGCCCGACGCCGACGATCGCGAACAGCGGCGAGATCGCCCCGTCGCGGTTCAAGTGCGCCAGCGCCGGCGCGAGGAGTCGATGCGTCAGGTCGCCCGAAGCCCCGAAGATGACGAGTGTTGCCGGAGGACGGATCTCCTCCTCGCGGCGAATCGCCCCTCCGGGCTCCAGGCTCAACCCACCCTCATGGAGCTCGCCTTCTGCTCGATCGTCTTCAACAGGCTGTCGTAGGAGTCCGAGAACTTCTTCACGCCCTCGTCCTCGAGCTCCTTGTAGACCTGATCAGCCGAGATACCGAGATCGGCGAGCTGCCGGAACGCGGCGCGCGCGCCGTCGACATCGTCGTGGATGCGGACCTTCGGCTGCCCGTGGTCGCGATACGCGTCGAAGGTCTCGGGAGGCATCGTGTCGACCGTGTCCGGGGCGATCAGTGCCTCGACGTAGTAGAGGTCGGAGTATGCCGGGTCCTTCGTAGAGGTCGAGGCCCAGAGCGGACGCTGGACTCTCGCGCCTTTCGCCTTCAGCGCCGCAAAGCGCGGCTGACCGAACACTTCTTCGTACGCGGCGTAGGCCAGGCGCGCGTTGGCGATCGCGATCTGGCCCCGCAGGGCCTTCGCCTTAGCGTCTCCCTTCGTGGCGAGCGCGTCGAGCTTCTTGTCGGCGTTGGTGTCGACCCGCGAGACGAAGAAGCTGGCGACCGAGGAGAGCGCGTCGATCGGCTTTCCGGCCTTGACCCGCTCCTCGAGCGCCGAGAGGTAAGCCTCCATGACCTCGCGGTGGCGCTGGACCGAGAAGAGGAGGGTGATGTTGATGTTGATGCCTTCGGCGAGGCACTGTCGGATCGCGGGAAGCCCCTCCGGCGTGCCCGGGATCTTGACCATCACGTTGGGCCGCCCGCACGAGCTCCAGAGGCGCCGGGCCTCGGCGATCGTGCCCTGCGTGTCGCGCGCCAGATGCGGCTGGACCTCGATCGAGACGAAGCCGTCGCCGCCGCGGCGCGCGTCGTAGGTCGGCTTGAAGACGTCGGCCGCGCTCTGGACGTCGCGCACGGCCAGCTCCTCGAACAACTGCGCGGGCGGCTTGCCGTCGCCGTCGTCGCGGATGTCCTCGTCGTAGAGGTCGCTGCCGGCGATCGCCTTCTCGAAGATCGTCGGATTCGACGTCATCCCGGCCAGGCCGTCCTCGTCGATCCGCTTCTTCAGACCTCCGCCCTGCACGAGGTCGCGGCGGATGTAGTCGTACCAGACGCTCTG
>JBKOZO010000128.1:0-12409 GCA_046725935.1 Acidobacteriota bacterium | reverse complement strand
CGTCGGAACGGACGTGACCGGAACGTTGCCGCTCCCGAACTGGACTGGCATCGCGAGCTCGAATTCCCACGACGGCATCCAGATCGGAGGCACAGGGCCAGGAGAGGGCAACATCATCGCCTTTAATTCGGGATACCTCGCGTACAGCCTTCCCGTCGGCGTTCTCGTGTACCAGGGAAGCGATCGGATCACGATCCGCGGCAACTCGATCCACGACAACGAGCAGCTCGGCATCGCCTTCTCTGGCCAGTTACCGACCTTCAACGATCCCGGCGACGTGGATACCGGCGCCAACCAGCTGCAGAACTTCCCGATCCTCCAGTCCATAGTTCACGGAGCCGGGACAACCGAGATCGTCGGCAAGTTCAACAGCGCGGCCTCGACGACGTACTGGCTCGATTTCTATGCCAACCCGGGTTGCACGCGCTTTCCGAGGGATTTCAGCGAAGGGGAAACCTATCTCGGCTCGTCCCAGATCACGACCGACGCGGCTGGGCACAAGGACTTCGACATCACGCTGCCCGTGGCTACGTTGAACGACGCGCGCATCACCGCGACCGCGACGGACCCGCTTGGAAATACTTCCGAGTTCTCGCAGCGCATCATCTTTTCGATGACCCCCAACTCCGGACCGCCGGAAGGCGGGACGCACATGACCATCTTCGGCACCGATTTCCTCGAGCCGCTCACCCTCACGATCGGGGGCGCGGCCACCGACTACGACTTCGTCAACGATCACACGCTCTATCCCATTTCGCCGGCTCTGGCTCCCGGGACCGTGAACGACATCGTCGCCACGACGTCCGACGGCACCACCGGAACTCTGGTCAAGGGCTGGGTGGCGGACTTTCTGGACGTGCCCGGAACTCATCAGTTCCACGAGTTCGTCACGACCCTGGTCTCCAACGCCATCACCGTCGGCATCGGGGGCGGTCTCTACGGCGTGGATCAGCCGACGAAGCGCCAGCAGATGGCGGTCTTTCTCCTGAAGTCCCGCCACGGTCTCTGCTACGTGCCCCCGCCCTGTGTCGGCGTCTTTCCGGACGTTCCGTGTCCCTCGACGTTCGCTAACTGGATCGAGGCTCTGGCCGCCGAGCAGATCACGGGAGGCTGCGGCGGAGGCAACTACTGCCCGGAAACCCCGGTTCGCAGAGACCAGATGGCCGTGTTCCTGCTGAAGTCCAAGTACGGCC
This sequence comes from Acidobacteriota bacterium, assembly GCA_046725935.1. GTDB lineage: Bacteria > Acidobacteriota > Thermoanaerobaculia > UBA5066 > Gp7-AA6 > DAHUXD01. The sequence goes on along the minus strand of JBKOZO010000128.1, from coordinate 11,216 downwards.
CGTCCTACGTTCCGCCGCCCTGCACGGGCATCTATGCCGACGTCCCCTGCCCGGGCACGTTCGCCCCGTGGATCGAGGAGCTCGGCACCGAGCAGATCACGGGCGGCTGCGGCGGAGGCAACTACTGCCCGGCCAGCTCGAACACGCGGGGACAGATGGCGGTGTTTCTGGTCAAGACGTTCAATTTGCCCAAGTAAGACGCCCCCTCACCCTAACCCTCTCCCCCCGCCGGGGGGAGAGGGGGAAGAGGGGGATCCGACGCGGCGGTGGCGGTCGTCGCCGCCTCCGCGCTTCAGCTGCCGGGCCGGATCTCCCTCGCGAGCCAGGCGCGCGCGGTCTGCCATTCACGCTTGACCGTCGCGGGGGAGATCCCGGTCACCTCGGCGGTCTCTTCGACCGTCAGGCCACCGAAGAACCGCAGCTCGACGATCCGGGCCTGACGGACGTCGAGAGCCTCGAGGCCCGTGAGCGCCTCGTCTAAAGCCAGAAGCTCGGGGTCCCGATCCACATCCTCGAGACCGGGTCCGGTCTGGAGACGGTAGCCGGCGCCGTCGCGTTTGGCGGCCTGCCGCCGGCGGGCGTGGTCCACGAGGATCCGCCGCATCATCTGCGCCGCGATCCCGAAGAAGTGCGCGCGGTTCTGCCAGTTTACGCTGCGCTGATCCACGAGGCGCAGATAGGCCTCGTGGACGAGCGCCGTCGGCTGCAGCGTGTGGTCGGCTCGCTCCGCGCGGAGGTAGGACGCCGCGAGCTTGCGCAACTCGCCGTACACGAGCGGCATGAGCCGTTCGAGCGCCTGCCGGTTCCCTCCGCTCCATTCCCTCAGGAGGCCGGTGACTTCCCGCTCGGGAATCTCGTCCATGGGCGGGTTACCCCCTGGATGCGCAGGATTAGACCACATTGGCCTCCCGTGAGCCCGATTCGGGCAGGCCTGCGCGTGTCAACAAGGAAACATAGGGGCGCGCGCGGTGGGATGCCGGCGCCCCAGCCGCTCGGGATCCGGAATACCAGGGAGGAGGAGCCATGACCTCAGGGACCTTCGAGCTGTCACCCGGGATCGTCGCCGCAGCGCCTCCGGCTTCCGCGGACCTGGGCATCCGCATGGCCGCCACGGCCGTCGACGCGGTCATCGTGGGAACCACGGCCACCATCGCCGCCCTCGGAGCCCACCTGGTGTTCGCGATCCTGCCCCGCTCCCTGCGAAACTGGGAGTCGGCGGGCCTCCTGATCCTCGCCGGTGTGGTGATCGTCGGCTACTTCGTCTACTTCTGGGGGGTCGAGGGCACCACGCCGGGCAAAGGAATGCTGGGCCTGCGCGTCACGAGGCCCGGCTCGCTCCAGGCGCGCCGGCCGATCGGCGTCGGGCGGGCCCTGGTCCGGCTGGTCGGGATGGCCGCCGGAGGAATCTTCTTCGTCGACCTGCTGGTCGCCTTCCTGCATCGCGACCACCGTGCTTTGCATGATCTGATGGCAGACTCCATCGTCGTCCCCGCTCTTTAACGACCGCAAAACCGGGAGGAACCGTCATGATCCGGAAGCTCGCGATGTCCGTGCTTCTCTGCGGCGCCGCCCCGGGCGCCGTATCCGCCTTCGGCGCCACGTTCACGGTCACGAACACGAACGACTCCGGAGGAGGGTCGCTGCGGCAGGCGATCTTGGATGCGAACGCCAACGCGGGTTCCGACACCATCGACTTCAACATACCCGGCCCCGGTCCCTACGTGATCCTGCCGCTCTCGATCCTTCCCCCGCTCGCCGGCGGAACGACTCTCGACGCCACGACCCAGCCCGGCTACGCCGGCACGCCGATCATCGAGCTATCCACCTTCAGCGGAGCCGGACTGCGCATGACGGGAACGGGCGGGAACACGATCCGAGGAATGTGCGTCCGCGACTTCAACGGCGGAATCGGGATCGAATCGAACGACAACCATCTCGAGGGCTGCTTCATCGGCACGGATGTGACGGGGACTATCGCGATCGGGAACGGGGTGGGCGTCTCCCTCACGTCCGGAGTGAGCGGCAACGTGATCGGAGGCTCCGCCCCCGGAGCCGGGAACCTCATCAGCGGGAACTCCACGGGCATTCAGTCCACGGGCGGCGGCGCCAATGTCATCCAGGGCAACCTCATCGGCACGGATGTCACCGGCAACTCGCCTCTTCCCAACGGCGAGGGCATCTCCCTGACGGGAACCACGGGCTTCCTCATCGGCGGACCGAACCCCGGCGAGGGAAACGTCATCTCGGGAAACAGTGGTGACGGCATCCACGTGTCGGTTGGAAACGGTTGCACGATCCAGGGAAACAAGATCGGCACGAACTCGGCCGGAACGGAGTCGGTCGCCAACGACACCGGCATCCTCGGCTCGAACGCTCCCGGGCTGGTGATCGGAGGCGACTTCAACGCGGGCGAGGGAAACCTGATCTCCGGAAACGGATTTGACGGCGTCTCGCTCGGCTTCGGGAGCACCGGCGCGATCATTAAGGGCAACACGATCGGCACGGATCTGCTCACCGCAACCCAGCCGCTCGGAAACGGCCGTGCGGGCGTCTACATGGATCTGGGGACTTCCGATGCGCTCATCGGCGGAGCCGCCCCCGGAGAGGCCAATGCGATCGCCTGGAACCAGACGGGCGTGTGGAACGACGGCGTCCGCAATGCGATCCGGGCCAACCCGATCTTCTTCAACCAGCGCCTCGGCATCGACAACTATCCCGACGGTGTCACGAAGAACGACGCCGGCGACGGCGACACGGGCGCGAACCTGTTGCAGAACTTTCCGTTCATCTCGTCGGTGGATTACGGCGCGACGAACCTCACGGTGCACGGGATCCTCAAGTCGACCCCCAACACGACGTTCGATATCGACATCTTCGAGAGCCCGTCGTGCACCCCGCGGCCTCGCGACCTGCTCCAGAGCGCGTACTACCTAGGCTCCCAGCAGATCACGACCGATGGCGCCGGCGACGCGCCGTTCGACCTCACTGTCAACGACGCGAACGCGCCGACGCAGCCGCCGATCTCGCTGACCGCGACGGATCCCCTGGGCAACACCTCCGAGTTCTCCCAGAACGTCATCTACGCCTCGAGCCCGAGGTCGGGACCCCCTGCCGGCGGCGTGGTTGTCTCACTCACCGGTACGCACTTCCTCGCCGGGGCGACCGTGACTTTCGGCGGCGTCGCCGGCACGAGCCCGGTCGTGACGGACGAGACCGACATGACGGTCACGGCGCCTCCGCTCACCGCCGCCACGGTCAACGACATCACGGTCACGAACACGGACGGCACCGCCGGCACGCTCAAGAAGGCGTGGATCGTCGACTTTCTCGACGTCCCGCCCACCCAGCAGTTCTACAACTTCGTGACCACTCTGGTGTCCAACGCCATCACGGTCGGGATCGGCAACGGGCTCTACGGAGTCGACGACCCGACGAAGCGCCAGCAGATGGCGGTGTTCCTTCTCAAGGGTAGGCACGGCCTCTGCTACGTGCCTCCTCCGTGCGTCGGCGTCTTCCCCGACGTTCCGTGCCCTTCGACGTTCGCCGACTGGATCGAGGCCCTCTTCAACGAGGGAATCACGGGCGGCTGCGGCAGCGGCAACTACTGTCCGCAGGATCCGGTGCGGCGCGACCAGATGGCCGTGTTCCTGCTCAAGGCGGAGCATGGGCCCAACTACACCCCGCCGCCCTGCACCGGCGTCTATCCCGACGTGCAGTGCCCGTCCCTATTCGCGGACTGGATCGAGCGCCTCGCGGCCGAGGGCATCACCGGAGGCTGCGGCAACGGGAACTACTGTCCTCTGAACCCCAACACGCGCGGCCAGATGGCGGTGTTCCTGACGAAGACGTTCGACTTAGAGTGACCGCTTGCAGGCGTGCCGGTCTCCGAGGGACCGCGCGCGCCCTCAGGAGGCCTGCAGCGCGTGCGCGGGCGCGACGGGGGTCGTGCGTTGCGCGGCCTCGTGCTCCTGGAGGTACGCCGCGGCCTTCATCATGCGCTGCGTGCGCATCAAGACGCGCGTCAAGTACGGAATCTCCGAGGGCTTGATCTGCCGCATCCAGTCGATCCAGCGCTTCTCGCCCGAGGTGTTCAGGATCGAGCGCCGCCACGTCTCGGCGTAGAGCTCGAAGAAGCGCTTCGCGCCCAGGCGCGGCTCCCACAGGACGTGGTGCATGTCGTACTTGAACCACGGCTGGCCTTCGAGGATCGGAGCGAGCTTCTGGAAGAGCTCGGTGCCGGGAAGCGGAGTCAGGATCGTGTAGCCCGCCCGCTGGAAGCCGTGCGCCGCGACGAAGTCCCACAGCTCGCGGAACTGATCCTCGTCCCAGTCCGGGTCCACGAGGAAGTTGCCCGTCACACCGTAACCCATGGACCGGGAGATCCGCGCGGCCTCGACCGAAGCGGAGACGCCCGTATCCTTCGTGACGCCGGCCAGGCCGGCATCCGAAGCGGCCTCGAGGCCGAAGAAGATGTCGAAGTCCTTCGCGATCGGCCGCCACTCCTCGAGGAGATCCGCGTTGCGGCAGACGACGTCGGTGCGCGTCTGGACCAGGATCCAGCGTTTCTTCACTCCCCGCGCCTTCAGGGCGCGGGCGAGCTCGCGGCTCCGGTCGGTGTGATTCCAGAAAAGGTCGTCGGCGATGAAGACCGCGTCGCCGACGGAGGCGAGGTCGTCCACGACCGCGCCGATCGAGCGCTCGCGGAAGGACCGTCCGTAGAGCTGCCACACCGAGCAGAAGCTGCAGCGGAAGGGACAGCCCCGCGCGGTCTCGACCAGCCACACCGGGCGGAAGAGAAGACAGTGGTACTGCTTTCGATCCCGCTCGACCAATTGCCGCGCGGGGAGAGGCACGGCGTCCAGGCCCGTGCGGTCTTCGAGAGGCCGCGTCGAGATCCAGCCGCTCGCTCCCGGAAGGCGCAGCGCCGGGACGTCCGTCAGGGGACGCCCGGCGGCGAGCGCGTCGGCGACGGCCGGAACGACCTCCTCGCCGTCGTCGGCGCAGATGGCGTCGACTTCGGGAAATTCCAGCGGCCCCGGGAACGCGGCGGCGGCGTGGCCTCCGACCAGGATGAACGCGTCCGGCGCGGCACGGCGGACTTCGCGCGCCGTTTCCCGCACGCGGTCGTATTCGAGGGCGTGCATGCACGAGATTCCGACCAGACCCGGGCGCGTCTTGCGGACCCACGAGGCGACCCCGTGTCCGAAGCGCAAGTCCACGATGTGGCTCTCGTGGCCGGCCGCGGACAGCGCCGCCGCCACGTATTCGAGGCCCAGCGGCTCGACCCGGAAGAACGGGCCCAAACCGAACCGTTCGTTGCCCGGATCCGGGCGCAGCAACAGGACGTTCATCGCGTGCACCGCGGATTGTAGACTCAAGCCTCGCATGGGCGAAACCGAAGCGGGCCTGATCCTCCCCGAAAAGCCCCCGCCCGTGCGCGGACGCAAGAAGTGGGTCAGCCATGGCCTCTCCAACCGCGTCGTCTACGGCGGCCTGCACTACGGCGCGCGATGGCTCCCGATGGCCGCGCTGAACACCATCAACGTCGTCGGCAACGCCCTGGCGGTGACTCTGCTCCAGCGCACCAAGCGCGGCATGCGCCACAACTTCCGTACCGCCCTCGGCGTCTCGGAAGTCGAGGCCGAGGCGCTGACGCGGGGACAATTCTTCGAGTACGGCCGGCACACCATCGACGTCTGGCGGCTCCGGAGCGAGGCATTCACGCCGCGCATCACGACCTTCGATGAGGACGCGCGGGTGCTCGCCGCGGTTCGCCCGGGAGGCCGCGGATTCCTGCTCGTCACCGGCCACGTCGGCAACTGGGAAATGGGCGCGGTGACGCTCCGGCGCCACGACCTCGTGGCCGCGGTCGTGGGACAGCCGGAACTGGACGAGAACGTGCACGACATGCGTCGCCGGCTGCGCGACCGCCTGGGGGTCGAGTCGATCGACATCGGCTCCTCGATGGCGACGGCCTTTCGCGTCCGTGCGGCGATCGAGAAGGGTCGCGCCGTCGCGCTCCTCGTCGACCGCGCGTATCCCGAGGACCAGGTCCTCGTGCCTTTCTTCGGGAGGCCGACCCCGTTTCTGCGTTCGCCGGCGCTGCTCGCCCGGTTCTGTGGCTGCCCGGTCCTGCCCGGGTTCCTCCTCAGGAACTCCGACGGGTCCTACTTCAACGTGTGGGGCGAGCCCCTGCGCGCGGATCCGTCGCTCTCACCTGACGAGGATGCCGTTCGGATCCTCACCTGCGTCGCCGCCGACCTCGAGAGCGTCATCCGCCGCCACCCGACGCAGTGGTTCAACTTCTATAAGTTCTGGGACGGCGCAAGCGAGGGTAAGCAGTAAGCAGTCGGCAGTAAGCAACCCAGCGGAACCCTCACCGCTTGCTGCTTACTGCTCACTGCTTACTGCCTACGGGCACCGGGCGCTCCCACTTCCCGTAGACCCAGTTTCCGCAACACCGCGCGCAGATGGGAAGAGGCTCCCGCGCGAGCTTCGTGCGGAAGCGGGCGGCCTTCTCCCCCGTCCAGATCTCCCGGAAGCTCTGCTTGCGGACGTTGCCGATGAAGTAGTCAGGAAAGTCGCCGCAGAAGCAGACCTCGCCGTCCGGTTCGATCTGCGCGAAGTACCACGCGACGGGACAGAGGCCATGGCCGAACGTCTGGCCGTGATTGGCGAAGTATTCGGGCACGCCCTCGGCGGGAACGTCGGGCACGAAGGAGATCCACGGCCTTCCCCGAGCGGACTCGAGGAAGCGCCGGCGGCGCAGCCCTTTCAGGAGCTTGACGAGCTCCCCCATCTGCCGGCTCCGGGTCGCGACGAGGTCGCGCCCGTCGAACGTGAATCCCTTCCAGGAATCGGCGGCGATTCCGAACTCCTCCCGCATGACGCGCTCATATTCCGCGCCGACCTCCTCCGGCACGAACCAGCGCAGCCCGACGTTGACCGTGTCGAGCGGAAGCGCGCGAAGCGCGTCGAGGGCCGGCGCGATCGCGTCGAGGTTGAGCTCGGTGATCGGCAGGATCGCCATCAGAAACGGCCTCGCGCTTCCGAGCTCGCGCTGCGAGCGCCGCACCGCACGCACTCCCGCCGCGAGCTTCTGGAAGCTGTCGTCGCGCCCCCGGATCCGGTTGTGGACGTCCGGAGGCCCGTCGACCGAGACCGCGATCGAATCGATTCCCGCCTCGACGAGATCGCGGGCGAGCGCCTCGAGCCGTCCGCCGTTGGTGATCATCGTGCAGGTCAGCCCGCGCCGCTTGATCTCCCGGACGAGGGGAAGGATGTCCGGGTACAGCAACGGCTCTCCTCCGTAGAGGCTCACGATCGGCGCAAACGGCGCGATCTCGTCGAGGAGGCGGACGTAGTCCTCCAGGGACAGCTGCCGCTTCGCGCCGATCAGCTCCAGGATCCGGGCGCGCTCGAGCGCTCCGTCGGTCGCGTCGGCGGACGGAGAGTGGGATCGGAAGATGCCGGTGTCGCCCCATTGCCCGCACATCTTGCAGCGCAGGTTGCAGAGGTTCGTCACGCGCAGCTGCACGAACGTCGGCATCGGGACCGGGGAGGTCTCGGGGCGGGCGAGGTGCTCCATCACCCCGCGCCGGCCCTGACCCATCCGGCTCAGGTGCCGCCGCGCGAACCCCGTCAGCGCGATCCCCCGGCGAAAACTCAAGAAAGCCCTACCTCGAGTACAGGTCGATCACGCGGTCGATCTCCCTACGGCAGACGGCGCAGAAGGGAACCTCGTCCCGCGTGAACATGATGCAGTCTTCCTGCGGCCGGTAATAACCCTTCGACTCGTAGAGGCAACCCTCGAACGCGCCGACCTTTCCCCAGTACTGGTCGGTGCCGAGAAGGCGAGTCTCCTCGACCTTCTCCTCCGTGAACAGCGCGTCCATTTCCTCCTCGGGCCGGTTCTCGGCGCGGAGCTTGCGCCGCCGCTCCTGGAAGGCCTTCGAGGCTTTTTCGAACTCTTCCTTCTTCCACGGCGTCGGGATGGGTGTTCCCGGCGTGACGAGATCTTTCCATTTCAAGTTCGCGGGGTCGAGCAAGGCCGTCGCGTTGGCCTCCCAGGGTTCCACGCGAACCGGAGAGGACTCGTACGCCACGGAGGAGGTGTAGTACTCGTCGGCCAGGCCCGCGAAGTGGTGGCCGAACTCGTGGATGAAGACGTACGGCGCCCAGAGGCTGTCGGCCGCCACCGTGGCGTAGAGCCCGAAGATGCCGCCGCCGCCGTAGGTCTTCGAGTTGGTCAGGATCTCGACGAAATCGTACGGCGCGAACGACGCGGCGTCGCGAAACGCGCGATTCTCGGACGTCAGCACGTAGCGCTCCGAGCCGAATGTATCGTAGCTTGCTCCCAGGGGCGAGCGCCGGTGCACTCCCGTCGAAGGCCGGGAGATCCCGGACTCCTCCGCCGGCGGGCACAGAGCCCAGACGTTGAAGTCCTTCCGCCTCTCCTTGAACGGCGAGACGGCGAAGAGAAGTTCGGTCAGGCGCTTCGCGTCCTTCTCGAACTTTCCTCTCTCCGCCGCCGTGTACCCGTCACCCAAGATCAGGAAGTCCACCTTGTCGGCGGGATCGCCCGTCTTCTGGATCTCGAGCAGGGCTCCCGAAGAGGGAGGCCTCGCGGCGTCGATGAAGATGTCCTTCGGATCCAGAAGAACCGTCCAGACCTCCCGAAACGCGTTGCGGGCGTCGCGTTTCTTGAGCACGATCTGCACGGGACCGGCCGGCGCCGGGAACCGAAGCGACTCGGAGAACGTGCGCTTGACCTCCTTCGCCTCGCCGGTCGTCTCCCACTCTCCGTATATCGACGCGAAGCCGCGCGAGTAGAGGACCCGGTTGGTTCCCCAATCCAGGACCTCGAAGCAGTATTTGCCCAGGTTCGTATCGTCTATTGGCTTGCGGGGATTGCCCGCCCAGGGGAGCGGCTCGAGGACGACCCGGTCCAGGCTGAAGGTCTCTCCCGACGCGTCCCCTGTGTGGAAGTAGTCCAGGCGCATCGTGCGCGGACTGGCGGCGATGGCGTTTGCGGCGACGAAAGACATGACGAGGAGGCTCTCCCGGATGATGCGCGTTCTCATGGAGTTCGCATATCCTACGCTCCTCGTGAGGCGCGCGTGACGCCATGTCGTTGTTTCCCTTCTCCTGAGAGCTCGCTTAAGCCGGCCGGCGCCGACGGCCGGACGCCACAGAATCCGCCCGCCAGACTCCGACGAGTCATCGACGACACCGGAAGACCGCAACCCCTAATTCGAGGTTTTGACAAATGATTTACGACAGCATCCTCGGCACCATCGGCAACACTCCCGTCGTTCGGATCAATCGAATCGCGCCGCAGGGCGTGACGATGTACGTCAAGTGCGAGGCCTTCAACCCGCTCGCGTCGGTCAAGGACCGGCTCGCGATCGCCATCATCGAGGACGCCGAACGCCGCGGGACTCTCAAGCCCGGACAAACCGTGATCGAGGCGACGTCGGGCAACACCGGCATCGCGCTCGCCATGGTGTGCGCCGCGAAGGGCTATCCGTTCGTCGCGATCATGTCCGACAGCTTTTCGGTCGAGCGCCGGAAGCTGATGCGGATCCTCGGCGCCAAGGTCGTCCTTCACCCGGCCGCCGAGCGCGGCAGCGGAATGGTCAAGAGAGCCGAGGAGGTCGCCAAGAAGAACGGCTGGTTCCTGGCGCGGCAGTTCGAGAACGAGGCCAACCCCGAGTATCACCGCAACACGACCGGGCCCGAGATCCTCCGCGACTTCGCCGGCAAACGCCTGGACTACTGGGTGACGGGCTACGGCACGGGCGGCACACTGACCGGCGCGGGCGAGATGATCAAGAAGGCGCGTCCCGAGACGAAGGTGGTCGTCGCCGAGCCCGAGGGCGCCGCTCTTCTCGCCGGAAAAGAGTGGAAGCCGCACAAGATCCAGGGCTGGACTCCCGACTTCATTCCGGCCGTCCTCAACCGCAAGGTCCCCGACGAGATCGTGACCGTCACCGACATCGAGGCGCGCGACGCCGCCAAGGAGCTCGCCGAGAAGGAAGGCATCTTCTGCGGCATCTCCTCCGGCGGAACCTTCGAGGCTGCGCGAAAAGTCGCGCGCAAGGCCCCGAAGGGATCGGTCCTCCTGGCGATGCTGCCCGACACGGGCGAGCGGTACCTCTCGACGATCCTGTTCGAGGGGATCAACGAGGGAACGGACGAAGTCGCAGGGGTGTAGCCAGCCTGCGCCGTCATCCCGAGCGGAGCGAGGGATCCCGTACTTTTACGGGAGAGGCGAGTCGAGGACGGGATCCCTCGTCGCTACGCTTCTCGGGATGACGGCTTCGCCGAGGACGTCGGCGACTACAAGCTGAAAGTCTTCACGAGGAACGTCGCCATCTGTCCCCGCGTGTTAGAGCTGCTCGGGCAATAGAGAAGCGGCGAGGTCTGGCATCCGCCGGTGATGTCCTCGGCGTAGAGCTGCTCGATCCAGTCCGCGAATGGTGAGGGACACGGCACGTCTCCGAAGACGCCGGCGCACGCGGGAGGCGTGTACGCGGAGCCGTGCTCCGTCTTCAGGAGGAAGACGGCCATCTGGTCGCGCCGGACCGGGCTCGCCGGGCAGTAGTTGCCGCCGCCGCAGCCGGCGGTGATGCCCTCGGCCGAGAGCTGCTCGATCCAGTCCGCGAAGACCGACGGACAGGTCACGTCGGCGAATATCCCCGCGCAAGGCGGCGGCACGTACGACGAGCCGTGCTCCGCCTTCAACAGGAACACCGCCATCTGGGCGCGCGTCACGGCGGCGCTGACACAGAAGTTTCCATTCCCGCAGCCGGCCGTGATTCCTGCGCGGAACACCTTTTCGACGTCATCGTGGAAGAGGCTCTCCGCGGGCACGTCGTTGAAGTCGGCCAGGAACCCCGCCGCGAGGCTCCCCGATAGCGTGCTCGGGTTGGCCACCACGACGTCGTTGAGGGTTCCCGCCGAAAGCAGCGGCGTGGACGCGTCCACCTCGACGCCGCTGACGACGCTGACCAGCGTCGCGCTCGCGCCGCCGATCCTGACCGTGGCGCCCGTCTGAAAGTTCGTTCCGGCGATTGCGACCGGCGTGCCTCCCGAGGCCGGGCCGGAGGTCGGCCCGATCGCAGTCACCGTCGGGGCGGGGACCGGCACGCACGCGGAGAACTCGGAGGTGTTGCCGGCGGGATCCGTCGCCGTGGCCGTGATCCAGGGTCCCA
>JBKOZO010000127.1:0-37656 GCA_046725935.1 Acidobacteriota bacterium | reverse complement strand
CCGGTGCCGCCATCGAAGCTCCAAGTGCCGCTCACGTTTCCGCTGTGGTCCGGCTTCACCGTGCCTGTTCCTTGGAAGTGCACGTCATACTTGTCGCCGTTCGCCATCGTGCCGACGTGGATCCCGTGCTCCTTCGTCTTGCCCGCGTGAACTTCCGACGCCGCGACGCTGTAGCCGTCCTTGACGGCGACGCCGGCCATGTCGAAGCTCTTCGACCACGTACAGGCCACCTTGGCGAGATTCATGGCGCCGTTGCCGCTGTCTCCCACTTCAATCGAGTACATCGGGTCGGGCTTGACGCACGAGAGCGTGCCCGAGATTTTGGTTTGCGCAGTCAGTGCGACCGAAACGAGGATGCCCGCGAGCAAGAGGAAAACGGATCGCACCTTCATGGATCTCCTCCTCAATTTGGCGCCGAGTGTACTCTCGCTTCAAGCCGTTGCCTGCTAAAATACAGACAGCAATGGGGCTCGCGGGGCGGACACGCCAGCAACCTCCACCTTTCAATCCGGCGCAGCTTTCCCTCTTTCCGGGCCTGCCTCCCGCGGCGCGCGTCCAGCCGGCCGTGCGCCTGACGGAATCCGCGGTCGCGCGGAGCGTGCCCCCGGCGCGGCCCGGCGTCTTCTTCATCAAGAGCGTGGGAGCGGACGGCCTCGTGTCCGAGCGCGTGGGCCGGGACGACGTGGACCTGCGCCAGCGCCTTCTGCAGCTGGCGCGCGAGCGCCTGCCCAACGTGCTCTTCGGCTGGATCCTGGCCGACGACGCCAACGAGGCCTATCGCCTGGAGTGCTACCTGTGGCACGCCTACGGGGGCGCGTGGGCCGGAATCGCCGGCGACGCGCACCCCGTTCCGTCCGAGCGCATCCCGTTTCTCGGCTGCCCCGACTGCGACGAGTAGAATCCCCCCGAGAGGGGGAGACCTGGAGACCCTGACCAACTTCGTCGGCGGGAGCTGGGTCCCATCGCGCGCGACCGAGTTCCTCGACGTGCACAACCCCGCCACCGGCGACGTCATCGCGAGGACGCCCCTCTCGACGGCCGCCGACCTGGACGCCGCCGTCGCCGCCGCGAAGAAGACGTTCCCGGCCTGGCGCGACACGCCCGCTCCCGTCCGCGCCCGGGCGATGTTCCGGTTCCGCGAGCTTCTCGAGGAGCACTTCGAGGAGCTCGCCGCGATCGTCACGCGCGAGCACGGCAAGACCCTCGAGGAGTCGCGCGGAAGCGTGCGGCGGGGAATCGAGAGCGTCGAAGTCGCCTGCGGCACGCCCTCGCTGATGATGGGCTACGGCCTCGAGAACATCGCGAGCGGCATCGACTGTCAGGTCATCCGCCAGCCGGTGGGCGTTTGCGCCGCGATCGCGCCGTTCAATTTCCCGGCCATGGTGCCTCTCTGGTTTCTCCCGTTCGCCGTGGCGACCGGCAACACGTTCATCGTCAAGCCGTCCGAGCAGGTGCCGCTGACGCAGCGCCGGATCGCGGGTCTGCTCGAGGAATCCGGGCTGCCGGCCGGGGTCGTCAATCTCGTCAACGGCGGCCGCGAAGTCGTCGAGGCGATCTGCGACCATCCCGACATCCGCGCGGTCTCCTTCGTGGGCTCGACGGCGGTCGCGAAGGCCGTGTATCGGCGCGCGACCCACGCCGGCAAGCGTGTCCAGGCGCTCGGCGGCGCCAAGAACTTCGTCGTCGTGATGCCCGACGCGGACATGGACCGGGCGATCAGCGTCATCACCGAGTCCTTCTACGGCTGCGCGGGAGAGCGCTGCCTGGCGGGCAGCGTCCTGCTCCCGGTGGGCGAGGCGCACGCCGATGCGCGTGATCGCCTCGCCGCGTCCGCGCGCGCTCTCCGCGTGGGAGACGGGGCGAGCGCCGGCGTCGGAATGGGGCCGGTCATCAGCGCGTCGCACCGGGAACGCGTCCTGGGATATATCGAAAAGGGGATCGCCGAGGGCGCGAGGCTCGTCCTCGACGGGCGCCGGAATCCGGTCGCCGACCGGCCGCGCGGATTCTTCCTGGGCCCGACGCTGTTCGACGACGTCTCGCCGGAGATGACGATCGGAAAGGAAGAGATCTTCGGGCCCGTGGCCTCAATCACGCCGGTCGAGGACCTGGACGAAGCGATCGCCGTCATGCAGGCGCATCCGAACGCGAACGCGACGTCCATCTTCACGTCGAGCGGCAAGGCCGCGCGGGAGTATGCGCGGCTGGCGACGGCCTCCATGGTCGGCGTGAACATCGGCGTCGCCGCCCCCATGGCGCAGTTTCCGTTCGGAGGCGCCAAGGACAGCTTCTTCGGAGACCTGAAGGCCCACGGCCGCGACGCATACGAGTTCTACACGGATAAGAAGGTCGTGATATCGAGGTGGTTCTGACAGGCGAAGCGCAGCCGTCGCCGGTCATCCCGAGGGCCCCAGGCCCGAGGGATCCCGAACTGCTTCGAGACGATCGCTTATCGAGTCCGGGATCCCTCGCTTCGCTCGGGATGACGGTGATTGAGAGGTTCCAATGAGCACCACGACGAAGACCCAGGCGCCGATGAGCGAGCTCAGCCGGACGGTCCGCGCGAAGCACAAGGAGTACATCCTTCCCGCGACGATCCTTTATTACGACGAGCCCCTGGTCCTGACCGAAGGCAAGGGGATGCGGATCAAGGACGCCGACGGCAACGAGTACCTCGATTTCTTCGGCGGCATCCTGACGGTCTCCGTCGGCCACGCCAACGATAAGGTCAACGCGGCGGTGCGCGCCCAGATCTCCCGGCTCTCTCACGTCTCGACGCTCTATCCCGCGCTCCCGGTCGTGGAGCTGGCCGAGAAGCTCGCGCGCCTCACGCCCGGCCGTCTCCAGCAGAGCTTCCTCGCGACGTCGGGCACGGAGGCCGACGAGACCGCCGTGATGCTGGCGCAGCTCCATACCGGCGCCTCCGAGATCGTGGCGCTGCGGCACGGCTATTCCGGACGCTCCATGCTGGCGCAATCCCTGACCGCCGTCTCGACCTGGCGGCCGCTGCCCACGCAGGTCCCCGGTGTCAAGCACGCGGTTTCGCCCTACTGCTACCGCTGCCCGCTGAAGCTGACCTACCCCTCGTGCGGTGTGGCGTGCGCGAAGGACATCGAGGAACTGATCCGCACGACCACGACGGGCCGCGTCGCGGGCTTCCTCGCCGAGACGATCCAGGGCGTGGGCGGCTTCATCACGCCGCCACCGGAGTACTTCGAGATCGCCGTCGGCATTATCAAGAAGTACGGCGGCGTCTTCATCTGCGACGAGGTCCAGACCGGCTTCGGCCGCACCGGCGGCAAGTTCTGGGGCATCGAGCACTACGGTGTCGAGCCCGACATCATGACGATGGCCAAGGGAATCGCCAACGGCCTGCCTCTAGGCGCCTGCATCGCCACGCCCGAGATCGCGGCGTCGCTGAAAGCCCTGACGATCTCGACCTTCGGCGGAAACCCGGTTGCCTGTGCCGCCGCCAACGCGACGATCGAGATCATCGAGGAGGAGGGCCTCCCCGGCAACGCCGAGAGGATGGGGCGCATCCTGCGCGACGGTTTCGAAGAGCTGAAGCGCCGCTTCCCGCGAAACATCGGCGACGTCCGCGGCATGGGCCTGATGCAGGCGATCGAGCTCGTCGAAGACGAGACCGCCGGGAATCGCACCCCGAACAAGGTCATGACCAACCGCGTCTTCGAGGAGACCCGCAAACGCGGCCTCCTGGTGGGCAAGAGCGGCCTGGAGGGCAACGTGTTCCGCGTCGCGCCTGCCCTGAACGTCGGACGGACCGACGTCGAGGAGGCGCTCGCGATCATCCGCGAGTCGTTCGAGGCCGCCGGAGCGAAATGACGAAGACCGGCAGCGACGCGAGCTGCACGGCGACGGAGAAGATCACCAGAGCGATGCGCGAGCGCTCGTACAGGAGCCCCGCCGCTACGCTGCCAATGAGCCAGCCGACTCCGTACCCCGCATAGAACAGGCCGAAAGCCGTATTTCTCCGGCCTTCCGGAAGCTGTTCGGCGACGAGGGCCTTGAGCAAGGTGTCCTGCACGGCGTATCCGACTCCCCAGAGGAGCATTCCGCCGAGGACGGGAGCGAACCCGCCGCCCAGAAAGACGAGGGGAGAGAAGCACGCGCTCATCACGACAGCCGAGAGGAGCACCGGAAGCGCGGCTCGGTCGTAGAGCCGGCCGAGGACGAGGCTCGCCACCACTCCTCCGCCGGTGGAGATCGCCAGCAGGAGCGGGATCGAATGCGGGCTCACGATCCGAGCGCTCGAGAGGTGGTAGCCGATCAGCTCGAAGCTCATCAGCCCGGCTCCGAAGAGCGCGGCCGCGGCCATCGAGAGCCTGTAGCTTCGCGTGAATCCGGACGCGCGCGCGGTCTGGCCGCTCTCCAGGCGCGACGGCATCGGAAAAACGATTCGGGCCGCGGTCAGTGCGGCGAGCGCCAGCACGGCCGAGACGAGGAGCCAGGCGTATCCCGAGCGAGGGCTGCCGCCGCGCACGAGAACGAGCGCCATGAGGAGCGGTCCGACCGTGGCCCCGGTTTCGTCGAGAGCCGTGTTGAGGGCATACGCCCACCCGGTCCCGAGCTTCGCCGTCGTGTACGACAGCATCGACTCGACCGTCGGCTTGCGAATCGCGCGGCCCACGCGTTCGGCCAGAATCAGTGCGCCGGCGGCCTTCCAGTTTCCGGCGAGCGCCATGGCCGGCACGGCGAGAAGGTTCACGGTGTAGCCGACGAAGGTGATCCTCCAGTACTTGCCGGACCGGTCCGCGAAGTAGCCGGACACCGACCGCAACGCGTAGCCCAGAAACTCCCCGACGCCTGCGATGATGCTGGTGACGGCCGCGCCGGCTCCGAGCATGGCGAGGTATTGACCGTTCAAGGCGGCTCCGCCCTCGTAGGTCACGTCGGCGAAGAGATTCACCAGGCCCATCGTCAACACGAAGGCCAGGGCGGGCGAGGCCGAGAGAGCCAGACGCCGGGTCATTGCCGTCGGCCGTGCGTGCGCGGCCTTCTCATCGGGGGCGCGGCGCCTTCTCGATCCGAGCGTCGAGGGACGCGCTTCCGGCCCCGACGAGGAGGAGAAAGAGGGAACCGAGCCACATGCAGAAATCCGTGCGCGACTCGTGGAGAAAGCTCCAAAAGCCGTAGCGCTCGAGCTTCGGCAGCGAGAACGGCCCCCAGCCGTGCCCGAGCAGGATTGGGATCTTCGTCGAGAGAATCGCGACGGTGATGTCGGCGAGCATCACGGCCGCGGCCGGGCGCGTGAGCCATCCGACGATCAGCAGAATCCCGCAGATCGTCTCGAGGACCCCGACGAACGGCCCGGAGAACGCGGGCCACGGGATGCCGATCTTCGCGAACCGCCCCGCGCCGAGCGCGTCCGGGTAGAGAAACTTCTGGATGCCTTCGGCGAGGAACACGCCTCCGACGAGAAGGCGGATCAGGACGACGGCGCCGGGCGCTCGGGTCTGGAACAGGCGCATCGGACCTCCTCAGCCTCGCGGCGTGAACTGCGCCAGGTCGTAGATCCCCAGAGCCTTCTCGATCCCGGCGACGCGGTCGACCATCTTCTCGAAACCGTCGGCGCCGAAGAGCTGATGCTCCTTCTTCTCGAATTGTTCTCCGAGCGCGTCGTATTCGTGCCCCGACACGATCTTTCGGAACGCCGGAAAGAGAACGGTGTCCTCGCGGGCTTCGTGAGGCGCGTACATGCGGACGAACGAGCGCAGCGAATCGACCAGGACCTTGCGGTCGGTCTCGCTGCGGAGGGCCTGCGAAGTCGCGAGGCGCGACGTCGCGTCCGTCAGCCGGCGCCCGGCCTGGTGCTGTGCCTGGAGGACGTCGACGAGCTCGGTCAGGGTCCGGGCCTTGCGGAAACGAGGAAAGAGAAAATCCTCCTCCAGCTTCTCGTGGTAGTCCTCGATGAAGGAACGAATGATCCGGGCCGCGTCGGCGATAGGCTCGGGGGGAAGCTCCTTGCCCGACTCCAGCCGCCGGATCGCCTCGTCGTAGACGAGCAGCACGCGCTTCAGGACGCCGTGCTCCCGCATCAGGTCTTCAGCCGGCGAGACCTCTTCTTCCTTCTCGTCCGGGCGCGCGTGCAGCGCCGCTCCGGTCATGCCCGCGGCGGCGGCGGCCGCAGTCTTGAGGAATCGGCGACGGTTCGGCGTTGTCTCCGGGTTCATGACATCTCCCTTCCCGCGAGACATTATCGAAATTCGATAATCATCGGCGATACTGGTCGCATGCAAGGTTCGTGTCCGCCGGCGACGGGACTCCCCAGGCCGGTATGAGGGCTTTCCGCCTGTGGACGGGCCTGGTGCGCCTGCACATCCTCCACCACGCGGCGGAGGGCGACGTCTTCGGCCTCGGGATCATCCGGGAGCTGCGGCGCCACGGCTACGACCTGAGCCCCGGAACGATCTATCCGATGCTGCACGGCCTGGAGGAAGCCGGCTACCTGAAGTCGAGCGGGGAGAGATCGAAGGGGCCGGGCCGCCGGTCGTACCGGGCGACGCGGGCGGGTCGGATCGCGCTCGCCGACGCGCGGAAGAAGGTCCAGGAGCTCTTCACCGAGCTGGTCGCGGAAGCCGATCGGTCGCGCGGACGCGGCGCCGGGCAGCCATCGGCAACGCGGAGGTCTGGATCCCGGCGCCCGTGAGGGCGAGCCGCCGAGAGTTGCCCGCGGGCCATCCTGCGCGACGGCTTCGAGGAGCTGAAGCGCCGCTTCCCGCGAAACGTCGGCGACGTCCGCGGCATGGGCCTGATGCAGGCGATCGAGCTCGTCGAAGACGAGACCGCCGGGAATCGCACCCCGAACAAGGTCATGACCAACCGCGTCTTCGAGGAGACCCGCAAACGCGGACTCCTGATCGGCAAGAGCGGCCTGGAGGGCAACGTCTTCCGCGTCGCGCCTGCCCTGAACGTCGGACGGACCGACGTCGAGGAGGCGCTCGCGATCATCCGCGAGTCGTTCGAGGCCGCCGGGGCGCGGTAGTCCGGATCAGGCGTTGCGGGGGAAGCTACTCGGAGCCCTCTCCGCTTCGTCCATCCGTGTACTCCAGCTCCGGCGGGTTCTCGAGGATCTTCCGCATTTGCCCGATCATGCGGCCGGTCTCTCCGGTCCGATGGAGCCATCGAGCGGCGAGAGGGGCCCATCGCCGGTGCTCCTCGGCCCATGCTCGATACGCGGCCTCCCAGACCGCGAGCTCCACCCCGAGCAGATCCAGGACCGTCCCCACCTTGCCGCCTTCTCCTGCCGTTTGATAGAGCATGCGCGCCACGTCGAACCGAGAACCGAACGGGAGGCGCATCCCGGCCGCTCTGGCCAGCTGGCCGAGTCTCGCGCGGGACAGAAAAAGACCCGATCGCGCCGGAGCGAGGAGGAAGCGAACGATATGGGAGAGACCGACCTCCTGCTCCGGGTCCGTGCTCTGCGGGGCGCTCTCTTCCGGCTCGGAGGCCTGCGAAACAGACTCCGGAATGTGCTCCATGAGGCGCCTTCGCGTGGCCGCAGCCACGGCCCTGTAGAAGGGATGAGCGGAGGGCTCCCGTTCGACGGCAAGACAGCAGATCGGGACCCACTCCAGGAGAAAGGAAGAGAACTCGAGGTCCTCCTGCCCGCCTCGTGCGAGATGTTCGAGAAACCCCAGGCAGAGGCCGACGTGATCGGGCGCGCCGACTTCGAAAAGTTCCGGCGGGCGAAAGCCCCGGTCCTCGTAGCGTCGCGCTGCTTGACAGGCGGCCGGCCCGTTCAGCTCGCCCGAAGGGTCGATAAAGGCGGTGCCGTAGGGATAGACGTTCAGCAGGAAGAGGTCCGTGTACGCGGGTGCCATCACAGCCGGCTCGTCGGCATGCGGCGCCAGCAACGGGAGCCCTCGGGCGGCGGCAAGTGCCAGGGAATCCGGCTCGCGAAGCCAGAGGCGGGACAATAAGTCGAGAGAAACCCCGGGCACGTCCTTCACTCCGACCCTCCGGACCCCCCCGCAGGGGAAGAGGGAGCAAAACGGTACGCCTCCGTGTCCGGGCGGAAGGGGCGCAACATCCAGTGCGGCCGCCGCCACCCGCCCTTCGGTGGGCGCGTCAGGGCCAGCCAGCGCTTGAAGACCTCATGAGACTCGTGCGTGTCCACGTGAACGTCCCCGTAGCGGTCCTGCGGCTCTGCCCGCGTGACTTTCACCTTCTGATGCCAGCAGTGGCTCCCGCTCACAGGATCGGGCTGCACGGGAAAGGTCAGGTTCTGATGCACCCCGGCGTCGGTCCACCAGATGCGTTCGGTGTCGGGGTCGGAAGACTTGTAAGGGCCGACGCCCTTGCGCTGCCGGAGGTCCCATCGGCCGTCCGACTCTTTCAACTCCACCAGGGCGGAGGCCATGCGGCTGGCCCCTTCTCCTTCGGCCAGCCGCCAGCGGCCGAGGTGGTGCGAGCAGGCGATGACGCCGGGGCGGATCCCCTCGGTGACCCAGACCCTGTCCACGAAGTAGCCGATCTCGGTCCGAACGCGAAGGAGATCGCCGGTTGCCAAACCGAGCCGCGCGGCATCGGACGTATGCATCCAGGTCGGGTTGGAATGAGAGATCTCGACCAGCCACTTGGCGTTGGCGCTGCGCGTGTGGATCAGGGTCGGGAGGCGATAGGTCGAAAGCAGGACGAACTCGTTCGCCGCGCGGTCGACGGAGTCCGGATGGACGTGGCTTCGAATGTACTCCGGGATCGCCAGCTCCGGCCAGCCGAACTCCGCGAGCGTCGTGGAGTAGAACTCGAGCTTACGCGAGGGAGTGCGGAAGCCAAACTGCGGGACTCCGTCGATCATCACGCCGATGGGACGGCCGAGCTCCGTCGCCACGGGCGCCGGTGTCGGGACGATGTTCTTGGGTGGCGAGGCCGGAACGCTCGTGTAGAGAATCCCCGTCTTCTCGTCGACGTGCGCAGCGGCCACTTCCTCCGGCGAAAGAGGGCGCTCGAACTCGGCCTCTGCTCCGGCGCGGATCTCGAACGCACCGTTCCGGCGCATGTAGGCGAGGGGCGTCAGACCTTCTTTCGCCGCCGCTTCCGGCAGGCCCGGCACGGAGTTCTCGAACATCCAACCGAAGTACTCGTCCATCGTGATGCGCTCGCCGGGACGATACGGAGACTCGAAGTACTGGCGGATGCCCAGAGAGCCGTCGGGATCGATCTCCCAGGAAAGATCCACCCAGAACTCCGTTTCTTCCCAGACCTGCCCCGGATTGGCCTCGTAAGTGCGGTGGACCTTCTTGCCGACCCGCTCCAGGGCGACCCGGCGAACGGGCTGTCGGAAGGCGATCCATTGCCCCGCGTGCGTCTCCTGGCTCATCAGGTCGTGCCGCTCGGAGCCGTGTCCCATGGGCAGCACGTAGTCCGCCCACCAGGCCGTCTCGCTCCAGGTCGGGGTCAGGGCCACATGGAGACCGATTTTCGATTCATCCCGCAGGACCTCCAGCCAGGTAAACCCGTCCGGGTTCGTCCACATCGGGTTGTAGACGCGGGAGAAATAGACATCGAGCTTCCCGCGTCCCTCCTTCAGGAAGTGCGGGAGAAGGAAGCTCATCTCGAAGTAGGAGAGCGGGTATTCTCCGGGCCAGGTCAGCTCGTTCCAGCGCTTCACGTGAGGGGCGAGCCGGTGCGGCCGAGGCACCCACTTGTCCCAAGCATTGGCCGAGGTGCCGCCCTCGACACCGATCGAGCCCGTCAGGACGCTCAGCAAGAAGAGACAGCGCGCGACCTGCCAGCCCCCGAGGTTTCCCGCGGCGGCGCTCCTCCAGTTGTGTGCCGCGAGCTTCCCGCTGCAGTTGGCCACGTCCTCGGCGATGCCCCTCAAGACGCGGGCCTCGACCCCCGACTCACGGGCGGCGAACTCGAAGGTGTACTTCGCGTACAGGCTCTTCAGCGCCGTCTCGAAGGACTCGAAGGTGACCGGCGAGTCCGGGTGGACCAGGCGCAGATACTCTTCCCAGTTCACCCATTTGCGGACGAAATCCCGGTCGTAGCGGTTCGTCGAGATGAGATGGTTGGCGATCGCCAGCAGGATTGCGGCTTCCGAGCCGGGCCACGGGGCGATCCAGGTGTCGGCTCTCGAGGCGGTGTTGGAGAGGCGCGTGTCGAAGACGATCAGCTTCGCCCCGGCCATCTGCCCTTCGACGATCCGCTGCGCGTGGGGGTTGAAGTAATGCCCCGTTTCCAGGTGGCTGCTGATCAGGAGAATGACATTGGCGGCGGCGTGGTCGGGGCTCGGGCGGTCAAACCCCATCCAGAAGGCGTATCCCGCGCGCGCGCCGGACGAGCAGATGTTGGTGTGCGAGTTGTGCGCGTCCACACCCCAGGCCGGCAGAATCCACTCCATTAGGCCGTCGTGTCCGGGCCGGCCAACGTGGTACATGACCTCGTTCTGGCGTCCCTCCTGGAACGCGCGCCGGATGCGCCCGCCGATGTCTTCGAGCACTTCCTTCCAGGACACACGCACCCAGCGGCCCTCCCCGCGTTTGCCGGCGCGCTTCAAGGGATAGAGAATCCGGTCCGGGTCGTTGACCTGGTTGAGGGTCGCCGGCCCTTTTGCGCAATTGCGCCCGCGGCTTCCGGGATGCGCCGGGTTGCCTTCGAACTTGCGCACCTGAAACGTTTCTTTGTCCACCCAGCCCAGTAGCCCGCAGGCCGACTCGCAGTTGAAGCAGACCGTCGGAACGAGCATGTAGTGACGAGACACCTTCCTCGGCCACTGCCTCTGGTCCCACTCGACCCAGTCGTCCCAGGTCTCCGGAGGCGGGTACTGCTGCATCCGTTGCCCGGCATCCGTGGCTTGCGGCGGAAGGCGCTTGGGGTTCGCAGGTTCCGTCATGGTCACCTCCCGGCGCGTCAACTGTTCGGAACTTGCTGCGGGGCCATCACGAATGCCCACTCGTAGGCGAAGAGTCCGGCCAGGGACAACGCGCCCGCTCCGGCGAGCACCGCGGCGGATCCGCCGGCCAGGAGGATCGCGGCGAGTGGCAGAGCCAGCCCGCCCGCGAGGCTCCCCCAATAGAAGGGGGCGTAGCGTCCGTGGGTGATCATGCGCGCGGCCGTGGCCGCGACGGAGCTGGCGTGGGGCACAGCGAACTCGCCGCCGGCCGTCAGCAAGAGGTTGACGACCAGACTCAAACCGAGCGTCCAGGAGAGAAACCGGACCGCCTCGGGGGAGAGCTCCACGAAAAGGCCCGCGATCGAGAGGGCCGCGGCCCCTGCCATGACGGCCTGTACGAAGAGGTGCCAGGGGAGCAGCGTGCTCTGCCAGAGGTCGCGCCCCTCGGCCTGTGCGAAGAGGAACGCGGTGTAGACCGCCGAGAGGATGGCGAGCAGGACGCCGGGCCATCGGAGGTGCCCGGCAAGCTCGGCCGAGCCCGACAGGTGAAGGACCCACGAGAAGCCGGCCACGACCGTGAAAGCGATGAGGATGACCGCTCCTCGTGTCAGCCAGGATTGCCACTGCGGGCGAATCAGGATGGTCCAGAACCGATCCGGGCGATCCAGGTCCCACACCAGCAAGCCTACGGTGACGCCGACGAAGAGGAGCGCCAGGAAGGAAGCGATCGTCGTAAAGAGCGGGACGGAGGGCAGAAGCCCCAGGGCAACTCCAGCCGCGGCCAGGAGAAACGCGCCCGTGCCGATCGCTTTGGTGACGAGATAGGCGGGCACCTGCCAGTGCCAGGGGACGCGGTGCGGGACGTTGTAGGTCTCTCGCGGAGCGCTCGACCTTCGGGAAGCAGGCCGCGCCGAGCGTAGCAGCGCGCCCGCCATTTTGCCCCGAGCGATCTGAATGGGGCCGCGCCAGTCCCCATGTCCGCTTCCGCCATTCCCCTGCCCCGGCTGCTGTGCCCAGAGCATCCCGTAATCCTGGGCCGCTGCCGTCGGGAGGATCGCCGATTGTTCCGCCTCGATGTAGAACAGCTTGGGTCGCGTGTTCTGTTCGGGCTTGCGGACACTCACCTCATGGGTCGAGAGCAGGCGCGAGATCTCCGAGCCCCCGTCGTCGATGTCGCCCGCGATGATGGCGTGGACGGGGCAGACGACGACGCAGGCGGGCTCCAACCCGACGTCCGTGCGGTGCGCGCAGAAGTGGCATTTGGCGGCCGTGCCGGAGTCCGGGTCGATGTAGACCGCGTCGTAGGGGCAAGCCTGCATGCAAGCCTTGCAGCCGATGCAGATATCCGAGTCGAACTCGACGATCCCGTCCTCGCGCTGGTACATGGCCTTCGTAGGGCAGATAGGCACGCAGGGCGGGTCCGCGCAGTGGTTGCAGCGGGTGACCTGGAAGTAGCGGCGGGTGTCCGGGAACTGTCCCTTCTCGACATACTTGACCCACGTGCGGTTGACGCCGAGCGGCACCTCGTTCTCCGACTTGCACGCAGTCGAGCAGGCGTGACAGCCGATGCACTTGCGGTTGTCGATGAGGAAGCCGTAGTTCATGGCTGTGCGATGACCCGAGCGGCTGCGACCTGCGACGAGCGAACTCTCGAAGAAAGCATTGCAGAAACGTTACCATCCTCTCTCACGACTGATGGGACGAGGTGGCGCGGCGGCGCTTGAGCGCGCGCAGGAGAAGTAGACCGGGATCCCCAGCGCGATGAACGCGAGGCCCAGGATCGACTCGCGGGGTGTGACGACCAGCGTGTTGGCCCCGATCGCGAAGGCGGTGGCCGCGAAGAGGAGCGGGACGAAGGGATAGCCGGGCACCCGGAAAGGCCGGGGGAGCCCCGGCTCGATCATCCGCGAGTCGTTCGAGGCCGCCGGGCGTGAGGCTCACGGAACCCTCAGGGCTCGCCGGGGCGTATATCGCGGCGTGAGGGCAACGATGACCGCTCCGACCGTTTCGACCGAAGTCCGCCGGATCGACCGTGTGGTCGCGGCGCCCCGTCCCCACTGGGTGGGCGACGGATTTTACGTCTCCGGCTTCTTCAACGCGATCCCGGACGCCCAGCGCAAGCTGAGCCCGTTTCTGCTCCTCGACTACGGCGCGCCGCGGGAATTCCCGCCGACGGCGAACGCGCGGCGGGGCGTAGGCCCGCACCCCCACCGCGGATTCGAGACCGTCACGATCGCCTTCCAGGGCAGCGTCGCCCACCACGACTCGACCGGCAAGGGCGGCGTCATCGGGCCCGGCGATGTCCAGTGGATGACGGCGGCCTCGGGCATCCTGCACCGCGAGTACCACGAGGAGAGCTTCGCCCGCCGCGGCGGCACGATTCAGATGGCTCAGATCTGGGTCAACCTGCCGCGGGCTCACAAGATGGACCCGCCTGGCTATCAGACCATCACGGCGGATCGGATCGGCGTAGCGAGCCTGCCGCACGGCGCGGGAACCGTGCGCGTGATCGCGGGCGAGTACCTCGGCGTGCGTGGTCCGGCGAAAACGTTCACACCGGTCACCATGCTCGACATCCGGCTCGTGGAGGAGGGGCGCGCGGACATCGACGTTCCCGCCCGCCACAACGCCGCGCTGCTGGTCATGAAGGGCGAGATCGCCGTCAGCGGTGAGACCGCATCCGAAAACGAGTTCGTCGTCTTCGCCAACGCGGGCGAGCGCATCCCCGTCGAGGCGAGGTCCGAGGCGCAGCTGCTGTTGCTCGCCGGCGAACCGATCGAGGAACCCGTCGTGGCCTACGGCCCGTTCGTCATGAACACGGAGGGCGAGATCCGCCAGGCGATGGTCGACTTCCAGGCCGGCAAGTTCGGCGAGCTCGAGGACTGAGAGCCGGTCGGGCGGGACGCGCGGATGCGCGGCGGCTAGGCCCGCCGCCGCCGGAACGCCTTCTGGAGCCAGTAGATCGGGATCCCGAGCCCGATGAACGCGAGGCCGAGGAGCGACTCGCGAGGTGTCGCAATCAGGGTGTTGACCACGATCGCGAAGGCCGTGGCCGCGAAGAGGAGCGGGACGAGCGGATAGCCGGGCACGCGGAACGGGCGCGGAAGCCCCGGCTCCTTGCGCCGCAGAGCGATGACTGAGAGGACCGCGAGGGCGTAGAAGATCCATCCGCCGAAGATCACGTAGGTGAAGAGCTGCGAGAAGCCGCCGATGAAGAGGACCAGAAACGCCGACCAGAGACCCTGGAACAGGAGCGCCTCGACCGGAGTCCGCCAACGCGGATGAACGCGCGAGACGCGCTCGATAAAAAGTCCGTCTTTGGCCATCTGGTAGTACGCGCGAGGCCCCGCGAGGATCAGTGCGTTCATCGCGCCCAGAATCGAGCAGAGGATCGCCGCGGTCAGGAGCTTTCCGCCCCAATCCCCCGTGATCCGCGTCATGGCGGCGAGCGCCACGCGGTCGGTCGCGGCGATCTCCGCGGGAGTGAGCACGCGCAGGTACGCGAGGTTGGCCAGCAGATAGAGCGTGATGACAATGGCGACGCCCAGGATCACGCCCCTCGGAAAATTCTTCTGCGGCTCGTGGATCTCGCCGGCGGCGAAGCTGATGTCGTGCCAGCCCTCGTAGGCCCAGAGCACCGCCACGAGAGCCACGCCGATCGCTGCCACGGGCACGGGGCCCGAAGGAAGAGGCGGAATGGGCGCCGCGGCGGCCGGACCCGGACCCTGTATGAGAAAGATCACGGCGACCATCACGACGAGCCCGCCGACCTTCAGAGCCGTCAGCACGTTGCCGACGCGCGCGCCGTTCTTCACGCCGATGACGTTGATCCAGGTCAGCAGCGCGATCGCCGCAATGCTCGCGAGCTTGGACGTCACGGGCGTCAGCGGCACGAACGCGCCGAGATAGATCGGGAAGGCCGCGCCGAGCGTCGCGATCGAGCCGGACGTGGCCACCGTGAAGAGCATCCAGCCGCAGAGAAATCCCCAGAGGCGGCCGAAGCCCCGCGTGATGAACGTGTAGATGCCTCCGGCTTCCGGCAGCGCCGCGCCGAGCTCGGCGAGCGACAGAGCGCCCAGCATGGTCAGAACGCCGCCGATCACCCAGACCGCGAGCATCCACCCCGGCGTGTGGACGGCGCGCGCGATCTCCGACGGCACGAGGAAGATTCCGGAGCCGATGATCGTGCCGACGACCAGATTGATCGTGTCGAAGAGAGTGAGATCGCGCCGGAGCCCGTGTTCCTGGTCGGCGTGCGGCATTTTCCTCCTATCCTATCGTCGGCGCCTCGGGGCGGCGCCGAGCCGCAAGGGCCAGGCCGGCCAGAGTCGCGACGGCGATCGCGCCGCCGGCGAGGAATCTCGGGTCGGAATACTTGCCGTGCAGCCGGTGGCGGCCCGGTGAAACCGCCAGGCCGAGGTAGGCGAGATCCGACGGGGCTCCGGCGACGGGGTTTCCGTCGAGATCGAGCTTCCAGTTGGGATCGAACGTTACCGACAGTTGGAGCCACGCGGGCTGCTCCGTCTCGACGTCCAGCTCGAACTCGTCGGGCGCGAGCCATTCGAGCGCGCCGACGGCGTGGCGGCCGGGCGCGGCCGCCGCGACGGCATCGCCTTCGACCGCGGCCGCCTGTTCGATCGGGAACCGCTCCGTCAGCATGCCGCCGAGAGCCTGGCCGGGAGCGGAGAAGCCGAGGGTCCGGAAGAAGAGGCGCGCCGGCGCGGAATCCTTGACCCGATAGAAGCGGCGTCCGCCGGATCCCTCCCCCAGGAGCTCCAGCTCGGGCCGGTCGGCGGCGGCAGGATCGTCGGTGTCCACGACGCGGACGTCGGCGAGGCGCAGAAGCGAGACCTTTCGGTCGTCGGAGAAGGGCAGGCGCTGCATCGTCTCCGCGAGCCCGCGCGAACGGGCGTCGGAGAACTGATCGACGTCCGTGTTGCCCGCGTACGAGAGACCGAAGAGCGTGCCCGTGAACGGGCGGAACGGATCCACTTCATTGGTCGCTTCGCGGTCGTAATAGAAGCGGCCGTTGCGCTGCTGGATCAGGACGGGCGCGACGACGCGCCGCTGCGCGCGGAACCAGGCGAGCGAGGTGGCGGGCACGCTTCCGACGACGCGCGGGAGACGCTCGGCGACGAGCAGACCGATGAGCAGCGCCGGCACCGCCGGCGCGAGCCGGGGCCGCCGGGAAAGCCACAGGATCGCCAGAAGGGCCGCGGCGACGAGGATGGCGAAGAGCGCCTCCCGCTCCAGAGCGCGCCGCACGGCGGCTTCGGCGCTCGACGGGAAGCTCGCTTCGAGTAGTCCCGCCGAGCGCATGGCGCGCAGGACGAACTCGGGCGCCCACAGGACCGCGGCGCCGAGAGCCGCCGAAAGCGCAAGCGCGGCGAGGGCGATGGCGCGCGGAATCGAGACGCTTCGGAGCGCGCCCCGGCGGAGCTCGTCGAGTCCCACGCCGGCCATCGCCGCGAGACAGAACGTCGCGCCGAGCTGCCACTTCTCCGGGTAGCGCAGCGTCGTGAAGGGAGGAAGGCGCAGCAGGAGCTCGGCGCCGGGAAGGAAGCCTCCGAAGGAAAGCAGCATGAAGAGTCCCGCCGTGACGGCGAGCCGTCGGCCGAAGGGGCGTCGCAGCGCCAGGGGAAGCAGCGCCCACGGCAGCAGTCCGATGGCGACGGAGAGCAGGTACGGCGTCGATCCGTTGGAGATTCCGCGTCCCCAGTAAGAAAGGGGCTCGGCGGCCGCCGGGTCGCCGAGGAAGCCGGGCCAGAGAAACTCCACCAGCCGCGCCGGCGAGAAGGAGAGAAATCCCGGCGAGGTGGAGAGCCGCCATCCGAGGCCCCGCGGCGTTCTGGGATAGAGGCCCGCCGCCGGCACCAGGAGCGGCGCCGCGATCAGCGTCCCGCAGACCAGCGCCAAAACCGTGCGGCCGAGACTCCGCAGCCACGGCCTCGCGACCGAGCAGATCAGGAACAGGATCGCTGTCTGGACCGCGATCTCCGGGCTTCCGGAAAGGATCGCCAGCGCGAAGAGAAGCGCCGCGGCCGTGAAGGTGTTGCGTCCGGCGGATCCATCCGAGAGACGCGCACCCGCGGCGGCCAGAGGGAGGAACACGATCGCGCCGAAGAGGTGCGCCGGGAAGCTCGACAGCGTCGTGGCGACGGGGCCCGAAAGGGAGACCGCCGCCGCCGCAAGCCACGCTCCCGCGGGGCCGATTCTCGCGGCCCGCATCGCCGCGTAGGCCGCCAGCGGCGCGAAAAGCAGCCGCGCGAGCAGCAGGATCTTCACGCCCACGAGCCAGCCCCCGAAGAGCGGCACCAGCACGGAATCCGGCAGAAAGACGCCGGCGTTGGGATTGGCGGCGAGCGGCGCCCCGCAGGCGAGGTGCGGGTTCCAGGCCGGGAAGTGGCCCGACCTCCACTGCTGCGCGACCTCGACGAGCAGCGGCGCCGAGAAGAAGGAGAGGTCCCGGAAGTAGAACATCCGGTCGCGGAACACGAAGGCTCCCCACTGCGCCAGGAAGAGAAGAAGGAGAAGCGCGACGGCGATGCCGTCTCGGCCCCGATCCGAGAGGCGCGGGTCGCTGCTCGTCAAACGCGCATGGCCCGCAACTCTTGTACCACGGACCGGCGGCGCGCGGTCTCCCGGACAAAAAATGACCCGGCCTCGAGGTTCGAAGGCCGGGTCTGCGCCTCTTCTTACTTTGGAAGCCGGCTCTCCAGCTCCTGAATGCGCTTCTCGAGCGCGTGGATCCTCTCCTCGAGCTCGCGACGCCGCTCGAAGTAGGGCGCGGCCGGCAGCTCCGGGGGCTCCGGCGGCTCCGGCGGGGAGATCCAGATGCGCTTTCCGCGCTTGCCGACGCCGAGGTCGCCGATGCGCATCTCGTCCTGCGGACGCTGCGCGACTTGCACCGCGAGGGTCTTCTTGGATCCTCCGCGGAGGATCTCGACCTGGATCGTCTCGCCGTCTTTCCGGTGGCGCACGGCGCGCGCGAGCTGCCTTGGCGACTCGATCGCGTTTCCGTCCACCGCGGTCACGATGTCGCCCACGGCCAGCCCGGCCTTCTCGGCGGGGCCGTCCTTCTCGACGCTGCCCACGAAGACGCCCGCGTCCTCGGGCGCCCCGAAATGCGTCCGCAGCTCGGGAGTCATGGGAATCGGACGCACGCCGATGTAGCCGCCGGCGGACATCCACTGGACCTTGCCCGGCAATTCGATGTCCTGGAAATCGTTCAGGTCGGCGAACAGCTCGGGATCGAAGTCCCCCTCGACGAACAAGCCGTCGTCGCCCACCACGATCTCCTGTTCGGGCGTCTTCACGACGACTTTTTTCTTCTTCTCCTTGTGCACCTTGGGCGGGTGCGTCGGATCGTCGCCGGCGGAAACGCGGGATGCGGTCGGAACGACGAGGAGAAGGGCGAGGAGCGCGATCTGGAGACGGGATTTCGTCATGGGTCCTCCCTGTCGAAGAGGGGAGACGCCCGCCGGAACGGAAGGTTACGGCTTCTTGCGGGCGGGGCGCGGCGTCGCGGCCGGAACCGGTTTGTCCGGCTTCTCGAGCGCGGCCGTGTCGAGCCTCCACACGCTGCCGCCGCCCGTCGCGACCAGGAGCCGTCCGGGAGCGGAGGGGTCGGAGGCCAGCGTGAGAACGTCGGGATGCGGCGGCTCTCCGCCGATCCGCGCCCACGTGGCGCCGCCGTCGGTCGATCGAAAGACCCCCTTCTTCCAGACGGCCGCGTCGATCGCGCTGCCGTCGGGGTCGATCCGCAGGAACTGCACGCTGACCCGTCCGAACTTCCCAGCCGGCGCCCAGGTCGCGCCTCCGTCCCGGCTCTTGAAGACACCCTCTCCCTCGGTGCCGGCGTAGATCGCCTTCGACGCGGGATCCACGGCGAGGCACTGGATGCGGGTGTCGAGGAGTCCCACGGTTCCCTCTCCCGACTTCGACCAGGTCTTCGCGCCGTCGGTCGTCTTGAACAGCCCGGCATACGTGCTCCCGAAGAGGGTCCCGGCCGAACCAGGCACCGCGGCGAATCCGAAGAGACCGGTGAGAGTGCCGCCGTGCTCGAGCTTCCCGGGCATAACGGTCCACGACTTGCCGCGGTCGGTGGACTTGTAGATCGTTTCGGCATCGCGGGCGTATACGGTCGCGGGGTCGGCCCCGTCGAGCGCGATCGCCTGCACGCCTCCGTAAAGAGAGAAGTCGCCCTTGTGCGCGAGGGTCCACGTTTCGCCTGCGTCTTCGCTCCGGTAGATCCCCTCGTCGGCTCCGGCGATCAGGATCTTCGGTGCGCCGGGAAGGATCGCGATCGAGCGCACGTCCGTCGTCTCCATGCCTTCGCCCTTGCGCGTCCACGTCTTTCCGCCGTCGGTCGTCTTCGTCACGTTGCCCTGAACGGAGCCGATGTAGATCGTGCCGGGCGCGGAGGCGTCCACGGCCAGCGCGTTGACGCCGACGGCGCGGAGTCCGCCGGAGGCCGCCAGCCAGTTCCTTCCCCCGTCGGTGGTCTTCAGGACCGCGTCGCGGTTGGTGCCGGCGTACATCGCTCCCGACGGTTCGAGCGCGAGCGCGCTGAAGTTGATCCAGTTGAAACCCTTCGCCACGTCCGTCCACCTGCGGCCGCCGTCCTCGGTCTTGATGACGTGGTTGGGGATCGCGACCCAGAACGTGAACGGATCCTTCGGGTCGAACGCGAACGCCAAAGCGCCCTCGTGTGTCCAGCTTCCCGGCCGTGCCTCCGACCACTTTTCTCCGGAATCGTCGCTTTCGAAAAACTCGGAACTCGTCCCCGCGAAGATCGTCGTGGGGCGCGAGGGCGGGATCGCGAGAACCCGGACGTGCTCGCGCTCGATGCCCGTGTTCGACGGGCCCCAGTTCACGCCGCCGTCGGTCGACTTGAAGACGCCATCGCCGCCCAGGCCCGCGTAGAGCGTCGTCGGCGTCTTCGGGTCCAGGGCGAGAGCGAAGATGCGGTGGTTATGGGGAAAGCCCGCGGTCGAGCGCTTCCAGGTCGCGCCGCCGTCGCTGGTCCGATGGACGCCGTCGAGCGGCCCCGTGTCGCCGGCGACGTAGACGGTGCCCTTGGGATCGATCGCGATCGCGGTCCACGACTGGCGGTCGGCGTCGAGCACGCGCTTCCAGATCGCACCGCCATCGGCGCTTCGAAAGACGCCGTGGGAATCGGTCGCCGCCCAGACGGTCGAAGGCCGCGACGGCTCGAGGGCCACGGCGGTGACGACCGCGTCACGCGGAACGCCGGACAGCGGCCTCCACGTGGCCGCGCCGTCGATCGTCTTGAAGAGGCCGCCGCCGGAGGTTCCCGCGTAGAGCGTGCCGGGCGCCGAGGAATCCAGAACGAGCACGTCGACCTGTCCGGCCTCCGGGCCGATCGGAGTCCATGCGTCGGCGGCTCGCGCCGGTGGCGCGGAGAGCGTCAGCGCGAACGCCAGCCAGAGCGCGGCGTGCGCGGAAAAGCGTCGCATCATCGTGTCCTCCTCGGAACCGGTTCGCGCAGTGTAACTGACTCGACCGCCTGATAGCCTCTGCGCCGAATGCGCCGCGGCCGGCTCGTCGCGCTCCTCGCCTTGGCTCTGACCTCTTCCGTTCTGGCGCAAGGGCCTGCCGCCGACTGGCGCACGCTCTCGACGGCGCACTTCCGCGTCGCCTTCCCGGGCGAGTTCGAGGCGTTCGCGAGGCACGCGGCCGGGTCTCTCGAAGCCGCATATCCGCGGGTGACGGAGCTCGTGGGCGGATCACCGCCGCTTCCCATCGACGTGATCGTGCGCGACCCGCGGGGCGCGGCGAACGGCGCGGCGATCCCGTGGCTCGATCGCCCGCAGATCGTCCTCTGGGCGTATCCGCCGGAGGCGGATTCCGACACCGCGCGCTTCTCCGACTGGATCGACCTTCTCTCGGTGCACGAGCTCGCGCACGTCGTTCACCTCGCCAGGCCGGGCGAGGGCCCGCTCTCGCTCCTCGTGCGCGCCTCTCCGGCGCCGCTCGGGCCGCTCGCGTTCGGCTGTCCGCGCTGGGTCTACGAGGGGTATGCGACGCTCATCGAGGGAGAGCTGACGGGATCGGGCCGTCCGAACTCGCCGTATCAGGAGATGGTCCTGCGCCGGCTCGCGATCGAAGACAGGCTCCCCTCGTACGGAAAGCTCTCCTCGACGCGAGGCTGGCTTTCCGGATCCCTCGCGTACCTGGTCGGTTCGGCGTACATCGGTTGGCTGGACGCGCGCGGGGGAGCCGGCCGCTTTCGCGAGCTCTGGCGGGCGCTCGAAGGCTGGCGCAGCTTCGATGGCGCGTTTCGCTCCATCTGGGGAGGCTCGCCGAAGGAGCTCTACGAGTCGTTCCAGCAGGACGTGAAAGCGCGCGCTCTCGAGCAGGGCGAACGGCTGGAGAAGGAAGGGCTCGTGGAAGGAGAGCTGTGGCGTCGTCTCGAGGGCGGAACGGCGTCGCCGTCGGTGAGTCCGGACGGGACCCGCCTTCTCGCGCGTCGCGACTCGAGTCCCCGGTCGAGCTTCATCGCCGTCTGGGATCTCGCGGAGGGCTCGGTCGAGGGGCCGCCGCGATGGACGCTGCCGCGCGCGAACGGCTACTCGGCATCCGACCCGAGATGGATGCCGGGCGGAGGCGAGGTGCTCTTCGCCCGGCGGGCGCCCGATGCCGAAGGAGTTCTGATCTGGGACCTGTACCTGTGGAGCCCGAGCGCAGGAACGGTGCGGCGAGTCACGCGCGACGCGAGCGTCGCCGACGCGGACCCTTCTCCCGACGGCCGCCGCGCCGTCGCCGTGCGGAACCGTTTCGGAATCTCTTCGCTCGTGAGCGTCGATCTCGAGACGGGAGCCGTCACGCCGCTTCCGGCGTCGGCGGGCTCCTCGGAGGACTGGCTGGTCTGGAATCACCCGCGTTTTTCGCCGGACGGACGTGAGATCGCCGTGCTGGTGCACCGGGGCGGCCGCTGGCGCCTGGCGCGGCTGCCGGCTGCGGGCGGCGCGGCGACCGAGCTGCCGCTTCCGGGCGAAGCGGTCGCGGAGCCGGCGTGGAGTCCGGACGGATCACGAATCTGGGTTGCGGCCGACGGATCGGGGATCCGGAATCTGCACGACGTCTCGGTCGCCGGAGGAGAGACGCGGGCGTGGACGCGTGTCACCGGCGGCGCGTTCTCACCGGCGCCTTCGCCGGATGGCCGGTCGTTGTACTTCCTCGATTTCACGGCGAAAGGTGTGAACATCCGCCGGCTGGATCTCGAGGCGACGAAGCCGGTGGAGTTCGCCTCGCTCGCCCCCCTCACCCCAACCCTCCCCCG
Source organism: Acidobacteriota bacterium (assembly GCA_046725935.1). GTDB lineage: Bacteria > Acidobacteriota > Thermoanaerobaculia > UBA5066 > Gp7-AA6 > DAHUXD01. The sequence continues at coordinate 15,496 of JBKOZO010000127.1, read as the reverse complement.
CGGGGGAGAGAGCGGGAATGAGGGAGAGGGCAAGGGTGAGGGGGGACTGCGTTCCGAACCCTACTCTGCCTGGCGCACGATGACGCTTCGTCCGCTCATCGGCTTCTCCGTGAGTCCCTCCGGCAACTCGGCGCAGCTCGGCGTCGAGGGCGCGGACGTCGTCGGACGGCTGCGCTGGCTCGCCGCCGGCTCGGTGGGCGACGCCGCGGGACCGCGCGGCGGCGCTCTCGCGGCTGCGTGGCGCGGTTCGCTTCTCGAAGTCTCCGGCTACCTCTTCTCCGCGATCGAGAAGCCCGGCCGCCAGAGTCTCGTCGCCCGTCCCGAGCTCGACGAGGAGCGCGCGGGCGGATATCTGGGTCTCTCGTGGGGGCGCCCGTTCGCGTGGGGCGGCGTGCGCGCCGAGCTGGGCGGCGGCGGCACGCGGGTCGATGCGTTCTCCACGGGCGACCGATTCTGGCGATCGCTCGGCTCGACGGCCGGACGCGTCGCGTTTCGCCGAACGCGAGACGGCTTCGGTTTCGGTACCGACGCCGAGGCGCAGGGCTCTGCCGGAACCACGGACCAGCATTTCTGGAGCCAGGGCTTCGTCGGCGCGCGCCTGTCGGGACTGACTCCCTTCGTGAGCCTCTCGGCCGGAGCGCGGACCGGCGGAACCACGGGCGAGCCGACGGTCTTCGATCTCTTCTCCATCGGCGGAGTCCCTTCGACGATTCTGCCGCCCGGCCTGGATCGCAATCGGATCGCGAGTCCGGCGCTTCCGGCGGCGGTCCAGCTCGGCGAAAGGTTCGAGTCCTTCCGCGTAGAGCTCGAAGGGGAGGAAGTCCCCGTCGTCTTCTATGGCGAGTGGCTGCGGGCGTGGAGCGGCCCTGAGCGGCCTCCCGCGATCCGCGTCACGGGAGCCGAAATCCGCCTCGAGCGCCTGATCCCCTCCGAGGCGGATCGGCGCGTGACGTTTCGCGCCGGTGTCGCCTACGTGTCGAGCGACGCGCCGCGGATTCGCTCGACGCGCGGCTACGCGTTCCTCGTATATCGGCCCTGACGCGAGACCGATCTAGTCCTGGTAATACTGCCGGGCATAGACGTATCCCTTGCGGCCGACCAGGTCGACCTCGATCGTGTGGTCGCCGCGAGTGCCGCGAGGCTTGACGATCACGAGGACGTAACGCCCCGAGATCGTTCGGCGGACGAGCTCCATGGCGAGCGAGGGGAAGAGGTGCGTCTTCTCGTAGCGTCCGCCGGTCAGCTGGGAGACCTGCTTCAGGTAGTCCTCGAGCGTGTGGAAGTCCGCGTCGGCGACGTCGAGAGTGAAGAGGTTCGCCCGAGCGCGGCCGAGCGCGTAGACCATGTCGTTGTACGCCTGGGTCTCCGACGCGGTCGGGCCCGTGACGCCGCCGACGGTCGAGCCCAGGCCCCAGCCGAAGAAGACCAGCGACTTGCCGCCCGGAATCGGCTCGAGAGACCGAGCGAGAACCTCGATCGCCCGGTCCGGAATCGCGGCCTTTTTCGCCGCGGCCCGGTCCAGGTAGCGCGCGATCGACGGCCGGCCGGACATGTCCGGCTCGGGCGGCGCCGACGTGCGGATCGAAGCCTCGATCGCGCGGGCGACCTTCTCGTGATCGTCGGTGAAGTCCTGGCGCAGCTTCAGCTGCGAGTCGAAGGACGCGACTGCGACGCGATCCGTCGGCAGGAGCGTGTCGAGAAAGCGCTTGGCCTGCTGCACCATCCGCAGCAGACCGTGCAGGCGCGTCGTCTGGGTGCCGTCGTGCTGGAAGAACATCACGATGAGCCGGCCGGGCGGTGTGTCCGAGCGGAATCGCTCGGCTTCTTCCGTCTCGATCCCGACGAGCGCGGACGTGTCGTTTTCGGGTTTGTCGGCCGGAAGCCACTCGACGTCCTCGAGGGTGACCGGGTGCCCGTCGACTTTGACGCGGAAGTCCTGCGGCGTCAGTCCCGGGATCGGGTTGCCGTCCGGACCGATGACGTGCGCGTCGATGACGACGCGCTCGACGACGACCTCTTCCTGGACGGCGCCCTGGCGATCCGCGGGTTTCTCCTGTCCCGCCGCGGCGCCGGTGACACAGGCGACCAGCAGGGCAACCGCCGAAATCTTCACGCGCCTAGGCTAGCGCAGGATCGGTTCGTCCATCTTTTTGGCGGCTTCATCCCGATCTGTCGTTTCGACTCGGTAGAATCCTCCCGCCGAAACAATGCCGCTGCCCGCCGGCACCCGATTGGGCCCCTACGAGATCGTCGCGCCCCTGGGCGCCGGCGGGATGGGCGAGGTCTATCGCGCTCGGGACTCGCGGCTGGGGCGCGAGGTCGCGGTCAAGGTTCTGCCTGCGGACGTCGCCTCCCATCCCGAACGGCTCAAGCGATTCGAGAAGGAGGCGCGCGCCGCGTCGGCCTTGAACCATCCGAACCTCGTCACGATCCACGACATAGGCAATTCCGTTGGTGTCGAGTACATCGCCATGGAGCTCGTCGAGGGCCGGACGCTGCGGGAGATGCTGGCCGACGGGCCGCTCACGCCGCGGACGCTTCTCTCCGTCGGCGCGCAGGTGGCCGACGGGCTCGCGCGCGCCCACGCCGCCGGGATCGTGCACCGCGACCTGAAGCCCGAGAACGTCATGGTCACGCGCGACGGATTCGCGAAGATCCTCGACTTCGGGCTGGCGAAGCTGGCCGAGGTCGAGGGGCCCGACCATACGACCAAAGCGCCGACCGTTTCCGGAGCGACGGAGCCCGGCACCGTCATGGGCACGATCGCCTATATGTCCCCGGAGCAGGCGCTGGCCAGGCCCGTCGATTTTCGATCCGACCAGTTCTCGCTGGGCTCGATTCTCTACGAGATGGCGGCCGGGCGGCGCGCCTTCTCGCGCGACAGCGCGCCGGAGACGATGACCGCGATTATCCGGACCGAGCCCGAGCCCCTCGCGAGCCTCGCGCCGCTGACGCCGACGCCTCTGCGGTGGATCGTCGAACGCTGTCTCGCCAAGAACCCCGAGGATCGCTACGCGTCCACACGAGACCTCGCGAGGGATCTTGCGACGGTTCGGGACCGACTCTCCGAGGCGAGCTCCGGAGTGCCGGCGGTTTCCGTCCCGGCCGGGCTCGCCCCGGCTCGCGCGTCGCGGACACGGCGCGCGCTTCCGTGGGTCGTCGCGGGCCTCCTCGCCGCCGGGCTCGTGTGGAAGTGGTCGTCGCGCTCCGCCCCGCCGTCGGCGGCGGCCGCACCCATGCGCGTCTCCATTGGCTTTCGGAGGGGCGTGACCTTGAGCGAGAGCGACATCGAATCCCATTCTTCAATCTCGCCGGACGGGCGCTGGATCGTCTTCGTCGGCTCCTCGAGCGAGAAGGAGCGCCTGTACCTTCGCCCGCTGGACTCCCTCGAGGCCGTCCCGCTGCCCGGGACCGAAGGCGGCATCTCTCCCTTCTGGTCTCCCGACAGCCGCTACGTCGGCTTCTTTGCGGACGGCAAGCTTCAGAAAATCGCGGTCTCCGGCGGACCGCCCCAGGCGATCTGCGAGGCGGGGATCGAGGCGCTTCCGAGCTGGGGATCTTCCGGTCAAATCCTGTTCATCCAGATCGGAATGCAGAACAGCGGCCTGTGGGCCGTCGACGCGAACGGGGGAGAGCCTCGTCGAGTTCGCGCCGTGGACTTCGCGCACGGCGAGAAAGCTCTCGTGTGGCCATTCTTCCTCCCGGACGGGCGCCGCTATCTGTTCGTCACCATCGTGGAGAACCGCGATCGCATGCATCTGCCGCTCCGGGTCGGGTCTCTCGACTCGACCGAGACCACCACGGTGGGCGACGTGTCGTCACGGGTGGAGCTCGCCAGCGGGAATCTCCTCTCCGTTCGTGAGGGCGTTTTGCTCGCCCAGCTCTTCGACACCAGGACGCTCCGGACCGGCGGCGAAGCGGTGACGCTGGCCGAGCACGTCTACCAGTTCAACGGGCCGCTCATGGCGGCCTTCTCGGCCTCGAGGACCGGCGTCGTCGTTTACGAGCCGAGCACGCGGCCGAGCCGGCTGACGTGGGTGGACCGGACCGGTCGGGAGCTGGAGGCGCTTCCGTTGACGGGAGTGATCCTTCACATCCGCATCGGGCCGGACAGCCGGACCCTCGCCCTGAGCATCGACGACGAGAAGAAAGGCTCCTCCGACATCTGGACCTACGATTTCCAGCGCCGACTGCCGTCGCGCGCGACGCTGGATCCCCGGGACGAGAAGGCGCCGGTGTGGTCCGCCGACGGACGGTCTATTCTGTTCCGCGGAGATTGGGTGGGACCGCCGGACGTCTATCGAGTCTCGGTCGGTTCCCCGGAAGGCGCGGCGCCCCTGGTCGTGCGGCCGGGAGTTCAGAGTCCGGAGGACGTCTCCCCAGATGGGCGGTTCCTCGTCTTCACCGAGTGGAGCCGACGCACGAACGGAGACTTGTGGCTGGTTCCACTGACCGGAGACGGACAGGCCGTGGCGCTGACGCAGACGCCGTTCGACGAGAAGGGCGCGCGTTTCTCTCCCGACGGCCGGTGGCTGGCGTATTACTCCAACGAATCCGGGAGCCGCGAGGTCTATCTGCGGCCGGTGACCGGGTCCGGCGAGCGGATCCGCGTCTCGTCTAACGGAGGCACGATGCCACGCTGGCGTCGCGATGGCCGCGAGCTCTTCTATCTCGCTCCGGACGGAGCGGTGATGGCGGTGCCGATCGCGCCCGGCGTGCGGCCGCAGCCCGGAGTCGGGTCGGCGCTCTTCCGCGTGGAGGGCGTCCTGCGCGATTACGATGTAGCGGCCGACGGCCAGCGCTTCGTGGTGGACGTCGCCGAGCCCGATCCGGCTCCGATCCGCGTTCTGGCGAACTGGCCCTCGTTGCGCCCGCAGTAGATGCTCCGACCCTTTGGTCCTAGCGCGCGTCCTTGTAGACCTTCCCGTCCTTCATCAGGACTTCGACGTGGAGCCGTCCGGCCGGCGTTTCGCCATCGATCTGGGGTCGCCCGATCCCGCCCCCATTGCCGTGCTCGCGAACTGGCCGGCGCTCCTCCGCGACGCACGCCCGCGCCGAGCCTCGCGGTGAAGGGGCACGGAGAATCTCGTTAGAATCCTCGGGTCGGTCCCTATGACTCTCGCGGCCGGCACTCGCCTCGGCCCCTTCGAGATCTTGGCGCCCCTCGGCGCGGGCGGAATGGGAGAGGTCTACAGGGCGCGAGACGTTCGACTCGGGCGCGAGGTGGCTCTCAAGGTTCTTCCCGCCGCCGTATCGTCGAACGTGGAGCGATTGAAGCGCCTCGACAATGAGGCGCGCTCGGCCTCTTCGCTCAACCATCCCAACATCGTCACGGTCTACGACATCGGAGAGTCTGGTGGCGCCTCCTTCATCGCGATGGAGATGGTGGACGGTCGGACGCTGCGCGAGATCCTGACGGACGGTCCATTGTCGCCGAAGCGGCTTCTGGCAATAGCGGCGCAGTTGGCTGACGGCCTGGCCAAGGCGCACGGCGCGGGCATCGTGCACCGCGACCTGAAGCCCGAAAACGTCATGGTCACGCGCGAGGGGCACGTCAAGATCCTGGACTTCGGCCTCGCGAAGCTGACGCAGCCGGAGGACCCGAGCGGACCGACGGCGGCGCCAACGGTTTCCGGCGCGACGGAGCCCGGGATCGTGATGGGGACGGTCGGCTACATGTCGCCCGAGCAGGCCCTGGGCAACGCGCTCGACTTCCGGTCGGACCAGTTCTCCTTCGGCTCGATCGTGTACGAGATGGCCACGGGCAGGCGCGCGTTCGCTCGTGGAAGCTCTCCCGAGACGCTCACGGCGATCATCCGCGAAGAGCCTGAGCCGATTGCGGCTCTGGCGCCGCTGACGCCAGTGCCTCTGCGGCGCATTGTCGCGCGGTGCCTGGCCAAGAGTCCGGATGAGCGCTACGCCTCCACACGCGACCTGGCGCGCGATCTTCAGGACCTTCGGGAGCATCTGACCGAGGGCTCGCAAGCCGAGCCAGTTCCGTCTGGAGCGGCGCCGGCCTTCCTCCCTGCCCGCTGGCGCCCGGCGCTGCTGGCGGCGGGAGCCGTCGTCCTCGGCCTTCTCGCCTTCGGCGCCTGGAGGCTCCTGCGGCCGAGTTCAAAGCCCTCGGCGGCCTCGGAACGCACTCGCTCGATCGCCGTACTTCCGTTCCAGAACTTCGGCGACCAGGGAAAGGACGACTACTTCGTCGACGGGATGACCGAATCGCTGATTACCGATCTGACGAAGATCCCGGGAATGCTCGTCATCGCGCGCAACAGCGTCTTCCAGTACAAGGCGAAGACTGTCGACGTGAAGACAGTCGGCAGGGAGCTCGGTGTCCGCTACGTGCTCGAGGGGAGCGTGCAGCGCTCCGGCGACCGGGTCCGACTGAATGCCCAGCTGATCGACGTCGCGACGGGCTATCACCTGTGGGCCGACCGCTACGACCGGGAGATGAAGGACCTCTTCCTTCTGCAGGACGATATCTCCGAAAGCATTCTGGCCGCGTTGAAACTGAGGCTGAGAGAGCCGGCGTCCGGAAGCTCGAGGGAGGCGCCGACGCAGAGCCTGGAGGCCTACGACGTGTATCTGAAGGCCATGCACCTGCACCACAGCGCGGATGGCGACGAGCGGGAGCAGGCGATCCCGCTCTTGGAAAGGGCCATCGCACTCGATCCCCGCTTCGCGCTGGCCCATGCAGGCCTCGCCCTCGCCTACCGAGACAGGCTCTTCTGGCGAGACCCCCAGAAGGAGTGGGAGGAAAAGGCCCTGGTCGAGGTCGAGAAGGCGCTCTCTCTGGACCCGAATCTGGCGGAAGCCTACATGGCGCGCGGCCAGCTGACCTGGACTCGGTTCAACAACTATCCTCACGAGAGGGCCGTGCGCGACTACCACCGCGCCATCGGCCTCAATCCGAATCTCGCAGAGGCGCACTACTGGCTGGCCATCGTCTATCAGCACGTAGGACTTTTCGAGAAGGCCCTCCAGGAGGCGGCCGTCTTCGGAAGGCTGGAGCCAGGCCGACAATTCCGTCTGAGGGGGTTCACCTACTTCAACTGGGGAAAGCCCGACCTCGCCGTCCAAAACCTGGGGAAGGATTCGGATCCGGCCGGGGATCCCTGGTTGGCTCTGGCGCTCGCGTACGCCGGTCGAGAGCCGGAAGCCGCGGCCGCGAACGCCGAGTCTCTCAAGAGCCAGACTCGGGGTTCTTTCACGAGGAGCGTCGAGGCGTTCATGGCGGCGAAAAACGGCGATGCCGCGAAAGCCGAGAAGGAGATCGCCCTCGCAATTCAGTTCGACCGCGGACTCTCCCACTTCCATCACGCCGAGTACAACATCGGCGTGGCTTACGCTCTGATGGGCAAGCCGCGGCAGGCGGTCGAATGGCTCGAGAAGGCGGCCTCGGAGGGGTTACCGTGCTACCCGTTCTTCGCTACGGATCCCAACCTCGCGTCTCTCCGCGGCGACCCGGCTTACCAAGCGCTTCTGAGGAAGATGAAAAGCGAGTGGGAGCACTATCGCGACACGCTCTGATGGCTGTGACTACGGCGCGCTCTTGTAGACCTTCCCCTCCTTCATTACGAAGGCGACGTTTTCGAGCACGCGGATATCGGCAAGCGGATCCCCCTTAACACCGATCAAGTCCGCCCACTTTCCCGGCTCGAGCGAGCCCGCGTCGTTGCTGCGGCCGATCAGCTCGGACGCCGAGACCGTCGCCGAACGGATCGCCTCCATCGGCGTCTGGCCGTACCGGACCTGCCAGGCGAACTGTCGCGCGTTCAACCCGTGCGGGTAGACGCTCGCGTCGGTGCCGAAGGCGATCTTCACGCCGGCGCGGACCGCCTTTCGGAAGGCTTCGCGCTGAATCTCGTCGGCCTCCGGCATCTTCCCGGCGAAGTCCTCGGGCATCCCGGCCTTCGCGCCCTGCCGGATGTACTCCGCGTCGTAGATGTCGGCCACGAGATACGTGCCGCGTTCCTTCATCAGGCGGATCCCCTCTTCGTCGAGGAACGTGCCGTGCTCGATCGACGCCACGCCGGCCTTGACCGCGAGCTGCATGCCCTCGGCCGAGTGGGCATGGGCGGCGACCTTGAGGCCCTTGTGCGCGGCTTCCTCGACGGCGGCGCGGAGCTCGTCGTACGTGTACTCGACCGACTTGGGATTCGATCCGTGCGCGAGGAAGGCGCCGGTGGCGATCACCTTGATGACGTCGACGTCGTACTGGGCGATGTCCCGCACGCGCTGGCGCACCTGCTCGACACCGTCCGCGATCCCGAAGCGCAGATCCCACGGCAAGCCGATGTCGGGCGCGAGGCCCGCCGACATCGCGCCGCCTCCTCCCGTGATCGTCAGGTACGCGCCGGCCACGTACATCCGCGGTCCGGGGAAGTACCCCTTTGCGATGGCATCGCGCATCGCGACGTCCACGAACGCGCGGTACGTGCCGACGTCGCGCACCGTCGTAAAGCCCGCGTCGAGGGTCGCCTTCGCGTTCGGAGTCGACTCGAAGGCGCGCTGCGCGGCCGTGGTCTTGATGTCCGAAAGCGGATCGGCGTTCTCGGCGTAGTCGCCGACGAGGTGCGTGTGACAGTCCATGAGACCGGGTAAAACGGTCAGCGCCGACAGGTCGATGACCTGCGCGCCTTGCGGAACGGCGACCGAGGGACCAACCGCCTTGATTCGACCGTTCTCGATCAGGATGACGCTGCCGGACGAAACCGAGCCCGACGTCGGATCGATGAGTCGGCCCGCCTTGACGGCGACGAGCGTCGGCGGCTCGGCGGCGGGGAGCGCGGCCGCGGCGCAGAGCAACGAGATGGCGAGGAGAGCGCGTTTCATGGCGTCCTTTCGCGAAGGAAGAGCGCGCCGATTCTACGGCGGGCCGACATGACCGCGGGTCGCCATGGGGTAGAGTCGCAGCCCGATGGCGCAGGAAGGGCAGCCCTTCTCGACGGCGTACCCGTCCGTGGCGTCGCTGCGGGCCCTCGCCGACATCTGGAACGCGTCGCCCTCGATGAACCACTTCGGCGCCAAGCTCGACTTCGAGCGCGTGGACCGCGTGCGCGCCGTCATCGATCCCGTCCGGGACATCCACCGCGGCGGTCTCGGAACGGACGCCGTCAACGGCGTCGTGCTCGCGGGCCTCTTCGACCTCGTCATCGGAACGGTCGGCTGGCTGACGCGTCCCGACACTCGGTCCGCGACCGTGACGCTGGCGATGTCCTTCTTCCGCCCCACGCGCGGCGACCGCATCGTCGCCGAGGCGCGGCTGGTCCGCGCCGGCATCAACCTCGTCTTCGCGGCGGCGGAGATCTTCGACGGGGATGGGAAAGCCACGGCTCGCTGTGAGGGAACCTGCGCGATCGCGCTCGGCAAGTCCGACAGCCAGGAAATCTACGAGCGCATGCGCGGCGGGGGAGTGGCGCCCTAGGTAGGTACCTAGGGCGTGGGAGACTCGAGCAGCTTCGCCGCCTCGCGGACTTGCGCCGCCGCCCGGTCGATTGCCGCTGCCGTCTCCGCCGCGGCGGGGTTGACATCGTTCCAGCGCTTCTGCTCGAGGGCCTCGCGCACCGCCGGGAGCGTCTTGACGCCGTAGCCGGTGTACGCGCCGGGCGCGTACACGAGGTGCCGGTACCAGGGACGGCCGGGCAGACCCTTCTCCGAAGTCAGGCTGCGTTCGAAGTCCCGGAGGACGGCATTCAGCGCCTTCCGCCGTTCGGGGTCGATCGGCGTCGCGCCGGAGGCGAACGCCGTGTCGAACGCCCGCGCATACGCTCCCGCCGCCGCGGTCAAGGCGTCGGAGGAGTTCTGGAGTGGTGAGAAGTCGAAGTGAGGCACCGGAGGCTCGCGCCTCGGTGCGACGAACGGCTTCTTCGGATCCGCGACGGCCCAGGGGAGGTTCTCGTCGAGCTGACGGTTGGTCTCCTCGGTCTCGCGGCGCTTCGTGTCGGCGAGCTCGCCCACCTCGCGCACGTAGCGCGCGATCGCCTCGGCGGCGGTGGTGAAGTCGAACGGAAGAATGTCGGCGTTGGCCAGGCGCAGCGTGACCGTGCCCGCGCTCTGGGCCAGGGCGCGCGCGTATGCGAACTCCGTGTCCGAAAACCGGGTGTACCACGTGAAGTCGTCGTAGATCGAGTGGTAGACCCCGCCGTCGCTCTCGCCGGCGAAGCCCAGGTTCAGCGACGCCATGCCGATGTGCTGGAGAAACGGCGTGAAGTCGGACCCCGATCCCAGCGCCTCGACCCGCAGCAGCGCGGCGCGCTCCCGGGCCTTCTGCCGATCCTCCGGCTTGTCGGCGTCGGCGATCTGTTTGAGCTTCGCGCGCGAGAAGACGCTGATCTTCTTCTCGGGATCTTCGACGTCCGTGATCGACGCGCTCACCAGAGGTTCCAGCGTGTGCGACCCTCCGGCGTTGAAGAAGCCCCGGTCGTTGCCGTCGGTGTTGATGTAGGCGACCCCCTTCGCGCGGAGCTCGTCGGCGTGCGTCTCGGCCCACTCGGTGGAACCGAGAAGACCCTGCTCTTCGCCGTCCCAGGCGCAGAGCACGATCGTGCGCTTCGGGCGCCAGCCTTTCTCGAGGAGGACGCCGTACGCGCGGGCCTCCTCGAGCATCGCGACGAGACCCGAGATCGGATCCTCTGCCCCGTTGACCCACGCGTCGTGGTGATTTCCCCGCACGATCCACTCGTCCGGCCACACCGAGCCCGGGATCACGGCGACCACGTCGTTGGCCGGGACGAGCTTCCAGTCGAAGACGAGCTTGACGTGGACTTGCGCGGGACCGGGTCCGACGCGGTAGGTGATCGGCAGCGCGCCGCGCCAGCTCTCCGGAGCGACGGGTCCTTCCAGGGCCGCGAGCAGCGGTTTCGCGTCGCCGTACGAGATGGGGAGCACCGGTATCTTCGTGATCGTCCTGGCCTCGGAGCGTTCGAGACGCCGCGCGTCCTTCGTGGCGCCCACGCCCGGAGTCAGCGGATCCCCCGAATACACGGGCATGTCCGCGACGCTTCCGCGCTGCACGCCCTGTTCGGGGCGGAACGGTCCCTTCGGATACGTCTCACCCTGGAAGAAGCCGTCGTCCTTCGGGTCCGAGTAGATGAGGCAGCCGACCGCTCCCTTCTCGGCCGCGACCTTGGGCTTGATCCCCCGCCACCCGCCGCCGTAGCGGGCGATGACGATCTTTCCCTTCACGTCGACGCCGAGCCGCTCCAGCCGCTCGTAGTCGTCGGGCACTCCGTAGTTGACGTACACGAGCGAAGCGGTGACGTCGCCGTCGATCGAGTACGCGTTGTACGTCGGAAGCTGGAGCGCGGTCTGATTCGAGGTGGGATCCTCGCGCAGGACCGGCTCGGAGAGTGCGGCCCGGAACTTCACCGGTTCCACGAGCTCGACGACGCGCTCCTTCGGAGTCGGAAACAACACGTCGAAGGTCTCGATGTGCGCGTCCAGTCCCCACTGTTTGAAACGCGAAAGGATCCACTCGGCGTTGTCGCGCCCCTTCGCGGAGCCGAGGTGGTGCGGGGCGGAGGACAGGGCGCGCATCGACTCTCGCGCGACGGCGGGATCCGGAAGCGCCCGGAACTCGCGTTCCACTCTCTGCTGCTCGACGCCAGAGTCGGGAAAGAAACCGCGCGGGGGCGCCGGCGGCGCGGCAGGCGTGGCCGCGACCAGAGCGAGCGCGGGAACGAGTCTCGCGAGAACGCGCATTCGGAAATACCTTTCGACGGCGCGCAAGCATAATTCGATTGCCGCGCCGTCGCTCGGCGAGTAGAATGAAGGCGTTGAAACCCGGGACGGGGACCCCAATCCCCGCTCCGGACGCTGCGGAGGTCCGATTGGCGTTCGACCTCGCTTCCAACGCAGCTTCGCGGCGGCCGGCCCGGTCCGCCGCGCTTCCCGCTCTGGACCGGTGCGCATGAAGCTCGTCTGGTCGCAGCCTTCCCGGCGGTCCGACGACCGGCCGCGAAGCCTCCTGCTGATCTCGGTCCTGTGCCTCTTTCTGGGGGGCGTCGTGGTCGGGGCGGGAGGACGCGATCTGGCCGAGGCTCCGCGCCCCGTGCGCGCCGCCTTCGCGAGCCTGCTCTCGACCGGCGCGGTTCTCTTCGTTCTTTCCCTGGCTATGATGGCCGTGCGGCGGGGCCGGAAGCCCGGGCGCGCCCGCCTGAGGATCGCGCCGGCGGACAGCACCTCCAACGGAAACGACACCGAACGGCAGTTCGGACAGGAGGAACGACGGTGAAGCACGACAACGTTGTCCCTTTTGACCCCGCGCACCGGGGAGGTATGGCGCGCCGCGGCGCGCCGGACAAGAATGCTCCGCGCGAGGTGCAAGCCGAGGCGATCGTGATGGACTGCCCCACGTGCGCGTGCGAGTTGCGCCTCGAGCCGGAATGGCTCGAGGGGCTGACCGAGGTGCTCTGCGGGCGTTGCGAGACGGAAATCGGCCTGGTGCTGTTCCGAAAGCGCCGGGAGGCGAGCTCGTAGGTCCCGGCTCCCTGAGATCGGAGCGTCAGCGACCCGTAAGCGGCTGGATATACGTCCAGCGGTTGGGCATGTCGAGGAAGGTGTGGAACCGCTCGATCAGCGCCCAGCCGAGACGGCCGTCGTCGCCCCAGTCCGGGAAGATCTCCTCGCTGGAGATTCGGAGCGGCACGGGGGGCAGCCGGGCGAGTCCCCACCGCAGCCCGTCCGCCTCCTTCGCGCCCTGGAGACCCACGCGCTCCGCGGTTTTCGCCGCCAGCGTCATTGCGGCGCCGGCGCCCGTATCGCTGCCCTCGACCAGGCGAAGCTCGTGGCTGCCGCGGTAGAGGATCGCGACCGGCCGATCTCCGTCGTCGTCGGTCACGATCCGGAAGAATCTCTCGGGAACCGTCCACTTCGCGGGATCGTGGATTCCGTACCTTTTTTCCGCCGGGTCGAGCTCGGTCACGGCCTCCCGGAAAATGCATCCCCCCGCGACGGCGTCGGCGCCCGCGGCCACCTCGAACTTCTGTGCGAAGAGGGCGGGCCAGGTCGCGCCCCCGATCGAAAGCGAAACGCCCGGCGCGATTTCGCGCCCGTAGACATCCCTGGAGAACGAGAGACTTAGGCGCGTCGACAGCTCCGGGGAGAGCCGCAGAAGGCCGTCCGCTGCGGCATCGATCGCCAGCCGGACCGGCTGTCCGGAGACGTTTGCGGGCACGATCAGCATGCCGCGGACCCTCTCGTAGGCCACGTGGTTCGCGGGCGCGTCGAACCGGGCGCGACCGCCGCCGATCTCGGGAGCCGGGATCTGACCGGTGGGCAACCCCGTCCAGGCGATCTCTCCCCGGCAGCTTTTCTCGGGGTCCGACAGGTCGCGGAACTCCCGCGGCGAGGAGAACTCGAAGTCGAAGCGGGGGGACCGGACTGCGACCAGGCCGCCGTCGCGCCGGGAAAAGACGAGGAGGACGGGGTTTCCCCCTTCCGGCATCAGTCGGACGGAAACCGTGGCATCGTCGGCGGGTCCGGGCGAGATCCGCGCGCCCTCCCGCTCCGTGAAGAGCCACGCCCTCCGCCAGAAGTAAGATCGGGTCAGAAGCTCCCGGAGCACGGGCTCGGAGCCAACGCGGGTGACTCCATCCTCGTCGGTGAAGTAGGCTCTGCCTGATTCGATTCCTCGAACCGTCGTCATGCCCGCCGACGACACGCTCTCGCGATATCGCCGGGGCTCCCACAGGATCTCGGCGGTTCCGGAGGCGGCCGGCGCTCCCGCGACGGAGGTGAGACGCAGGCGCATCATTCCGCCCGCCGGCAAAGGCTTGGCGCCGGAGACCTTGCGGTAGCGATCGAGGATACGGGCGCAGATGCGCGAGGGCGCATTTTCGCCGCAACCCTCGTGCGCCGCGAAGGCCGCGAGGAGCAGAAGACCGAGCGCGCGCCGTCGCGCGGTCCGTCTCGTCGGCGAGTCCATCGAAGCGCCCGATCCTATCTCGAACATCCCTTCGATCGCGTTTTCGGGAGATGAGAAGTTCGCGTGCCCGCTTGATTTTTCTTGCTTCTCGGCGCGGGGAGAGGTCTAGAATACGCCCTCAGTTTGATACGCCCGTGAGGGCGATTCCAGATTAGAAAAGGGGTAGTGCATATGGCAAAGGACTCCAGGGCGCTTTCGAAATCCCAGATCGCCGATCACCTCTCGAAGTCCACGGGCACCACGAAGAGGGTCGCGACGCAGTTCCTCGACGACCTGACGTCACTCGCTTACAAGGAGGCGAAGAACAGCTTCACGATCCCGGGCGTGGGCAAGCTCGTTCTGGTGAATCGGAAGGCGCGCATGGGCCGCAATCCCGCGACGGGCGAGGAGATCAAGATTCCCGCAAAGCGCGTGGTGAAGTTCCGCGTTTCGAAGAAGGCGAAGGACGCCATCCTCGGAGCGAAGAAGTAAGCCCCCGTTCTCCGAGGAGGAGAAAGAGCGGTCCCAATAGGGACCGCTTTTTTTTTACACCTGAGAACGTCTCAGGACGGCGCGAAGATCAGCCGGACGACGTTCTCCTCCTCGCGCTTGGTCCCGATCTCGGCCCCGATCGAGGGCTTGACCCACGCCGGAATCGTGGCTGTGATCCCGCCGCCCAGTGTGCGCGAGCGCGTGATCTTTGCGGTCAGCTCGACCCCCGAGAGCTTCTGCGGCAGGCCCGCGGCCTGCGCGGCGCGGGCGAGGTCGCGCGCCGTGTTCATCGCCGATTCGACGAACTCGAGGACGCCGGGCACCAGGGGGCGTGGCGCCGCGCTCCTCCGTCCCGCGGCCGGGATCTCGAGGGTGAGCTCCTGGAGAAACGCCGTCTCGGCGGCGCGGGAGGCTTCGGCGTCGAGCAGCAGGACCTCGATCTTGCCGCCGCCCTTCGTCTGCCGTCCGACGGAGAGGTGAAACTCGATTTTCTGGAGGACGAGACCGGTCTCGGCCATCGCCGCATTTCGGCCGGCCGCCACGTCGGCGATCGACGCAACGAGGTCGGCCGGCGTGATCGGCTCGGGCGCGGGTGTCGCGGGCGGAGCGTTCGGCGTCGACGCGCAGCCGGCCACCAGCATGGACGTGATCACCAGAACGGGAATCGGAGTCGTCGCTTTCATCCAACCTCCTTCGAAATCCAGACGCGCCGCAGGCGCCGCACGCCGTCCCCTTCGCGGACGACCGCGTGTGTCTTTCGTTCACGCGCGAGCGGCCGAGAATCCGGAAGCGCGTCGGAAGTCTCCGCGATGCGGCGCATGCGCGCCAGGTGACGGACGAACGCGCGCGCGTCCTCCTCGTCGTCGGGCCCGGCGCCGTGGATTCGGGAAGCGCGTAGGAAACCGGCTTCGCCGAACTCGAACGTGAAGGAATCCGAAATCTCAACCGCGGCACCGTCGGCGGGTCCGTACTCGGGTCCGTGAAGAAAAAGATCGCGGCGGCGGCGGCCGCGCAGCCGCCGGTCGGCGCGCCCATCCGCGCGTCGCCGCATCAGAATCTCGCCGTCGCGGGCAGCAGGCAGCCGCGCCGCAATTG
>JBKOZO010000126.1:0-16396 GCA_046725935.1 Acidobacteriota bacterium | reverse complement strand
GCGTGACGGTGAGCCCCTCGGAATTGATGCCGTCGAGCACGCCGCTGAGGAGGTCGTAGGAGACCATGGCGATGGATGCATATCCGTGATCGGGATGCAGCTCGAGCAGGTACGGCCGCGCGGTCGGATGCAGCATCCCCGGCGTCAGGAAGCGGTGCGATAGAGCGCCGGTCGTGAAGTCGTAGTCCCGACTCACCACGCTTTTGCCATTCGCGGTCGAGGACGGCGGCAGGTGCGCGATCGAGCATCCGGCCTTAAGCTCGGTGAATATGAGGGTCGTGAAGTCCCAGCTGTCGTCGTCGATGGACTTGCCGAACGCGGCCGCGACCCCGCGCATGCGCTCGAGCAGAATGGGATCGTTCCGCTCGAGAAACTTGCGCATCGCGCGCGCTTGCTCGGGATCCGGGGCGCTTTCGAGGCGAGCTCCGTAGCGCGCTTTCGCGATCTCGGCCAGCGCCTGCCCGATCTGCTCGTTGGTCCCCCGGAGAACCAGGTGACGAACCTCGAGCGACTTGCCGGGTCCGCCGGCAATGATCCGGTCTTCCTGCACCACGTCGTTGGGGGCCGCGGCTGCGAGGCGGAGGTTGCCGGAAAGAATGAGGCCGAGAACGACGGACGGGATGGCGGTCGCGTATCGGCGGAGCATGGGGCACCTCGTTTTGCACCTTGACTCAGACCACTGGTCAGTATTATTACCAGTGGTCATGCCAAGTCAAGCACAGGCTGCCACCCCCCGCGAGCGATACCGGGACCTGCTTCGGCGCGCGATTCTGGACGCGGCGCGAGAGGCTTTCGTTCGATACGGCTACGAGGGCGTATCGATGCGGCAGCTGGCCGAGAGGGTCGGCTGCTCGCACAGCAACCTCTACTTGCACTTCAAGGACAAGGAGGCTCTCTTCGATAGCCTGGTCGAGGAAAGCTTCGAGCGGTTCGCCGACGGCCTGCGCAAGGTACCCGAGTCGGCGAGGCGGGGCGACCCGGTCGAGTTCCTGCGGAAGGCGGGGCGCGCTTACGTGGATTTCGGCCTCGCGAACCCGAGCGTCTACGAGTTCGCATTCATGCTGCGCCGACCGGAGAAAAGCCGGCGCAAGCCGCACCTCGCCTACGAGCGGGTGCGGTCTCTCGTGCAGCGCTGCATCGACGAGAAGCGGTTTCGTCGCATCGACGCCGACGCCGCGAGCCAGGGGCTGTGGGCGGCCGCCCACGGCATCACGTCACTCCTCATCCTGCGCCCGACGTTCCCGTGGGTGGACCGCGACAAGCTGATCGGTCACATCATCGACGCTGCCGTGGACGCGCTGTTGGCCTGAGAGTTTCGGAGTCTTGGAGGACGAGCGGCCGCGAGACAGCCCCAAGGAGTAAAGCGCCCGTCAAGAGGCGGCCGGTTCGGTGACCACGGCGGGGACGAAGGGGCTTCCTGTCCCGACGATATGATCCCTTCGATGTCCGCACGCGCATCCTCCCGCACCGACGAAAAATTCTCGATCGCCCTCATCCAGATGTCGTGCGGCGCCGATCCCGACGAGAACCTCGATCGCGCAGCAGCGAAGGTCGAAGAAGCCGCGCGCTCGGGCGTCGACGTCGTCTGCCTGCCCGAACTCTTTCGATCCCAGTACTTCTGCCAGAAAGAAGACACGGCGAACTTCGACCTCGCCGAGCCCGTACCCGGCCCGACGACCGAGCGTTTGGGGGAGGTGGCGCGCGGGAGCGGCGTGGCCGTCCTCGCTCCCGTCTTCGAGCGGCGGGGGCCGGGCGTCTACCACAACAGCGCGGCGTTTCTCGACGCGGACGGCCACATCGCGGGCCTCTATCGCAAGATGCACATCCCCGACGATCCGGCCTATTACGAGAAGTTCTACTTTGCGCCCGGCGACCTCGGGTTCCCCGTCTTCACGGCGCGGCGCGGGCGTGTCGCGACGCTCATCTGCTGGGACCAGTGGTATCCGGAGGCCGCGCGCTTGGCGGCACTGCGGGGCGCCGCGGTCCTCTTTTATCCGACCGCGATCGGCTGGCATCCTCACGAGAAGGCGGAGCACGGCGCGGCGCAGCTCGATGCGTGGATGACTGTCCAGCGCGGCCACGCGATCGCCAACGGGCTTTACGTCGCGGCCGTCAACCGCGTCGGTCACGAGAAGCCGGAGGACGGCGGGGCCGGGATCGAGTTCTGGGGCAACTCGTTCATCGCGGATCCGCAGGGCGTGCTGATCGCTCGTGGCTCGTCCAATAAGGAGGAGATCCTGGTCGCCGAGGTCGATCCGGCGCGCATCGAGGACGTGCGGCGCAACTGGCCGTTCCTTCGCGACCGCCGCATCGACGCATACGGGGGGATCACGAGCCGTTTCCTCGATGCGGCGCCGCCCGAGGGTTCGCGCTGAAGCGCACCCCCGCGGCGCTCGGGTTCCGTCTGCCCGCCGAGTGGGAGCCGCACGAGGCGACCTGGATCGGCTGGCCGCACAACACGACCGACTGGCCGGGCCGCTTCGGCCCGATCCCATGGGCGTACGCGGAGATCACGCGCTGGCTGTCGCGCGGAGAGATCGTACGGATCCTCGTTCAGGACCGCGCGCACGAAGCGCGCTCGCGGCGGATCCTCTCGCGCGCCTGTATCGACGCGACGAAATCCGGGCGGATCGAGTTCTTCCGCATCTCGACCGACCGCGGGTGGACGCGCGACTCGGGACCGGCGTTCGTCCGCCGCGGCGGCGACGGCACCGCTGCCGAAGTAGCGGTCAGCCGGTTTCGGTTCAACGGATGGGCGAAGTATCCCGACTGGCGCCGCGACGACCGCATCCCGGATCGAATCGCGAGCGAGCTCGGGCTGCGTGTCCTCCCCGCGGTGCGGAGCGGGCGCGGGGTCGTTCTCGAGGGCGGCGCGATCG
Source organism: Acidobacteriota bacterium (assembly GCA_046725935.1). Taxonomy (GTDB): domain Bacteria; phylum Acidobacteriota; class Thermoanaerobaculia; order UBA5066; family Gp7-AA6; genus DAHUXD01. Next base: position 13,517 of record JBKOZO010000126.1, on the reverse strand, counting down.
ACGTCAACGGGCGCGGGACGCTTTTGACCACGGAGGAGTGCCTGCTCGATCCGCAAGTCCAGGTTCGCAACCCGGGCTTCACGCGGCGGGACTACGAGGAGGTCTTCCGCGACTATCTCGGCGCGGACCACGTGATCTGGCTCGGGCGCGGGATCGCGGGGGACGACACGCACGGGCACGTGGACGACCTCTGCCGCTTCGTCGGCCCGCGCACCGTCGTGCTCTGCCGGGAGGCGAACGCGGCCGACGAGAACTACCGCGCGCTCGAAGAGAACCGGGAGCGGCTGGAGGGGGCGAGACTGGAGGACAGCTCGAAAGTGCAGGTCGTATCGATCCCGATGCCGGACCCGGTCTTCTTCGACGGCCGGCGCCTCCCGGCGTCGTACGCGAACTTCACGATCTCGAACTCGGCGGTGCTGGTGCCGACGTTCAACGACCCGAAGGACCGGATCGCGCTGGGGATCCTGGGGGAGCTGTTCCCGGACCGCCAGGTCGTGGGCATCTATGCGGGGGATCTGGTCTGGGGACTCGGGACCCTGCACTGCCTGACCAGGCAGCAGGCGAAGGCGTAGCTTCCAGGAGAGACGGGTTCCCTCCGGGCGGACGTTCGCGACTACCATTGGCTCGGAACCAGGCGAGAAGAGAGAGGTATCGGTGAGGGTGGGACTCCGGTGATCCTGTCCGCAGAGACGACGTTCGGTCCCTACGAGATCGTGGGTCCGCTGGGGCGTGGGGGGATGGGAGAGGTCTACCACGCGCGCGACGCTCGACTGGGGCGGGACGTCGCGCTGAAGGTCCTCCGGGAGGAGGATGCCGAAGACGCGGACCTCGTGACTCGATTCGAGAGGGAGGCGCGGGCGGCGTCGTCCCTGAACCATCCGAACATCGTGGTGGTTTACGAGGCGGGGGCGGCGCCGGTCGCCGGCCGCGAGTCGCCGGTTCACTACCTGGCGATGGAGTTGATCGATGGTGAGCCGATGTCGGCCTCGCTCGGGGGAGAGCCGATGCCGGTCCGGCGGTTCCTGGATCTGGCGACGCAGCTGGCCGACGGGATCGCGCGGGCGCATGACTCGGGCATCATTCATCGCGACCTGAAGCCTTCCAACGTTTTCGTGACGTCGGAAGGACGGGTGAAGATCCTCGACTTCGGCCTCGCCGCGCTTCATCAGTTCGCCGGCGCCGACACGCAATCTCCGACGTCCACCGGGCGGCTGACGTCTCCGGGCTCGGCAGTCGGAACTCTCGGCTACATGGCGCCCGAACAGGCTCGAGGAGAAACGCCGACGCCGGCGTCCGACCAGTTCTCGCTCGGCTGCATCTTCTACGAGATGTTGACCGGCTTGCCGGCCTTCAGCCGCCCCTCTTCGGCGGAGACGTTCTCGGCGATCCTTCGAGACGATCCGCGTCCGGTCGACGAGATCAATCCGTCGGTGCCGCAGCCGCTTCAATGGATCCTCGAGAGGTGTCTCTCGAAGGCGCCGCGCGATCGGTACGCCTCGACGCGCGATCTCGCGCGCGATCTCCAGACGATCAAAGAACACTCCGTGGGCAGCGGTTTCCGCGCGGCCGCCGTGGCGCGCGTCCGGACCCACCGCCGCTCTCTGCAAATCGCCGCGGCGGCCATCGCGATCGCGGTCGCCGGCGCGGCGGTGGGCGCATTCGTCCTCAATCGTCTCAGCGCTCCCTTCCAGCCCGAGTTCCGCCGGCTCACGTTCCGCGAGGGAATCGTGACCCGGGCGCTCTTTGCGCCGAACGGCTCGATCCTCTATGCGGCTTCGTGGGAAGGGAACCCGGTGCGCTCGTACCTGTCCCTTCCCGAATCGACGGGAATCGATCGGGCTCTCGACTCCGACGTGCAGTTTCCGCTCGCGTTCTCGGGGGATGGGTCGCAGGTCCTCGTGCTCGTGGGTGCTTCCCGGCTTTCCGTCAACGAGAGCGGCACGCTCGCCTGGTGGCCGTCTCTGGGAGGAAGCGCGCGCAGGATTCTGGACAACAGCGGGTGGGCGGACGCCGCCAAAGATGGCCGGTTCCTGGTCGTTGTCCGCGACCTGGGCGCGGAACGAGTCCTCGAGCTTCGCACTGCCGACGGCGCCCTCCAGCGCACGCTCTTTAAGACATCAGGGGGCATCTGGTCCGCGAGGATCTCTCCCGACCAGAAGAAGGTCGCGTTCGTGCACTTTCAATTCCGGCTCGACAGCATCGGCGAGATCCAGGTCGCGGCGATCGACGGTTCCGGGTCGAAGGCCCTGACGAAACGGTTCGATCGAATCGCCGGCCTCGACTGGAGCGCGAAGACGGGCGAGATCTGGTTCACGGCGTCGACCCAGTCGTCCTACGAGAACGGCGCTCTCTGGACCGTCAGTCCTTCGGGGAAGCTTCGGTCGCGCTACGTCCTGCCCGATTTCTTCACTCTCCAGAGCCTCTCGGCCTCCGGGGACCGTCTCCTCCTCACCTCCGAGGAGCAATCGGTCGGTCTGACCGTGCGGCGCGGGGCGGACGATCCGCGCGACGTGTCCTGGCTGGGCTGGACTCTGATCGGCGACATCTCGCCCGACGGGAAGACGGCGCTCTTCTACGACCGCGGCCCGACTGAGAAGACGTCGGGAATCTGGATCCGCCCGCTCGCGGGGGGTGACGCGACCCGGCTGGGAGCGGGTTACCCCGGAAAATTCTCGCCCGACGGCCGATCCATCGTGGCCGTGACGCAGTCCACATCTGGTGCCTCGCAGCTCAGTCTCATCCCGGTCGAGGCCGGCGGGGTCCGACTGCTTCCGACCCCCGGCGGGGATGTTTCCGCTCCCTCCTTTGCCGGTCCGAATACCCTCCTTTTCGTGCGGTCGGAAAAAGGGGTCAGCCAGGTCTGGACGATGGCGACGGACGGGAGCGGCGCCCGATCGCTGGGGGCCGACGGGTGCGACGCACCGACCGCGTCGCCATCCGGAAGCTCCTTCCTGTGCGTGGGGCAACGGAGGAGATCCCTCTTCATCCATCCGATCAAGGGCGGACCGGGCCTCAAACTGTACGAGCTCCACGAAGGCCGGGTCTTCGTTTACGCTCGCTGGAACGCGGCCGGCGATCGGATTTTCGCCGTCACTCGCGACCGTCGGCTCCTGACGCTGGACCATTCAACCGGCGCGCTGCTCCGGGAAGAAGCAATCGGGCTCGCCGGAGCAACCGGTCAGGGCCGCCTCCTCACGGCGGCGCTCGACGCTTCAGGGGAGACTCGGGCGTTCTCGATCATTCGTTCTTCATCCAACCTGTATCTCGCGTCCGGGATACGATGACCGGAAAGAGGAGGAAGAAATGCCCGCGAAGAAAATGAAGGCCAGGGCGAAACGAAAACCAGGCAAGAAGAAGGCCGGATTGCCCCAAACGTCTCCGGTCTGCCCAGGGAAGACTTCGAAAAAGAAGAAAAAGTAGCCGCAGCCGCTTTGGACCGGCTCGTCCGAAACCCCGACCTCCTGATTTCCTGGAGCGAGGGAGAGCTCTTCGTCGAGGAACTTCGCAGCGGAGAGGTTTTCTCCGTATCGCCTGAAACGATCCTTCTCCTGGATTCGTTCAACGGTCCCCGGAAGCCCTCGACTATCGCCGACTCGTTGCCGGACTACGATCGACGGTCCGTGCTGCGAAGCATCGGTCGGCTTCGGCGGCTCGGCCTACTGATTCCGGAACGCGAAGGACGGCGGCGCGTCTCGCGCATCGACGCATGGAAACGGAACCTCGCCTCCGTTCAATATCACCTGGCCACCCGGGATCTCCGCTACGTGACGAGCCCGGCCGCGGTCGATCACTTGCTCCAGGCGCGCCTCGCGGCGGAGCGTGAACCGCCGAAGTTCAAACGCTATCGCGGTGCAAAGGGCCGGCGGCTGCCCGTAACGCCCGGTCCGGAAAAGACGAATAGCCTCGAGCAGACTCTCGTCGCTCGCCGAACGGTCCGGGAGTTCGCGCGCAAGCCGGTCCGCCTCGGGGATTTGGCCGCGATCGTGCGCGGGACCTGGGGCAGGTCGGGCTGGCTCGACGCCGGTAAGTACGGACGCCTGCCGCTGAAGACGAGCCCCTCGGCCGGCTGTCTCCATCCCATCGAGTGCTACGTGATCGCATGGAACGTCTCGGAGCTCCCGGCCGGGCTGTACCACTATGACGTCGCCTCCGACGAGCTTCGCCGGCTGCGCTCCGGCGATCTGCGCGCCGCAGCGGTCCGAACGGCGTCCGGTCAGCGATGGGTCGGTCGCGCCGCGTTCCTCTGCGTGATGACGGCGGTCTTCGAGCGGACTCTCTGGAAGTATGAAATCGAGAGCGCGTACCGCGTTCTCTGGCTCGACGCCGGGCACCTCGCCCAGACCTTCTGTCTCTTGGCAACGTCGCGCGGCCTCGGCCCCTTCACGACGGCGGCTATCCAGGACACGTTCGTGGAAAAGCTGATCGGCCTCGACGGGGTCAAGGAATTCCCGGTCTACCTCTGTGGAGCGGGGGCCCCGGCGATGCCGCCGCGGTCTCGAGGGCGGACGCGCTAGCCATCATCCCGAGGAGCGGAGCGACGAGGGATCCCGGGCTTGATCGCCGGTGCGGGTTGTCGAGTCCGTGATCCCTCGCTGCGGTCGGGGTGACGGCTCAACAAGGTTAGTAATACAATATAAATATTGTGCGGAAGTATTGCGGTCACGGTCGGCCCGTCATGGCGGTTCTTCCGAAGCGGCTCGTGCGCCGGCGACCTCGTCGGTTCGCGGAATGGAAGGCCCTTCGCCGTTGGGGGAAGTTGCCCTCCTGGGAAATTGAGCCAGTCGGCTTTCTGCTCCGTGAGGCTCGGGAAGGAGCGGGGTTGACCCAAGCTGAGCTCGCTCGGCGCCTGGGTTGCTCCCAGCAGGCCGTTGCGCAGGCAGAGCGTTGGGAGAGTAATCCGACGGTCGAATTCATCCGTCGCTGGGGAACCGCTTGCGGATCGCCGCTGAAGATCACTTTGGAGGTCTACTCACCCGAGCGGAAGGCTGAGTTCCTTCTCGCGAATGCGGTCGGCGCGTACGACCGAAAGCGAGCAGAGGAAGAGGTCCGAAAGCTGGGATTGGATCCGGCCAAGATCAGCCGACGAAGGCTCTGATCGTTCCGGAAGGAGGGGGGATTCCGGGCTTAATCGCCGTTGCGGGCGGTCAAGTTCGGGATCCCTCGCTGCGCTCGGGATGACGGCGTAAACGGTGGGACGAGACCTCTAGCCGTCATCCCGAGGAGCCCTTCGGCTTCGCTCAGGGCAGGCTCCGCGACGAGGGATCCCGACAGGACCCTTGACGGGCACGATTGGTGCACAAGTAAGCACACGACCGGAATCGATCTCGATTGTGATCCGGGCGGAGGGACACTGAAAACCGCGAAAGCAATTGCCATCGCAATCGTTGCGGCGCTCCTCATCGCGTCGGCGGCGCGGGCCGAGGCGAGGAAGATCAAGAAGACCGACCTTCCCGAGGTCGTCCGCGAGACGGCCGATCGCGAAGCCTCCGGCGCACGCGTCGTTGCCTACTGGCGCAACGTCGTGGAGGGATCGCCGATCTACGAGGTCGACCTGAAGGTGGAGGACCGCAACAAGGGAATCCTCATCGCCGAGGACGGAGAGATCCTCGCGGTCCAGGAGGAGGTCGTGTGGGACGACCTTCCTCCGGGCGTCCAGGAGAGCTTCCGGCGGGTGGCGGGAGACCGGGACATCGAAGAGGTGCATTCCGTCACGCGGAACGGCGAGATCGTCGGCTACGGCGCCAGGATCGACGGCGACCACGGGGACTTCCACATCGAGGTAGGGCCGCGAGGAGAGCCGCGCGGCGAGGCGGCGACCCGCCACCAAGAGGCGTGGCGAGAGCGCGAGCCGAAGCCATAGCAGGGCCCGTGACACGACAGCGAGCTTCTCAAGCCCCCCGTGCGCATTCCCGCCGCCGGACGGTGGCGCACGTGATTCCGATCGCGATCATCTCGGCGATCGCGGGGTACGTGCTCGCGATCACGGCTGCGAAGTCGAGCGCGCCGCGGGACACGGTCTACGACCTGCCGCACGACTTCCGCGTGACGGATGCGACGTTCCTGCCGTCGGCCCTGCCCGGACCGCCAATGACTTCCGGCAACCGGATCGACATTCTCGAGAACGGCGACCAGATCTTCCCTGCCATGCTTCAGGCGATCGCGTCCGCCAAGAAGACTGTCAACTTCGAGGCCTACATCTTCTGGTCGAGCGAGGTGGGAACGCGCTTCCGCGATGCCCTCGCGGAGCGGGCGAAGAACGGCGTCGAGGTGCGGGTCCTGCTCGACGCGGTCGGTTCGATGGGGTCCAAGCTGAAGTCGAGCGACGTGGACGTTCTGAAACAAGCCGGCGTCCGCGTCGCGTTCTTTCACTCGAAAAAACCCTGGGACCTCTGGGTGGTGAACCACCGCAACCACAGGCGCGTCCTGGTGATCGACGGCCTCGTCGGATTCACGGGTGGCGTGGGGTTTGCCGACGAGTGGGCAGGAGACGCGGACTCGCCCGAGCACTGGCGCGACACGCAGGTGCGCGTCGAGGGGCCCGCCGTCCGCGGGCTGCAGCGCGCGTTTCAGGAGAACTGGTCGGAGGTGACGGGCGAGCCGCTGGTCGGCGACGAGTTCTTTCCCGCGCTGTTTCCAGCCGGATCGGTCTCCGCCGCCGTGGTGCCGTCCTCGCCGCTCGCCGCGATGTCGGGGGCGGGCCGTGTTTACGCGATCTCGCTGGCCGCCGCCGCGAAGGAAATATGGATCGCGAACTCCTATTTCGTCCCGGACGAGGAGACTACGGACCTCCTGGTCGCCGCGGTCAAACGGGGCGTGGACGTGCGTGTGATCGTCCCCTCCGACGAGCACAACGACGTGCCCGCGACGAAGGCGGCGGGCCGCTCCGGGTACGGGCCGCTGCTCGCGGGAGGCGTGAAGATATTCGAGTACGAGCCGACGATGTTCCATCTCAAGACGATGGTCGTGGACGGGATCTTCTCGACGGTGGGCTCGGCGAACTTCGACGAGCGCTCGTTCCATCTGAACGAGGAGGTCAACCTGTTCGTCTACGACGCGGCCTTCGGTGCGCAGATGCGCGAGCGCTACGAGCGGGACCTGACGAAGTGTCGCCCCTACACGCTCGCGATGTGGAAGGCGCGGCCGCTGACGAAGCGCTTCACGGAGTGGATCGTCGGTCCCATCCGGTCGGAACTGTAGGCAGGCCGGGAGAAAGCTACTCGGGTCCGCCGAAGGCGTCGCTCTACGGCGCGGAGGCGTCGAGCGGGAACGCGATCGCGACGCGGTTGATGTCGCCTCGGCGCTCGTAGCGCAACTTCGGGGCAATCGAACGGACGAGGAGCAGGCCGCGACCTCCCGGAAGGGCCTCGTCGAGCGTGCGGGGGATGGGCGCGAGCGCTGCGGCGGTGGGATCGAACGCGCGGCCGTCGTCCTCGACCGCGATCTCGACTTCGCCGCCGGCGCGCTCGATGGACACCGTCAGGGTGTGCGCCTTGCCATCGCTCCAGGCATAACGGACGACGTTCGTGACGAGCTCGTCGAGGCAGAGCTCGGCGTCGGCGAGGCGGCTCGCGGAGAGTCCGGTGGGAAGGCTCCGGAGCCAGCTCGTGGCGGCGCGCGGAGCGGTCTTGTCGGCCGGGAACGTCTGCGAGCTCACGGACCTCTTCTCGGCGCTGCGGGCGCCGGTCTCGAGAGTATCCGTCATCGCGGTCTCCATCGGGCTCCGCCTTTCGAAGTGCGCTACCCGCCGGCGAGGACCGCCGTCCGCGCGGCGTCGAGGTCGACACATACAGGGATGACCTGGTCGATCTGCGTGCGCACTAGTACGTCGGCGACGTTGGGCCTCGGCTGGAGGAGCACGAGCCGCCCCTCGCGCGCTAAGAGAGCGCGCGCGACGCGGACGATCACGGACAAGCCGATCGACGACATGAACTCGACGCCGTCGAGGTCGACGATGACGTAGCCCTTGCGCACCGCGGCGAGACTCGTCAGCTTCAGGTCCACGGCCTCCGCGCCTTCGAGATCGAGGCGGCCCTTGAGTCGGATCATCCGGACGCCATCCTCCAGGTCGTCGTGCTCGATCTGCATCGTGCCCCTCCAGTTCGGCGGAGAGTAGGAATGGGACGTAAAGCTTGTTGGGGTGGGATGTGAACGCGGCGTGAAGAGCGGGCCTGAGAGGAGTCTTAAGGTGCCCGCCGCGGGCGTCAACCAGCGTTACCTTGACGCGGCGCTCGCGGCTCGTCGGCCGCGGAAGTGAGGTCTTGAGGCGGCCCGAAATGGCCGCCCCTTTTTTGGGAGCAATACAACCCAACATCGCAGAAAGGACAAGCAATGGGCAGGCGACCTGGCGTCATCGGCGCTTTCGTGATCGTTTGCTCGGGCTTCACCGCGGCGGCCACGGCGGACCCGACTCCCTCGTTCGGCGTCACCGGGGATTCGCAGTACGTGGTGACGGCCTGGGACGTATCACCGGACGTTTCTGACACGACCTGGAACTTCACGGCCGAGAATGGATACCGATTCGCCACCGGCGGGCCCGGAGAATTCATCGGCGCCGCCCATCTCCCGCAGGGCGCGCTCGTAGAGCAGATCGGCCTCGAGGCCTCTGACTCGTCGCCCGACGGCCAGGTTGGGGCCTTGCTGATTCGGTTCGACCCGCTGGATCACACGATTCTCGCGGGCGTGGGCACCGGCGCCACGGAGACGCCGGGCTGCACCGAGGTCTTCGCGAATCTGGCGGTTCCGGAGACCGTGGACCAGGCCTCGTCTCGTTATCTCGTCGTCGTATCGAACGGGACCACCGACGGATCGACCACCTTCGGCGCGGTCCACGTCGTCTACAAGCTGCAGGTCAGTCCTCCGCCGGGCACTGCGACCTTCAACGACGTCCCGATCACGGACCCGGCATTCCAGTTCATCGAGGCGCTGGTGGCTTCGGGCATCACGGCAGGCTGCGGGCGGCAACTACTGTCCCGACGCGCCGCTGACGCGCCGGCAAATGGCCGTTTTTCTATCGAAGGCGCTGGGCCTCTACTGGCCGGACGGGCCGGTCAACTAGTTCGGTCGAAGCAAAAACCTGGGCGCGTCATGCGCTTCTTCCTTCCGATAGGCTCGACCCGGAGTCTTTCGGGGGCGTCGCACGCTCACGCTCGCGCGCGGCGTCCGGGTTTTCAACCGTCAAGGAGGAGCCATGAACGGTCGATGGAGAAGATTCACGAGGGTGGTCCAAGTCTGCGTCCCGAGCCTGTTGCTCGCGGGAATAGTCTTGGGCGCACCGAAGAAAAACCAGGCGCCCACTCTGACGCCGCAGGTGAGCGGGACGACGAGCCGGCTCCAGGCGGTCAGCCCGGTCAACTCGCAGGTGGTCTGGGCAAGCGGCGTCGATGGAACCTATGTGCGGACGACCGATGGCGGGGAGACGTGGGAGGCCCACCAGGTTCCCGGGGCGGAGGAGTTGGAGTTCCGCGATGTCCAAGGGGTGAGCGCCGATGTCGCCTATCTGCTCGCCTCCGGACCCGGAGACGCGTCGCGCATCTACAAGACGGAAGACCGCGGTGCGACCTGGACGCTCCAGACCCAGAACACGGATCCGGCCGGCTTCTGGGACTGCTTCGCGTTCTGGAACTCCACGGAAGGACTCACCATGGCCGATTCCGTGAACGGCCGATTCCCGGTGCTCCGCACGTTGGACGGCGAGACCTGGCAGGACATCGGGGACAATCTGCCCCCGCCCCTGCCTCCCGTCGAATTCGCGTTCGCGGCAAGCGGCACGTGTGTCGCGACGGTCGGCAAGAAGTGGGCGTGGATCGCTACGGGAAGCCTGACGACGGAGTCACGGATCCTGGCGACGGCGGATCAGGGTGAGACGTGGAATGCGTACGTGGCTCCGATTGCGTCCAACCCCGACACAGGAGCCGCGGGCGTTTTCAGCGTGGCCTTCCGAAACCCGGCGCAAGGCGTGATCGGAGGAGGAGATTTTCTGGGGACGACGGTGGTCGACAACTTCGCGCATTCCTCGGACGGCGGGAAGACCTGGCAACTCGCGACCAACGCACCGATCCCGGGGGCAATTTTCGGGCTGAGCTACGTGGGAACCCCGGGACACTCGAGGTACGTCGTGGCCACGGGACCGGGCGGCGCGGCGTGGACTCCCGACGAGGGAGACACGTGGAATCTGCTGCCGGATGTTCTGAACTTCTGGGCGGTGGCGTTCGCCAGCCCGGACGCCGGATGGCTGGTCGGGACGGACGGGCGGATCATGAAGATCAGTTTCTGACGGCGTGAAGCTGTCATCCCGAGGAGCCCTTCGACTTCGCTCAGGGCGGGCTCCGCGACGAGGGATCCCGGGCTTTTCTAGTTCGGGATCCCTCGCTGCGCTCGGGATGACGGCTGGGTGAGCGATAGAGTCGACGCTTGGCCCGAGTTCTCGCCGTCAGTGTCGGAGGTCCCCGCGAGTTCGACTACCACGGGCGGCCGGCCAGGAGCGCGATCTGGAAGTCGCCGGTGGCCGGGCGCGTCGCCGCCCGGGGCGTGAACCTCGCCGGCGACGATCAGGCGGACCGGGAGGCGCACGGTGGTCCGGACAAGGCCGTGTACGCGTACGCGGTCGAAGACGCGCGCTGGTGGGAGTCCCAGATCGGACGGCCGTTCGCCTTTGCGGAGTTCGGGGAGAACCTGACGACCGAAGGGATCGAGGTCAACGACGCGCTCGTGGGCGAGCGGTGGTCGGTCGGATCGACGGTGTTCGAGGTTTCCGAGCCGCGAATTCCGTGCTGGCGGCTGGGCGTCCGGATGAGCGACCCGAAGTTTGTTCGCCTTTTCACTGAGGCGCAGCGGCCGGGCGCGTATCTGCGGATCTTCGTCGAGGGAGACGTCGGGGCAGGCGATGCGATCGAGGTCGTCTCAAGGCCCGACCACGACTTGACCGTCCGCGATGTCTTCCGCATTTACACGCGCGACCGAGACGAGTGTGGCCGCCTGCTCGAGGTGCCTCAGATGTCAGATCCCTGGAAGCGATGGGCCAAAGACATGCTCGAGAAGAAGGCCGGCGCGAAGCACGCGCCGTCCTGCTGCTAGAAAACCGTAAGGAGTCTCCATGCGCCGTCTCGCCGCAGCTTGGCTCGCCCTGCTCCTGCTCGCGCCCATGGCTCTGTCCGCCGCGCCCGACGCGCCGATTCCTCTTCGCCCGGTCCACACCTACTCGATCGTCGCCCGCGATGCCACGACGGGTGAGATGGGCGTGGCCGTTCAGTCGCACGCGTTCTCGGTCGGGTCGGGCGTGTCCTGGGCCGAGGCGGGCGTGGGCGCGGTCGCCACGCAGTCGTTCATCGACCCGAGCTACGGGCCGCTCGGCCTCGACCTGATGCGCGCCGGGCGAAGCGCTCCGGATGCGCTGAAGGGATTGCTCGCCGCCGACGATGGGCGCGACGTGCGGCAGGTGGCGATGATCGACGCCTCCGGCCGCGTCGCCGCCCACACCGGCGCCAAGTGCATCCCCGCCGCGGGCAACCAGGTCGGCGCCGGCTACTCGGTCCAGGCGAACCTGATGGACAACGACACGGTCTGGCCCGCGATGGCGAAGGCGTTCGAGGCATCGCGCGGCGATCTCGCCGAACGGATGCTCTCGGCGCTGGAGGCCGCTCAGGCGGCGGGCGGCGACATCCGGGGCATGCAGTCGGCCGCGATCCTGGTGGTCAAGGGCGTCTCGAGCGGCAAGCCGTGGCAGGACAAGATTTTCGACCTGCGCGTCGAGGACAGTCCGCAGCCGCTCGTCGAGCTGCGGCGCCTGGTCAAGTTCCAGCGGGCGAACAACCTCGCCAACGAGGGAGACCGCTTCCTCGAGAAGAAGGACGACGCCGCGGCGATGAAGGCCTACGCCGCGGCCGAGGCGCTCCTTCCCGACTTCGCCGAGATGGCCTTCTGGCATGCGGTCGCGCTGGCGAACACGGGCAAGGTGGACGACTCGCTGCCGATCTTCGCGAAGGCCTATCGCCTCTACCCGAAATTCCGCGAGCTGCCGCCGCGTCTGGCGAAGGTCGGACTGCTGCCCGACGACCCGAAGGTCATCGCGCGAATCGTCGCGGCGAAATAGGACGGACTACTAAAGCTGTCATCCCGAGGAGGGGAGCGACGAGGGATCCCGAGCTTGATTGCCGGTGCGGTTGGTCGAGTCCGGGATCTCTCGCTTCGCTCGGGAAGACGCCTAAAGCCTGTCATCCCGAGGAGCGGAGCGACGAGACAGCCGACCACCAACGGCAGACCCCCGGCAGTAGGCAACGTTGCGCAAAGCGCGGCGTTCATCCCGTGCTTCTCGCCCTAAGGCTCGGCAGACAGAATCGCGCGCGCTGACAGAGAGTGCACTAGAGGGAACGAAGGTTGATTGAGATTGGAAGATCTGCGTGCATGGAGAACAAGGTCACTGTGCGGCGGGACAAAGGGTGGTGAGGATAAAAAAGAGGCCCCGATCGGGGCCTCTGTGGAACGGGCCGATCGCCCGAACCCGAAGCTACGCGCGAGCGTAGGAAGTCGCGTTCTCGAAGGTCTCGAGTTCCGGGGTTCCCTCGAGGACGGGGGTGAGCTTGGCGAGAACCTGCGGATAGGTCGCCGTCTGGTAGGTCTCGGCGTTCTTGCGGTTGTCCCAGAGGCTGATGGCGTAGGCGCCCTTCGGGTTGACCAGCGTCACTTCCTCCTGAAAACCCTCCTGCTTGCGCAGCATCGGAAGGACTTCCTTCTCGAACAGGCCGACGAACTCCTGCTCCTTGCCGTTCTTGATCTGGAAATGAATGGTGCGTGCGAATTTCATGACACGTACTCCTGGGTCCTTGGATCGATTACCTTCGTCGGGAGGTCCCCGACTTCAAAAGGAAGACCGGCGACGACAAGGTTTCGAGGCCGAACTAGTTCTTTGAAGGAATTCCACCATATCACAGATCGCGGCGGACAGGGCGCTCATCGTCCCCTCGTCCCTCCGAAATGGCTCGCGCGAGAAAGACTTTGTACAGGATCGGCTCGATTTCGCGAGGTCCCGTCTCAGCCGAGGTCAAGAACTTCTCGAGCGGGTCGCTACGGGATCCCTCGCTGCGCTCGGGATGACGGGCGAACTTTACGCCGCGCAGTTGGCGCCGCTTCGGCGGACCGCGATGGCCTTGAGCGCGACGAGGGAGCTTTCGAGGACGAAGTTCGTCGCAAACGTGTACGACGCAACGCGCGAGGCGCTGCCGCCGATGACGTTGTCCGATGCGTTGGGCGTGTCCTTGTCGCCGCGCGGGGCGTAGTTCGCGTTCGTCGTGTAGATGTGGGTCGACAGCTCGTCGTCGAAATAGAACTGGGTCGTCACCGCCTCGGCGCCGTCGAGCCGCACGGTCGCGTGGATGTGGGTCGTTCGCCCCGAGTACCAGCCGGGATAGACCGTGTCGAAGTAGGCAAAGCCGTTGCTGCCTGTGAGCTGAACTCCGCGCAGGAAGGTCTGGCTGCGCGCCGCAGCGTCGTTCGCATTGCACATCGGATTGATCGGCGCGGAG
>JBKOZO010000125.1:0-15721 GCA_046725935.1 Acidobacteriota bacterium | reverse complement strand
GTCATGCCGAGGAGCGAAGTGACGAGGGAAGGCTCCGCTCGTCAGCTCGCTCCCCTCACCCGTTTCACCGCCGAGAATCTTATGGTACGAAGCTAGCCAAGATGGAAACAGAAAAGCCCCGCAGTCCTCTGTATTACGCGGACTACATCCAGACCGATCGGCTGCTCGGCGCCCAGCAGATGCAGAGCGCCCTCCGCGGCCGGCCCGCCCACGACGAGATGCTTTTCATCATCGTTCATCAGACCTACGAGCTGTGGTTCAAACAGATCCTGTGGGAGCTCGACGCGGTGGTCGCGACCTTTGGAAGCTCTCCCGTTCCGGAGGAACAGCTCGGGCAAGCGGTCCTGCGTCTGGGGCGCATCGTCGAGATCCAGCGCGTCCTGATTCAACAGGTCGACGTTCTCGAGACCATGACCCCTCTCGACTTCCTCGATTTCCGAGACGAGCTGATCCCGGCTTCGGGACTCCAGAGCGTCCAGTTCCGCCTGATCGAGAACAAGCTGGGAATGCGGCGCGGGGACCGCCTTCAGCTCCACGGCGCTCCGTACACGTCGCGCCTCAGCGAAGCCGATGCCGCGCGCGTCGAGGCTTCGGAGAAGGAGCCGTCTCTCTTCGATCTGATCGAGGGTTGGCTCGAGCGAACGCCCTTCCTCCACTTCGGCGATTTCGACTTCTGGCGAGAGTATCGACGGGCCGTCGACGCGATGCTGGCCGCCGATCGGGCTTCGATCCGGACCAACCCGACGCTGTCGGAAGAGGAGAAGGCCACACAGCTGGCCGGAGTCGACGCGACGGCACGCCGGTTCGCGGACGTGTTCGAACCGGCGGCCAACGAACCCGTGGCGGCCCCGGGACGTCACTTTTCCCGGCGCGCGCTCCAGGCGGCGCTCCTCATCAATCTCTATCGGGATGAGCCGATTCTGCACCTGCCCTTCCGGTTGCTGGCGCTCCTCGCGGACATCGAAAGGAATTTCACGACCTGGCGCCAGCGCCACGCCCAGATGGCGATGCGGATGATCGGCACCCGGATCGGCACTGGCGGCACATCGGGGCACGAATACCTCGACCGGGCGGCCGAGCGTCACAAGGTCTTCGCGGACCTCTCGGCTCTGGCGAGCTTCTACATTCCCCGGTCGGCGCTCCCCAAACTTCCTCCCGAAGTGAGAAGCCGCATGGGATTCAACTCTCCGCGATGATCTTCAGCTCGACCGAGATCGGAACCGGGAGCGCAACGACGCCCACGGTCGTTCTCGTCGGCCGGATCGCCTCGAAGTACTGTCCGTAGACCCGGTTGAACGCGGCGAAGTCGCGGTCGATGTTCGTCAGAAAGACCGTTACGTCGACCACCTTCTCGAGCGAGCTCCCGGCGTCCTCGAGAATCGCCTTCACGTTCTCGATGCACGCGCGCGTCTGAGCCTCGATGCCTTCGGGAATTTGCTCGGTCTCTCGATGCCGCGGGCCGATCCCGGAAAGGAAGAGCAGATTTCCGAGCCGGCGAGCGTGCGGATAGGGACCGAGGGGCCGCGGCGCGCGGGGGGACACGATGTTCGGGTTTCTCTCGGACGGATTCACGCCGCATATACTACGAGACGAACGCCATGGAATCGAAGGCGCTGAATTTCCAGCACTGGATCGACGAGCACCGGAGCTTGCTCAAGCCGCCGGTGGGCAACAAGAAAGTCTTCGAGGAAGACGATTTCATCGTCATGGTCGTCGGCGGACCGAACAATCGCAAGGACTACCACATCGACGAGGGACCCGAGTTCTTCTATCAGCTCGAAGGCGAAATGGTCCTGAAGACGATCCAGGGGGGGAAGGTCGTGGACGTTCCGATTCGCGCCGGCGAGATCTTTCTCCTTCCTCCGCGCATTCCGCATTCGCCCCAGCGGATGCCGAATTCCGTGGGTCTCGTCGTGGAACGCAAACGACTCCCGCACGAAAAGGACGGGCTGCAGTGGTATTGCGACAACTGCAATTCGCTACTGTACGAAGAGTTCTTCACGCTCCATGACGTCGAAAAGGATTTTCCGCCCATCTTCGACCGGTTCTTCGGCGACGTGAAGAACCGCACCTGCAAGAAGTGCGGGGCGGTGATGCCCAAGCCACCTGCGCCCGGCGCCTGACTTGCTGAAGATCGACGTCCACACTCACATCCTTCCCGAGAAGCTGCCCGACTTCCGGAAGGTGCCGGGAGGCGAACGGTTCGTTCGGATCGAGCATCAGGCGCCTGGCAGCGGCCGCGCGCGAATGATCGTCAATGGTTCTTTGTTCCGCGAGATCGAAAGCAACAGCTGGAACGTCGAGGCGCGGCTGGCTGAATGCGAGGCGACGGGCGTCGACGTGCAGGTTCTATCGACGGTGCCGGTCATGTTCAGCTACTGGGCCGATCCGGATCATGCACTCGACCTCGCAAGACACTTGAACGACCATATCGCCGGGGTCGTGGCTGCGCACCCGGCGCGTTTCGCCGGTCTCGGAACGATCCCGATGCAGAGCCCCGACCTCGCGATCCGCGAGCTCGAGCGCTGCGTGCGGGACCTCGGGCTTTCCGGGATCGAGATCGGCTCGAACGTCAACGGAGCAAACCTCGACAGCCCGGAGCTCTTTCCGGTGTTCGAGGCGGCGGCAACGCTGAACGCCGCCGTTTTCGTCCACCCCTGGGAGATGGCCGGTAGAGATCGGATGACGCGTTACTGGCTCCCCTGGCTCGTCGGGATGCCCGCGGAAGTCTCGCTCGCGATCTGCTCGCTCATCTTCGGCGGAGTGCTCGAGAGGCTGCCGGGCCTGCGGATTGCATTCGCCCACGGCGGCGGTGCTTTTCCGGCGACGATCGGGCGAATCGTCCGCGGCTTCGAAGCGCGGCCCGATCTGTGCGCCGTTTCCAACGACGTTTCCCCGCGGGAGTACTTAAGGCGGATCTACGTCGACTCGCTCGTGCACGATCCGCTGATGCTGCGCCACCTCGTGGACCTGATGGGCCCCGATCGGATCGCCCTCGGCAGTGACTATCCCTTCCCGCTCGGCGAACCTCGCCCGGGAGAGCTGATCGATTCGTGCAGATTCCCAGAGAAGACCCGCGCGCGTCTGCTGCACGGCACGGCGCTCGAGTGGCTCGACCTTCCCGCCGCTCGCTTCCAGTGAACGAGCCCTTCCAGCCCGGACGCGACTTCGCGGTCGCCCTGGATCGAGGCGACCCGCTCGGGCGGTTCCGAGACGAATTCCACATTCCCAGGAGCGAAAACGGCGAGGAAGAAATCTATTTCGCCGGCAATTCGCTGGGGCTCCTCCCGAAAAGAGCCCCGAAGTACGTCGACGAGGAGCTGGAGAAGTGGAAGCGGCTCGGCGTCAAAGCGCATTTCTCGGGGGAGAACCCATGGATGCCTTACCACGAGCTCCTCGCTGAGCCGATGGCAAAGCTGGTGGGCGCCTCGGCGTCCCCGAGCGAAGTCGTGACGATGAACTCGCTCACCGTCAACCTGCACCTGATGATGACGAGCTTCTACCGGCCGACCCGCGGTCGGCATCGGATTCTCCTCGAGGATCGTGCGTTCCCTTCGGACGACTATGCGCTCGAGTCTCAGGCCGTCATCCACGGCTTCGATCCCGCCGAAGCACTCCTGCGGCTGCGGCCCCGCGAGGGAAAGCACTCCATCGATACCGCGGACGTCGCCCAGGTCCTCGAACGCGACGGTGAGTCGATCGCCCTGATCCTGCTTCCGGGAGTCCAGTACTACACGGGCCAGGCATTCGAGATCGAGGCGATCACGCGATTGGCGCACGCGAAGGGGTGCGTCGTTGGCTTCGACCTGGCGCACGCGGCGGGAAACCTGGTCCTGCGCCTCCACGAGTGGAACGTGGACTTCGCCGTGTGGTGCACGTACAAGTACCTGAACTCGGGCCCGGGCTCGGTGGGGGGCTGCTTCGTCCACGAGCGGCACGGCATGCAACGTGATGTGCCGCGTCTGGCCGGCTGGTGGGGCCACGACAAGGAATCGCGCTTCCGGATGGAGCCCGGATTTCGGCCGATCCCTGGCGCGGAGGGATGGCAGCTTTCGAACCCTCCGATCCTCTCGCTTGCGGCCATTCGCGCTTCCCTCGACGTCTTCACGGAAGCGGGGGGAATGGAGCCACTGCGGGAGAAATCGCTCCGCCTCACAGCCTACCTCGAATGGCTGCTTCAGCGGGAAATCGGCGACTCGGTCGAGATCCTCACCCCGGCAGATCCGAGTCAAAGGGGCTGCCAGCTCTCGTTTCGAGTGAAGTCGAAAGGCTCGGGAAGAACCGTCTTCGAAAAACTCGAAGCATCCGGCGTCACCTGCGACTGGCGCGAGCCGGACGTGATTCGCGTGGCACCCGTCCCCCTCTACAACCGGTACGAGGAGGTCCACCGCTTCGTCGAGATTCTGAGGAAGGCGCTGTGAAAGCCGCGCGTCCTTCTTACGCCGTCATCCCGAGCGACCCTCTTACGCTGTCATCCCGAGCGATAGCGAGGGATCCCGTCATCGGCAGACTCCGAGCCGCGGCACCCGTCGCGAGTCGAGTTCGGGATCCCTCGTCGCTGCGCTCCTCGGGATGACGGCGAAAACTCGTCTGCGAGCACCGCTGTGAGAACACCCCGCGACACCCCCGAGATCACGCTCGTCGGCGCCGGTCTCGCCGGCTCGCTCCTGGCCATCTTTCTGGCCAGGCGCGGGTACCGCGTGAGGCTCCTCGAGCGCCGCCTCGATCCCAGAAAGGCGTCGACGGGGGCGCCTACGTCCGCTGGGCGCTCCATCAACCTGGCGCTTGCCAACCGTGGCATCACGGCGCTCGAAGAGGTCGGCGTGATGGAGAGCGTCCGGCCCGAGCTCATTCCGATGGCAGGGAGGATGCTTCACGACGAGGAAGGACGGCTCCGGCTGATCCCTTACGGCAACAAGCCGCACGAAGTCATCTACTCGGTTTCCCGCGCGGGCTTGAACGCGCTCCTGCTGAGCGCCGCCGAATCGACCGGCCGAGTCTCCATCCGCTTCGGAGCGACGGTCTGCGGCGTCGATTTCGCGGACCGTCAGGTCCGTTTCCTCGCCGGGAACGATCCCGAGCCGCAGTCCACCCCCTACGACGTCCTCATCGGGACCGACGGGAGCGCCTCGGCGGTTCGCGCCGCGATCCTCGATCGGACGGGCGGACGGCTCGACGAGGATCCGCTCGGCCACGGATACAAGGAGCTCTCGATCCCACCGGCTGAAGGCGGCGGCTTTCGGATGGACAAGAACGCCCTGCACATCTGGCCGCGAGGCGAATACATGCTCATCGCGCTCCCCAACGTCGACGGCAGTTTCACCGTGACCCTGTTTCTGCCGAATCAGGGAGAGGAAAGCTTCCAGGTACTGACGACTCCCGAGGCCGTTCACGCGCTCTTCGAACGCCGATTCGCCGACGCGATTCCGCTCATGCCTCGCCTCGCCGAGGACTTCTTCGGAAATCCCACCGGCCACCTGGAGACGATCCGCTGCGAGCCCTGGTCGTTCGAGGATCATGCGCTCGTCCTGGGCGATGCGGCGCACGCGATCGTTCCCTTTCACGGCCAAGGCATGAACGCCGCGTTCGAGGACTGCAACGCCTTCGATCAATGTCTGACAGATCCGGATCGGCCGTGGAACGAAATCTTCACCGAATTCGAACGGCGCCGCCGGCCCAATACCGACGCCATCGCCGATATGGCTCTCGAAAACTACGTCGAGATGCGCTCCACCGTCCGGGAACCCAAGTTTCAGTTGAAGAAGGATCTGTCCTTCCGTCTCGAGGAGAGACACCCCGGCCGCTTCATCCCCCGCTACTCGATGGTCATGTTCCACACGATTCCCTACGCCGAAGCAAAGCTGCGCGGAGCGATCCAGGAGGAAATTCTCGACGAGCTGACGAGCAGGGCGGCGAACCTCGACCAGGTCGACCTTGCCCACGCTGACCAGCTAGTCGTCGAGCGGCTGGGTGCCAGAACAATAGCCGGCTGACCACGGTCCCATGACCCCGATCGCATGCCACGATCGCATAGGATCAGGCCCACTTGCTCATCCGCGACCGCTCTCGCGCTGCGCCGGCGCCTTCGCCAGATGCCGCAACTTGTCCGGATTGCGCACCACGTACAACGCCTGAATGACGCCGTCCTCAATCTCCAACGCTGCCGTCTGCACCGGTCCCTCGGGCGCGTTCACAATGACACCGGGCAGGCCGTTGATGGTCGCGAAGCGCATTGTGAAGTCGTCGCGCCACCATGCACCCGGCCGTTTGCGCGTGGCCTCCACCAGGAGCCGCGCCACGCGATCGGCGCCTTCAATCACGTTCTGCGCCGACGCCACCTTGCCGCCGCCGTCCGTTACGAAGCGCACGTCGTTCGCGAGCATCTGCGTCACGGCATTGAGATCGCCCGACTGGACTGCCGCCTGGAATGCAGAAATCAGCTGCGCATGCTTCGCATCGATTTCGTGCGAACGCGGAGGCGCGGCGGCGCCGCGTGGTCGCGCGGCGCGCACGTTTCCGCGTGCTCGGGCGGCAAGCTGCCGGCACGCAGCCGCGCTCCGCTCCAGGGCTGTGGCCACTTCGGTGAACGAGAAATCGAACACGTCGTGCAACAGGAAGGCCGCCCGCTCGAGCGGCGACAGCCGGTCGAGCGTCAAGAGCAGCGCGAAGGACAGATCCTCGGCCAGCTCTGTGCGGCTGTCGGGCGCGAGCGCTGCCGTGTCGAGCACCGGCTCTGGCAGCCACGGGCCGACGTACTCCTCGCGACGTGCGCGCGCCGACGTCAGCATGTCGAGACAGATCCGGGTCGTCGTGGTCATGAGAAATGCTCTCGGCTCCGACACTCTGTCGCGATCGGCCCCAGACCAGCGCAAATACGTGTCCTGCACCGCGTCCTCGGCGTCCGCCATTGACCCCAGCATGCGGTAAGCGAGACCGAGCAGACGCCGGCGGTGCGGCTCGAACGTCGCGGCTGGATTTGAGATCGCGTTCACGGAGCTTAAGCCATGCGCACCGTCAGGCGGGGCGGCGGGAGCGCACGAGCGCCAGCCCGCCGAGGGTCAGGGCGATCAGCCCCAGCACCAACGCCCCGGCGCCACCGACTACTCCGTTGCCGCTGCCGGGACCACCCGTGGCGATAGCCAAAACCAGCCCGCCATTGACTACCGCGATCGGCCCCAGCACCAGGGCCACGACGGCTCCGCGTCGCCCGAAGGAGGTGCCGAAACGGCTGGCCGGGCGGGCCAGGGCCAGTCCACCGATGACCGCGCCGACAAACGCCAGCAAGACGACGGTAGTGGCCCACAGTCGCCGGGGGGTCAGGCCGTAAACCGTGGTGGCGGCTGGCTCGGAAACGTGTGCGGCCACCAGCACGGCATGCACAAGCCCTCCGAACAGGGCGGCTGCAGCCAGGGCAGCGAGAATAAGAGTGAATGTTCGTTTCATAGATTCCCGCTCCTCCTCTCCAATAGTGGGACGGGATAGAGCGTCGGAACGTGACATGGCTGCCACCGAACGTTATTCCATCGCCTCGCAGGCCGCTGAACGGCTCCAGGCGACGAACAGGCACCCTATGATAACCGTGAACGTTCCACCGAGGAGCGGGTGGGGACCGCGCCGTAAAGTTGATGCGGTCCCCAGCCGATCTCTGCCGAGCTACCTCAATTCACGGTCACCGCGAGCGGAGCGGACGGAATCCCGTTGGTGACGACGACCAGATCGGAGACGCCGGTTTCCATCGAGGCCGGTACGTCGTAGAAGGTCGAAGCGGTGCCGCTGTAGGCGACCGCCATCGTGCTGTGGTCGTGTGTCCGGGCGTAGAAGACGTGCCCCGACGCATGGTTCGTGATCCGCACCAGGGGATAGTTGGTGGCCGCTTGCGCATCATCGCCGTAAGCGGCGCCCTGGGAAAGGCCGTTCAAGTTGTGCCCGCTGATGAGGTACGTCGATCCGCGCGTAATCGTCGTCGTGGCGGCGTCGATGGTCGGCCTCCAGGATGGAAGCGGACTGCCGGAAGAGGTGTAGACCCAGGCGTGCCCGCTGATATCCGTCCAGAGGATTTCCCCAGTCGGGAGAACGAGCATGTTTCCGAGATACGACGGTTCGCTGTTCGCGGGCGGCGGCGCGGGCACGTCGATCAGGCTCGTTCCGTTCCACTCGAAGAAGTCCGAGTGCCTTTTGAAGATTCCGGGACTCGTCTGCACGAGCACGTTGCCGTTCGGCAGCAGGGCTGCGGGACCGTCGGCCACGTCGAAGTGGTGCGGAAAATCGGGTCCCGGAATCCAGGCGCCGCTGTGAGTGTCGAAAATCGCCGTATGGCCCGGTGTGTGCGGCTTGCCGGTCGCGCCCGTCGCGAACACGGTACCGTCGGGCCGCAGCACCGCGGGTCCGATCTCATAGGAAGCGTGGTTCGCGTCAGGATAGGAGTCCCAGAGCTGAACGATCGTGCTTCCCGCGCTGCTCCAGGTCCCGGTCGCGGGATCGTAGATCTCGGAATTCGTGCCGTCCGCATCGTAGGAGAAGACGTAGCAGTCGACCGTCAGGACGTGCCCGGAGAGGCCCGGAAGCAGCGTCCATCCCTCCTCGTCGTTGACGGTGAACTTGCCCGCTCCCGTCGCCGTCCAGGTCAGCGACGCCTCATCCAACAAGGCTGTCTCCGTCGTGCAGCAGTTGGCCAGCATGAACGTGCCATTGGGGAGAACGACGCTCTGCGCATCGCCGATGGTGTCCCACCCTTCGGGCGGATCGACCGGAGTCCAGGAGTCCGCCAGCGGATCGTAGATCGCTCCGAGATTGCTCCACACGGGCACGCAGGAGTTGTATTCGCCTCCCTCGACGATCACGCGCCCATCCGCCAGCACTGCCGAGGCGAAATAGAGAGGCTCGTATCCCGAGGGCAGCGACGCGATCTGCGTCCACACGCCGTTGACGTAGCTGCCCGTGTCGTCCGGAGTCAGACGCCACCAGTCGGCAGCGCATCCGTCGTGTGCGATGACGGTGCCATCCGTCAGAAGGAGTTGATTGCTGGCCGAAAACGGAGGCTGGTTCGCCAGCTTGGTCCAGCTCTGCGCGCGTGTAATCCCCGAAGCTACCAAGAACGCCGAGAGACAGAATGCGACCCTTCGTATGGTTCCCATCACGGACCTCCCAAGTTTCGCCACGAAATCGACAACTCTCGGATCCTACTCCCCGGCTACGACGTGAGGGCGCTTCCTTTATCGATGTGACTCCTCGGAGAATTCTTAGGACTCGAGGCAAAGCGGCCTGGAGCGATTCAGGAGGAAATCCTCGACGAGATGACGAGCCGGGCGGCGAGCCTCGACGAGGTCGACCTCGCGCGCGCCGACCGGCTGATCGCCGAGCGGCTGGGGACTATCTGATCACGCGGAGTCGGGGGCTTCGGGAACCGGCCAGCGCAGTTTTTAAGCCGTCATCCCGAGCGATAGGGAGGGATCCCGTTCTCGGCAGGCTTCGAGCCGACGGCATTCGTCGCGCGTCGAGTCAGGGATTCTTCGCTTCGCTCAGGATGACGTGGCAAAGAGGGCGACCACCCGCGCATCGCCAATCGCTGATTATCTGACCTGTGATTCTGTCGGGGCTCGATACGTCCGGCGGACTCGGACCCTTGTGACTACAATTCGGAGTCCCGACGGCGATGGACACGAAACCTCGTCAGCGCATCCGCTACCTGCGTACGGAAGACGGCGTGCAGCTCGCCTGGGCCGAGATCGGCGCGGGCCCGGTCCTGATCAAAGCGGCGAACTGGCTGAGCCATCTCGAATACGAGATGGAGAGCCCGGTCTGGGGGCACTGGATCCGTTTCTTCGGCGACCACTTCCGCTTCCTGCGCTGGGACGACCGCGGTTGCGGCATGACGGATTGGGACGTCGACGTGCTGTCGTTCGAACACTGGCTCGGCGACATCGAGGCCGTAGTCGCCGCTTCGGGGGTCAACGAGCCGTTCACGCTTCTCGGGATCTCGTCGGGCGCAGCGTTCTGCGTCGCCTACGCAGCGCGCCATCCCGAGCGCGTCTCCCGCATCATTCTCTACGGCGGCTACGCCCGAGGCTGGGCGCGGCGCAGCGATTCGGATACCGAACGCGCGTACCACGCGATGATGGAGCTGATGCGAGTCGGCTGGGGCAAGCCGAATCCGGTGTTCCGCCAGGTCTTCACGTCACGCTTCATCCCCGGCGGCAGCGAGGCTCAAATCGGCTGGTTCAACGAGCTCTGCCGCCGGACGAGCACCGGGGAGATGGCGGCGCGGCTGCTCGAGGCTCGTTCGACGGTCGACGTCTCCGAGCTGCTTCCCTCGATCACGGCGCCGACGCTCGTCGTGCACGCCCGCGACGACGAGGTCTGCCCGGTCTCGGAAGGCCGCCGCATGGCCGCCGGAATCCCGGGCGCGCAGTTCGTCGAGCTGGACAGCCGCAACCACATCCTTCTCGAGGACGAGCCGGCGTGGGCGCGCTTCCAGGAAGTCGTCCTCGACTTCATGGGTCTCGCGGCCCCTTCGACTGGCCAGGAGGACCCTGCCTTCGCCCTTCTGACGGCCCGCGAGCGCGAGGTGCTCGCGTTGATCAGCCGGGGCCTCGCCAACGCCGACATCGGCAAGAGCCTCGCGATCAGCGAGAAGACTGTCCGTAACCACATCTCGAACCTGTTCGACAAGCTCGGGGTTTGGACCCGAGCTCAAGCGATCGTGTTCGCGCGGGACCACGGTTTCCGGCCCTGAGAAGCGGCGCATAAGCTGCGGGCGCGCCCGTAGTGGCCGATAGAGCTCGCAGCGGACCGCCGCGGCCGCCACCGCAGGGTCAGCGCGCCCGTCAGCTTCATGCGTCGCCTAGTTGGACAACGCCCGGGCGACGGCCTCGAGCTTCGCCGGCCCTCTGCGGGTCAGCTCACTCACGATCTTGACGAAGTTGGGATGCTCCAGCCCGGAGACGAGGAACGTCCAGCGGTAGGCGCGCTGCGTGTGCTTCTTGATCTCCGTCCTGTCCCGGTCCGAGAGGATCCGCCCGATTGCCTTCTCGAGGCTCTCCAGATCCAGGTCGGCCTGCTGGGACAGCAGCCCATCCACCGCGCCGCCGAGCTCGAGCAGCTCGTCGACGGCCGCTTCGCGATCCTCCTCGCTGATCTCTCGGACGATCTCGTCGATGAGGAGCGAATCGATCTTCGCGTGCTGGGCCTCGTCCATCCAGTGGTACTTGACCAGGTCGCGGAAGAGCCCGTCGAGCTCGCCGCGATCGCGAACGTGCTCGACGTAGTGGAGCTGGGTGAACCACTCGATCATGCTGGTCAGGAGGTAGCTGCAGAGCCGCGACTTGCTGAGCACGACTTTGGCGACTTCCTCGCGGGCGGGGATCAGGCCGCACTCGACGCCGAAGCCCTTCTCGAAGAGAGCCGTCGAGCGGCGGAAGAGCTCCTGGTGCTTCGACTCGTCTTCCGCGAAGCGGAGCAGCGTACGCAGCCGGGTCTCGTCGCCGTAGATGTCCCTCTGCGCGGCTTCCAGCGCCTGCGGAATGATGTACTCCTCCACGTAGGCGAAGATGTGGCAGTACGCGTTGCCCATGATCTGGTTCAGCTTGAGCTTCTCCCGCTCGTTCAGGCAGCGGATGTCGTCCACGCCGGAAAGTCGATTCGGGAGAAACCGCTTGGCGTAGTCGAAGTCCCTGCCGTCGAGGACTTGACGCTCCGTCCAGGCGACCTTGAGCGAGTTCTTCAGGATTTCCTTGTACGAGTAATCGTGTGAAAGCATGGGGTCTCTCCTTTCGCCGACACGATCGCGCCGGCGCCACCGTCCAACAATGGGAACAACGTCCCGAATAGGCCGGATTGAGAGTGGGTCGAGTGGGACAATTATCCCAGGTCGATCCGAGGCCTCGGCCCCGAGACAGCCCCTATGATCGGGCCATGAAGTGGTTTCGTCGGATCCTCTCGGCGCCGCTGCTTCTCCTGGGCCTCATCTGCTTGATCGGTACGGTGAAGATCTTCGGGGGAAACCAGCCGGGCTCGTCGACCGGAGAGGGGATCATGACCGCATTCTTCGCCGCCGCGGCCGGCGCCGGCGCGTACTTGCTGCTCCGCCCGGACATCCGACGGCTGGGAGGCCTCACCTCCGCCCAGGTTCGAAAGTGGTTCTTCACGAATCCGCTCGGCCAGGCCGCGCTGCTCTGGGTCGTCGCCGCCCCGATCATGGCCGCAGCTCCGAAGGTCGCTCTGCTCCCCGGGCTCGTCGCCCAGGGCGCCTACACCGTCCTCTCGACCCGAGCGGCGGGGACCGCGCGCCGCTACTGGCCGACGGCGCTTCTCGCGCTCCTCGGCTTCATCCTCCTGATGGGAGCCCTCGCCGGCACGGCCGAAGCCCTGATTCCCAGAGGGTTCGGCGAAGCGGGGATGTTGTTCCTACTCCCGATGTACGGCTTTCCGATCCTCCTCGCCATCTTCGGAATCGCGCGCTGGCTGAGAACATTGCGAGCCGCCAGCGAGGGAACTGGAAGATCTCCCTCTCCCCGCGCCGGAGGGAACTCGAAATCTCCCTCTCCCCCGTGAGGGGGAGAGGGGAGGGGTGAGGGGGAGTCAACTACCGGCCTATGATCGCCAGCATGAAGATCGCCTGCCGGATTCTCCTCGCGCTCCTCCTTCCGGCTTCCGCGCTCTCCGCCGCGGACGACTACGTCATCCGACTGACCCGTCCGTCGAAGATCGGCGATCGCTATCGGCTCGACGCCAGGGGCACGACGCGGGAATCGGAGCGGATCACCGTCGGCGGACAGGTTCAGAACGACGACAAGGATCTCTCGGTCCATCTCATCGCGGGGGCGACAGTCCTGGCGGTCGACTCCCAGTCGAACGCCACGCGAATCGAATACCTCATCCAGACCTGTGAGAAGACCGAGGCCGGGAAAACCGAGCAGGTGCTTGCCGCGGGCCGGAAAGTCGTCGCCGAATCCGATGCGCAGGGCAAGACCGAATTCACGGTCGACGGCGACCACGCGCTGGACGACATCTCGAAGGCCCTGGGCGTGGTGATCTCGGCGCATACGCCCGGCTCTCCCACGGACGACGACATATTCGGAACCGCCGAACGCAAGAAGGTCGGGGACACGTGGGGCATCAACACGAAGACGGCCGCGACTTACCTTTCGAAGGCCGGCCTGGGCGTATCCGCGGACAACCTCAAGGGAACCGTGACCCTCGACGGCGTCAAAACGGTCGGTGTGGTCAAGGCTCTCGCCCTGACCGCTCGTATGAGCGCTGAAGGGATGACGATGGATCTTCCGGATTTTCTCCAGATCGAGAAATCGTCCATGACGGGAGAGTTCAGCTCCCTCGTGCCCGTGGATCCCGAGGCCGACAATCTTCTCCCGAGCAAGATCAAGATGACCATCAACGTCCTGTTGCGCGGCCAGAAGCCGGACACGGGCTCGACCGTCACGATCGAAGAGAAGATGGAGATGTCGGTCGAGAACACCTACTCGCCGCTCGACAAGGGTGTTTTGACGGCGAATCTGCGATAGCGCCGGCCTCGCCGTCTACGCCCGGGCCCGCTTGAGCTTCCCTGCGGCGTCGAGGCCCTTCCGGAACGTCTCGGCGTGCGCGGGATCCTGGAACGGATACGACGCCGCGACGTATCGCTCGTCCATCGTTCCCCCCAACTTCTCGAGCGTCGCGAGCGCCTCGAGGGCGAGAGATCCGTCTCCCGACAGTCCCGCCAGGACGATCCGCCGCTGCCGGGCGCGCACGTTCGAGGGATCGAGGTTGATCGAACGCTGCAGGTGCTCCGCCGCCCGCTCGAGGTCGCCTCGGAGCAGGTGCCACAGTCCGAGATCGGCCTCGATCACGTCGGCATGGCCGTACAGCGGATCCACGCGATAGACGTTGCTCTGCGCGGCGACCGCGCCGTCGAGATCCCCGGCGAAGCCCGAAATGCATCCCGAGATGTGGTGCGCCAGGGACGCGCTCGGGTTGAGCTCCAGCGCCCGGTTGGCGTGGAGCCGCGCGCGGGGGAAGGAGAGGTTCGACCACAGCTCCGCCGCGCTCATCAGTGCATGGCCCATCCACGACGACGGATCGAGCTCGACCGCCGTGCTCGCCGCGTCGAGCACGCCGCGAAAGGGGTCGCTCGACGCGCGCTGGCCGCTCTTCCAGCCCGCGAGGGCTTGCTCGAGGCGCGCCTGGGCGATGACGCTCCAGGGCAGCGCAAACCCCGGATCCACCCGCGTCGCGTCCTCGAGGAGCGCGAGCGCCTGGCGGAAATCCTCCCGCGTCGCGCGGTGCACGTGCCAGAGACCCTTGATCGTCAGGTCCCAGGCAGTCAGGTCCTCGTGCCGCTTTCGCATGACGCGGCGCGTCTCCTCCGACGTCAGCTCGGGCGCGATGCGGCGGAAGATCTCGGAGGCGATCTCCGACTGCATGCGGAGAAACTCGGCCGCGCGGCCGTCGTACCGCGCGGACCAGAGCTGCGTGTCCGTCGTCGTGTCGAGAAGCTCGACGGTCAGACGCAGCGCATCCCCGCCGCGGGCGAGACGCCCGGCTACCGCGTAGCGCGCGCCCATCGCGGCCGCGCGCGCCGACGCCGGTGGAGCCGCGCGGCTCCTGTCGAATGCGGAATCGCGGGACAGGATCGGGAACCAGCGCCACGACGCAAGCTCCGAGATCAGCTCCTCGACGATTCCGTCGGCGAAGTAGGCGTCCTCCGTCGCGCGGTTGTCCGTTTCATCCGTCTCGAACGGCAGCACGGCGAGGACCGGACGCGCCAGCACCTCGTGGACCCACGCCTGGGCACTCGTCGGCGCCGGCGGCGGCGCGCCACCCGACTCGACGTCCCCGACGAAGCGAAAGCCCTGTCCGTGCACCGTCTTGATGAGTCTCTGCGCGTTGCCGTCGTCGTCGAGCGCCTGCCGCGCCGACTTGATGCGGCTGGAGAGAACGGAATCCGAGACCGCGCGGCGCGCCCAGACCGACTCGATGATCTCCTCCCGCGGCACCATCCGGTGGCGGTTCTCGACCAGCATCGTCAGCACCGAGAAGACCTGTGGCTCAACCGCGATCGGTTTCCCGTCGCGGCGCAGCTCGTACCGGTCGGTGTCGAGCTCGAAGGACTCGAAGCGATGGATCACTCTGCGATCTTCAAGAAAAATCCAAGCTCTCTCCAAGCGTCCGGGCGCGCGCCCGCGTTGGAATCACG
Source organism: Acidobacteriota bacterium (assembly GCA_046725935.1). Taxonomy (GTDB): domain Bacteria; phylum Acidobacteriota; class Thermoanaerobaculia; order UBA5066; family Gp7-AA6; genus DAHUXD01. The sequence goes on along the minus strand of JBKOZO010000125.1, from coordinate 534 downwards.
CTCGCGCGATCCTAATGGAGGTTCGACGGCCGTTTGGATTTTGAGGAGAAGGTAATGACCGAGATCACGCGTCTGAAGTCTCTGAAGATCGTCCTCATTCTCGTCGGCGCTATTTTTCTCCTGGGCATCTATCCGCTGGGCCTGGTGTGGCCGTCCGGCTGGTTGTGGCACACCGGCTACTCCGACTATCACCTGATGATCGTTGGGGTCTACGCCACCCTCGGCATCTTCCTGATCGCCGCCGCGCGCGACCCGCTCGCGCACCGAAGCCTCATCCAGTTCACCATCTGGTCGAGCGTCATCCACGGCCTCATCATGATGTTCCAGTCGTTCGCCCCCGGCAGCCACGGCCACCTGATGGGCGACGTGCCCGCCCTCTTCATCGTCGCGGCCGTGCTCGCCGTGCTCATGCCCCGCGCCCGCACGCCCCTTCCGCTCCCGGCGACTCGCTGAAGTTGTCCCGATCTCCTCTCCTCGCCCTCTCCCCTATTCCTCCCTCTCCCCCGCACGCGGGGGAGAGGGCCGGGGTGAGGG
>JBKOZO010000124.1:0-25858 GCA_046725935.1 Acidobacteriota bacterium | reverse complement strand
GTGCAGTGTGAGCCCGCGGACGTCGGCCCGGAACAGCGCCTCGAGGACCTCCGGCAGACGGTCCGGCCGGACGATCGCGACGACCAGCTTCAGCCGGAGCCTCCCTCGACGGGAGCGGCCTCCGGAAGGCCGAGGCCTTCTCCCCCTTCGTCCGGGTGGAGAACGAGGATGGCTCCTTCGCCCCGCGTGTAGGCCTCCTCGCCGTGCTGCGTCACGTCGAGACCCAGGCCCTCTTCGCGGGCGCCGGCCCGAAGCGGCGCGACCGCGCCGACCAACTTGAGCAGCCCGAACGTCGCCAGGCCGCTGTACGCCGCCACGGCGAAGACGCTCGCCGCCTGCACGAGGAGCTGGCGGGGATTGCCGAAGAGCAGACCATCCGCGGTACCGTTCCAGGCCTTCTGCGCCAGGACTCCGGTCAGGAGCGCTCCCACCGTGCCCCCCAGGCCGTGCGCCGCGACGACGTCGAGGGAGTCGTCGAGCCGCGTTCGGGCCCTCCACAGCAGCGCGAAGTAGCTCGGGAAAGCGGCGACGCCCCCGAGCAGGATGGCCGAGAGCGGCGAGACGTATCCGGCGGCCGGGGTGACCGCAACGAGACCGACGACGATGGCCGTGGCGGCGCCCACGGCGGTGGCGCGGCCGGTCCGCCGCAGGTCGAGCAGCGTCCAGACGACGAGCGTCGCCATCGGCGCGAACATCGTGTTGACGAAGGCCAGCGCCGCCGAGGCGTTGGACGCCAGCGCGCTGCCGCCGTTGAACCCGAACCAGCCGAACCAGAGGAGTCCCGCTCCGAGCAGCGTGAACGGGACGTTGTGCGGCAGAATGGCCTGGCGGGCGAAGTCTTTACGGGGGCCCAGGACCACGGCCGCCACGAGCGCCGCGGCCCCCGCGTTGATGTGCACGACCGTGCCGCCGGCGAAGTCCAGCGCGCCGAGCCTCGCCAGAAAGCCTCCGCCCCAGACCCAATGGGCGACCGGGGCATAAACCGCGAGGCTCCACAGCGCCAGGAACGCCAGGTACGGCCCGAAGCGCATCCGCTCCACGATCGCGCCCGAGATCAGCGCGGCGGTGATGATCGCGAACGTGCCCTGGAAGGCCATGAAGAGCAGGTGCGGCACGCTCCCCTGCGGCTCGAGGCCCACGCCCGAGAGAAGCGCGCGCCCGAGATCACCCGCGAAGGCTCCCCCGGGCGCGAACGCCAGCGCGTAGCCGGCGAGCGCCCACGCCACGCCCACGAACCCGAGCGCCGAGACGCTCATCATCATCGTGTTCAGGGCGTTCTTGGAGCGCACCAGGCCCCCGTAGAAGAAGCCCAGCGCCGGAGTCATGAGGAGGACGAGGGCGGTCGAAACCAGCAGCCAGGCGGTGTCGGCCCTGTCCACGGATCTGCAGGGTAGCAGATCCGAAACGAACTGACTACAGAAATCTGTAGGACTTGCAGTGTTCCGGCGTCAGTGGAGCGAATTGCCGGCCGGATTTGCCGTCTTGATGCCAAAATCCTGCAGCAGTCGCAGGAAATCGCCTACAGCGCCGTCCAGGGCACCTCTTGCTGTCTTCCCGAACGAAGCGAGGGATCCCTTTCGAACCGATTCGTGGCTGGAAAGGGATCCCTCGCGGCTTCGCCGCTCGGGATGATGCGCGAGGCGTCGTTCGCGCCACACTCTGCCGTCATCCCGAGCACAGCGAGGGATCCCGTACTCGACGAGCGAGACCGGCGATGAAGTTCGGGATCCCTCGGGCCTGCGGCCCTCGGGATGACGCGCGGCGGGCGCTTCGCGCCTCCGCGCGTCACTTTGGCAGCAGGAACTCCTTCATGAACAGGATCGAGGCGTAGAACTGGTAGTCGCGGTTGGATTTCTTGGCGAAGCCGTGGCCTTCGTCCTTCGCCATCATGTACCAGACGGGCGTGCCGATTCCGCGGATGCGCTTGACCATCTGCTCGGACTCCGAGAACGGCACACGCGGGTCGTTGGCCCCCTGGATCACGAACAGAGGCTTGCGGATCTTCTCGGCGTTGTTCATCGGCGCGATCTTCTCGAGGAACGCGCGCATCTTCGGATCGCGCTCGTCGCCGTACTCGACCCGGCGCAGATCCCGGCGGTAGCCCGACGTGTGCTCCAGGAACGTGACGAGATTGGAGGGTCCGACGACGTCGATCGCGCACTGGATCCTGTCGCTGTAGAGGTACGCCACGGCCAGCGTCATGTGGCCGCCGTAGCTGCCGCCGCCGACGAGAACCCGATCGGCGTCGAGGTCCGGCCGCGTGCCGATCCAGTCGAAGAGGGCACCGATGTCCTTGTACGTGCCTTCGCGCAGGAACCCGTTGTCGAGCTGCAGGAAGGTTTTCCCGTAGCCCGATGAGCCCCGGATGTTCGGCATGAGCACGGCCACGCCGAGTTCGTTGACCATGTAGTTCCACGGGCCGAGAAAGTCGGGCCGTGCCTGGCCTTCGGGGCCTCCGTGGATTTCGATGACGACCGGCCGCTTGCCCTGAAACTTCGACGCGTTGGGTTTGTAGAGGAATCCCGAGATCTCCCGCCCGTCGAAGCTCTTCCAGGTCACCAGCTCCGGCTCGGCCCAGTTGGCCGGATTGAGACCGCCGAGCTCGCTTTCCGTCCAGCGCTCGACCTTTCCGGTCTTGACGTCGTACGAGTACGCGTCCGAGCTCGATCGCGGTGTCTCCATCGAGAAGCCGACGACGCCGTTGTCGCGGTGCCAGCGCAGCCCGCCGATCGTCGCGAACGGCAGCTTCGGCCCGGGCAGCTCGCGCCGCGAGGCGGTATCCATCAGACGGAGCACGCTGACGCCCTTCTCGTTGGTGACGTAGGCGATCGTCTTGCCGTCGAAGGAGAGGTCGATGTCCTCCACGTCGGCCGTGTCGGGCGTGAGAAACTCCGGCTTCTTCGTGCCGAGGTCCATGTAGGCCAGGCGCTGGAACTCGGAACCCTGATCGGTGGTCACGTAGAGGCCCTTGCCGTCGCGGGCGAAGACCGCGTTCTGGTACGCGACCTTTTCCTTTCCCCCCTTGGGCGTCAACAGGGTCTTCGCTCCCGTGGCGACGTCGACCAGCCAGAGGTACGTCTCGTTGATCGATATGCCTTCGGCGACGAGGAGCTTCGTGTCGTCGGGAGACCAGTCGGCGGCCTCCCAGCCGCCGCCCGAGAGCTCGAGAACGCGCCGGTCCGACTTCGGGTCGTGGGGATTCATGACGTAGATGTCGACGTCGTCGCCGGTCCGGCGGGTGGAGCCGTAGGCGATCCACTTTCCGTTGTTCGACCAGCGGCCGCCCGTGTTCCGGGACTTGCCGTCGGTCAGAAGCGTCACGGTCCCGTCGGAGAAGTCGTAGCGGTAGAACTGGTAGAACTCGCCGCCTCCGACGTCCTTCGAGAAGAGGAAGGAGTCGCCCGTCGCGGGATCGAAGCGCGCGCCGAGGACGCGATCCGGATAGAACGTCATCTGCGTGCGCGCTCCGCCGGGGGACTTCACGAGGTGGGCTTGCGTCGTGTTGCCGAAGCGCGTGCCGATCAGCATCTCTCTTTTCGTCGGATGCCAGCTCCAGAAGCCGGCGCTGCGGAACTCCGTGTAGCGGCCGACTTCGTCGGCGAGGGACGCCGGAATGGGAGGGACTCCTTCGGTCACGATGGAGTCCGGCGGCTTGAGGGGCGGAGGCGTCGGCGACGGAGCCGGGGTCTGGGCGGCGGCGGTCGATACGGCCAGGACGAGGCCGGAAATCGCGAGCTTGTGGCGGATCATCAGTGTCACACTCCTTTACGAAAGGCGGAGCTTCCCCCAAATGCCACTACGCGGAGCCGCGGCAAAGGTTCCGCGGCCGCCGGAGACTACGGGCTCCAGTCGCCCAGGGGCACCAGCGTGGGGCCGACCTGGTCGCAGTCGGCGAGATCGCCGCTCTCGTGCAACCAGCCCGTCCGGTACCACAGGACGACGTCGCTGCCGTTGAGGGACTCTCCGTTCAACCAGGGCAGGAAGTCCACGGGGCAGTTGGCGAGACTGTGGCCGTCGTCGATCTCGTTGGCGTGATAGGCGAACGCCCAGAGGTCCCCCTGAGAAAAGGCATCGGCCGGAAGCGCGACCTCGACGCCCGGCACGAGGCGGTAGCCGCGCTGCGTCTGCGAGTCGAACACGGTCCACGTCAGGTCGGAACGGTTGATCGTCCGCATTCCCTCCGTCGCCTGCGGATGGCTCGGATACCGGGGCCCCGTCCGTCCGCCGGAAGGCGCCAGGTTGGGACCCTCCAGGATCCTGTCTTGCGACGGCCCGTCGATGTCGAAGTCGAAACGCCAGTACGCGTGATGCTTGTGCGTGCAGCTGACGCATCCCGAGCTGATCGCGGAGAACCCGAACACGGGCTGGATTCGCCCATCCAGATAGAAGCGCCAGCGCATCGTGTACCTGTACCAGCCCGCTTCGAACTGCGTCGTCAGCACCAGCGGATCCGCGAACTTCTCGGCGGCGACCCCGTTGAAGCAGTTCGGCTGCCCCTGCGTGCAGACGTCGGCGCCTCCTCCGACGTCGCACACCGTCACGGCCGGCGAGGTCGGTTCCGCGTAATCTCCCTGAACGAGGATGTTGTCGGCGAGGAACCAGTCCTGCTGGTACTCCCAGTCGCGATAGCAGATGCAGCCGCAGCCGGTCTGGAGGTACTGGACGTTCAACATGGGAACGTGGGCGCGTTTCAGGACGAGGTGGCCGTTGTAGTAGACGTTGCGGATCTCCAGCCCGGACCCGTTGCTCCCCGAGCTGTCCGGCGCCTTGAGCCAGCAGAACCGCCACACCGGGTTGGCGTCGGGCCACGACATCAGGTGCTCGCCCGCGAGGTTGCAGGCGGGCTGGGCGTTCGCGGCCGCCGACAGCGCCGCCGCGAGGAGAAGGCCCCCCAGGACCGTCTTCACTTGGGCGCTCTCCAGGGCTCGGGCACGAAGTCGGGATAGACGACCTCGCGCTTGACGAGGTCCACGACCGCCTGGCGAATCGTGCCCGCGCGATCCGACGAGAGCAGGAAGACGCGCAGGCATCGCGTGCCCGGACCGCAGCGCTTGTCCGGCGTCTCCAGCAGCACGAATCCGCCCTCGAGAACGACGTTGAAGCGCTGAAAGATCCGCTGGAATGAAGGCTCGTTGCGCACGAGCGCAAAGGCCTCGTCGATTTCCTCGCGCGAAGGAGCCGGGTGCCCGGCGCCCAGCTGCTCCTTCCCGATCGCGCGCCCCTCGGAATTGAAGGTGATTTCGTAGGCGTAGCCCCTGGAATAGTCGAAGACCACGTCCACGCGCCGCGCGAACTCCCGGCCTCCCGACGCCTTGACGGTCTCCTCCCAGCTTCGCAGGAGCCGCACCGGGCGGGAGGTCCTCGTGACCTCCGCCGGAGGAGCTGCGGCCGCGGCGGCGCAGAGCAGCGCCGCGGCGCAGGTCAGCAGCGAGACTGAGGCTCGGCGCATGGAATCCATGATCGGACGATTTCGCCGAATCCTAGCAGAGCCGGAACGCACGAGCCCGCTACGGCGCGCCCGGGCTCCAGTCGCCGAGGGGCACCAGCGTCGGCCCCACGACGTGGCAGTGGTCGAGATCGTGTCCCAGATGCAGGATTCCCGTGCGGTACCAGACCACCAGATCGTCGTTGAGGGTCTCGCCGTTGACGAAGGGATTGATCTTGATCGCACAGGCCGGACCCGGCTGACCGTTGTCGTCGAGCTCCTCGGGTTTGTACTTCAAGACCCAGAAGTCTCCGACGGCGAACGAGTTCGCCGGCGTGACCTCCGTTTCCTCGCCCGGCACGATGCGGTAGCCGCGGTCCGTGATCCGGTCGGTGATCTCCCAGTACATGGCCGGATCCGTGTTCAACCGCATGGCTTCGGTCCGGATCTTGCCCTTTCCCACCCCCTTCGGGCCCTCGAACACTTCGTCGCGATCCGCGCCGTCGATGTCGAAATCGAGGCGCCAGTAGGCGTTGTGCCGGTGCGTGAAGTTCGTGCAGGGGTCGAAGACGGCCGAGAAGCCCCACGAAGGCTGGATGGTCCCGTCGGCGAGGAAGGTCCACTTCTCGTCGTAGCGGTACCAGCCCGCCCGCAGTTGCGTGCTCAGGATCAGTCGGTCGAAAAGTTTCTCGGCCGAGACGCCCACGAAGCACGTCTGTCCGCACTCGTTCGGCGGCGGAGGCTGACCCATCGTGCAGACGTCTGTGCCGTTGGCGATGTCGCAGGCCATGACCGGGGGACACGAAGGCTCGGCATAGCCGCAGTTGGTGCCGGTCTTGGGCGGCGGACAGATGTTGTTGGTCAGGTAGCCTTGCTCCTGGTTGACCGTGTCGCGGTAGCAGTGGTTCGCGCCGCCGCAGTTCCCGGCTTCGTAAACCGCGTTCAGGATCGGAACGTGGCCGCGCTTCAAGGCGAGATGGCCGTTGTAATAGACGTTGCGAATCTCGAGGCCGGACGCGCGCGCGCCGCTCGACTTGGTGGCCCGCACCCAGCACATCGACCAGACCGGCGGCCCGCTGGCGGGCCAGGTGATCAGGTTTTCGTTGGGGAGAGTGCAAACGGCCTGCGCGGACGCCAGGCTCGGAAGAGCCGCGAGGCCCGCCACGACCAGACCCGCGAACAGCCCCCGCTTCACTTGACACCCGGGTGCTCGGACGGAACGAACGTCCGATAGGGGATGTACCGCTTGACGAGATCCACTCCCATGACCCGGATGAGGCCCGAATGGTCGGGCGAAAGAACCTGGACGAGGAGGCAGCGCGCTCCCGGACCGCACGCCTTGCCCCGCCCCTCCTCGATCACGAAACCTCCGTCGAGAACGGCGTTGAATCTCCGGATGATCGGGATCATTTCGGGGTCCGTCCGAACGATCTCGAACGCCTCCTCTATTTCGACCTCCGAAGCCGTCGGCGTGTTGAGCACGAACTTCCGTTCGAAGAACAGGCGGCCGTCCATGGTGTACCAGCGCTCGAGCGCCGCCGCCTTCGAGTAGTCGTAGAGGATGTCGACCCGGCGGGGCATCTCCCCGCTGGGCGTCTTGATCGTGTCGTACCAGTTCCGCAGCAGCCGGACGGGGCGGCTCGTCTCGTTGATCGCCGAACCCAGCTGTTGTGCTTGAAATGTCGTGGCGCAGAGCAGCGTCGCGGCCACTGCCAGAAGAGGCGCGGAAGCTCGTCTCATGGGCACCGTCCTCCCTGTCAGATTAGGCTCTAATCTTATATCAACCGGGGGCTGTCTTAAGGCTGGTTTGAGGGACTCCAGTCGCCGAGGGGCACCAGCGTCGGCCCGACGACGTGGCAGTGGTCCAGATCTTGCGCGAGGTGTCGGAGCCCCGCCCGGTACCAGACCACCAGGTCTTGGTCGAGAGAATTATTGTTGATGAAGGGGTTGATCTTGATCGCGCAGGCCGGCCCGACCTGGCCGTTGTCGTCGAGCTCCTCGGGCTTGTACTTCAAGACCCAGAAGTCCCCGACGGCGAACGTGTCCGCGGGCGCGTTCTCCGTTTCTGCTCCCGGCACGAGCCGGTAGCCTCGCCCGGTGTTCCGGTCGGTGACCTCCCAGTAGAGGCCCGGTTGGTTGTTCATACGTTTGCGTTCAGTCTTGATCTCGCCCATGCCGATGGGCGTCGGGCCCTCGACGACCTTGTCGCTCGCCGGACCGTCGACGTCGAAGTCGAGGCGCCAGTACGCGTTATGCCGGTGCGTGAAGGCGGTGCAGGGGTCGAAGACGGCCGAGAACCCCCACGACGGCTGGATGGTCCCGTCGGCGAGGAACGTCCACTTTTCGGCATACCGGTACCAGCCCGCCCGTAGCTGGGTGCTCAGGATCAGGCGGTCCGGGAGCTGCTCTGCGGAGACGCCGACGAAGCACATCTGTCCGCACTCGTTGGCTGGCGGAGGCTGACCCATCGTGCAGACGTCGACCATGCCGGAGGCCATGTCGCATTCCATCACCGGCGGACACGAGGGCTCGGCGTAGCCGCAGTTGGTTCCGGACTTGGGCGGCGGACAGATGTTGTCGGTCAGGTAGCCCAGCTCCTGGTTCACCTTGTCGCGATAGCAGTGGCTCGCGCCGCCGCAGTTGCCGCCTTCATAGATCACGTTCAAGATGGGAATGTGGCCGCGTTTCAGAGCGAGATGGCCGTTGTAATAGACGTTTCGGATCTCCAGGCCCGATGCGCGCGCACCGCTCGAGTGGGTGGCCCGCAGCCAGCAGAGGGACCAGACCGGTGTTCCGCTGGCGGGCCAGTTGATGAGGTTTTCGTTGGGCAGGTCGCAGATCGCCTGTGCGGACACGAGGCTGGGCAGGGCCGCCACGCCCGCCAGAACCAGGCCCGCGAACGGGAGCCGCTTCACTTGACACCAGGGTGCTCGGACGGCACGAACGCCCGATAAGGGATGTTCCGTTTGACCAGATCCACTCCCATGGCCCGGATGAGACCCGAACGATCGGGTGAAAGAACCTGGATCAGGAGGCAGCGCGCTCCCGGCCCGCACGCCTTTCCCCGGCCTTCTTCGATTACGAAGCCCCCGTCGAGGACGGCGTTGAACCGCCGCAGGATCGGGACCATCTCGGGGTCCGTCTGAACGATCTCGAACGCTTCCTCGATCTCCTTGTCAGAAGCCGTAGGGGTGTTGAGCACGAATTTCCGCTCGAAGAACATGCGCCCCTCCATCGTGTACCAGCGCTCGAACGCCGCCGCCTTCGAGTAGTCGTAGAGGATGTCGACGCGGCGGGACATCTCCCCGCGGGGCGTCTTGATCGTGTCGTACCAATTCCGCAGCAGCCGGACGGGGCGTGAACTCTCGTTGATCGCCGAGCTCAGCTGTTGGGCTCGAAGCGTGCTGACGCAGAGGAGTGCCGCGGCAACCGTCAGAAGAGGCGCGGATACTCGTTTCATGGGCACCGTCCTCCTCGATTGATCGTGAGCTTCAACCCTAATATCACCCGAGGGACGTCTTAAGGCTGGCTCAGGGGCTCCAGTCGCCGATGGGCACCAGAGTGGGACCGACGACGTGGCAATCGTCCAGATCCCCTCCGAGGTGTCGCACACCCGTCCGGTACCAGACGACCACGTCGTTCCCAAGCGTCTCACCGTTCAGGAACTTACTGATCTTGATGGCGCAGGCCGGCCCAGTCACGCCGCTGTCGTCCAGCTCGTCCGGGTGGTAGTTCAGGAACCACACGTCGGCGACCGAGAAGGTGTCGGCCGGCAGCTCCGACTCAGTCCCGGGAACGATCCGATAACCCCTCCCCGTCGAGGCGCCCATTACCGCCCAGGTCAGATTCGGACGGTTGTTGAGCCGCTGGATCTCGGTCGGCAGCACGAGGATCGGAGGTCTCGGGCCTGGGCGTCCGCCCGCTCCTCCCACACCCGGCGCAGCCGGATCCGGCCCCTCGGTCACGACGTCGTCGAGGAGGCCGTCGATGTCGAAGTCGAGCCGCCAGTAGGCATGGTGGCGGTGCGTGTAGTTGATGCAGTTGTCATCGACTGCGCTGAAACCGAAGGTCGGCTGGATGCGGCCGTCGAGGTAGAAGGTCCACTTCATCTCGTATCGATACCAGCCCGCACGGTTCTGCGAAGTCAGGATCAACCGATCGGCCAGCTTCTCGGCCGATACCCCGTGGAAACACTCGCGGCCGCACTCGTCGGGCGGCGCGGGACAGACGTCCACCCCCAGGTGTTGCTCGCAGACGGTGATCGGCGGACACGACGGCTCGGCGTAACCGCAGTCGGGACCCACGTTGGGCGGAGGGCAGACGTTGTCGACGAGATAGTCCTCCTCGCTCGTCAGCCAGTCTCGGTAGCAGTGGCTCGCGCCGCCGCAGGGTCCCGCCTCGTACTGGACGTTGAGGATCGGCACGTGGCCCCGCTTCAACACGAGGTGGCCGTTGTAGTAGACGTTCCGGATCTCCACGCCGGATCCGTTGACGCCGCTCGACAGCGAGGGCCGCAGCCAGCAGAACTCCCACACGGGCGCAGTCGTCGGCCAGGACATCGGGTGCTCGCCGATCGCGCCGTTGCACACCGGCTGCGCCGCGGGGGCGGCACCGGTCGCGAGGATCGCCGCCGCCAAAACGACCGGGAGGAAGGAAACCCCCACCGGGGAAATCCGTCGCATGGGGCACCGCCCTTCGACGGGCCCCATCCTATGAGCGTGGTCCCGAATGGATCCACTGGCCGGAGGTTCAGGTGCTCCGGGCTAGAACACGGCGTGCGGCTCCACGGGCTTGGCGGGAGGCTCCGCGGGCTTGCTCGGAGCCGGGGTCCGTTCGTCCTTCTTTTCCGCCGGCGGCTCCTGGGGCAGCGGCTTGCGCGGCAGCATCGCGTCGCGCATGGCCGCGTTGTACGCGAACGTCGCGAGGATGATCGAGGCCTGCATCAGGTCGTCCTTCACGAGACGCTCGTAGGTGTCCATGTTCGTGTGGTGCGTCCGCGTCTCGTAGTCCAGGCTGTCCTGGATGAACTGGAAACCGGGAAGGCCGACCCGGTCGAAGGACTGGTGGTCGGTGCCGCCGGTGCGGTTGAGCGTCACGGTCTTCGCATCGAGGTCGCGGAACGGCGCCAGCCAGGCCTCGAAGATCGGCGCCACGGCGGCGTTGTCCTCGCAGTAGATGCCGCGGATCTTGCCGGAGCCGTTGTCCAGGTTGAAGTACGCCGCGAGCTTCGCGTGCTCGGGCTTGACGGTGAGCGGCCACTTTTCCTTCCGCAGGTAGAACGGCTGGTCGAGCTCCTCTTTGGTCAATGGCGGCCGCGACGCGAAGTGCTGATCGACGTACGCCTTGGAGCCGTAGAGTCCCTGCTCCTCGCCGGTCCACAGCGCGACCCGGATCGTGCGCCGGGGCTTCGCGCCGACGGCCTTCAGGATGCGCATCGCTTCCATGACTGCCACCGACCCCGCCCCGTTGTCGGTCGCGCCGGTGGCGCCCTGCCAGGAGTCCAGGTGCGCGCCGAGCATGACGACCTCGTCCTTCTTGTCCGTCCCCGGGATCTCGGCGATCGTGTTCCACTGCATCTGGTCTTCGTCGACGAAGCGGGCAGCGACATCGAGCTCCAGCTCGACGTCGGTCTTCGCGTCGAGAAGGCGCGCGATCCGGCCGAACTGCTCCGGCTCCATGATCAGCGTCGGCATTTTGGGGAGCGGCCGGGACATCCGGTAGTCGTCACCATTGGCCTGGATGCCGAACACACCGAGATCGCCGCGGCCGCAGTCGATGACGGCGATCGGCTTCTCGTCCTCGAGGAACTTGTCCACCGCCCGCCGGAGCTCCGCGCGCTTGCGAAGCTCCTCGCGGTCGTACCGGCGCCGGGGCTCCTCGTTGTATTCCGCGATCTTGGCGAGCTCTTTTTCGTCGTAACGCTCGATGTCCGGCTTGACATGGAGCTCCATCTTGACCGGGTCTCCGTAGAGGACGATCTTCCCGGCGAAGCGGCCCTTGAAATTCGGCAGCTCGTCCTTGGAAGTCGGGTTCAGGCGCGCCACCTTCGCCTTGACCGCGCCCGAGGTTCCCGGGGTCCAGGGCCTCGGATAAGCCGTCAACTGCGCGAAGTCGGGCGCTGTCATCCGGACCGAGCTCTTCTCGTACCACCAGCCCCGCCCGAACGGTCCCCATGCTTCCAGGTGCGCGTTCGCCATCCCCCACTTCGAGAGCTGGTCCCGGGTCCACTCGTTGGCCGCCTTTGCCTGGGGCGAGCCGGTCAGGCGCGGACCGATGCGATCCATCAACTCGCTGGCCGTATCCATGACCCTGGAGTTGTTGAAGCCCTCCAGGCGGATTTTCGTGACCATCTCCAGGTCGACGCGCTCTTCGGCGGGCAGCGCCGACACCAGCGAGGAGACGAGGCAGGCCGAAGCAATCAGGCGTTTCAGATCGCACCTCCCGTGCACAAAACCGCGGCACGGTATCACCGGAAAATCCTTGGGGTCAAACCACGATGCGCGGTTTGCGGGCGACGCGACGTGACCTGCGAACACCGCGGCGTGAGAAGAAAAAGCGCGACCGGAGCTCCTCGACTTCCGAGGTGCTCGCAGGAAGGTCTCGAAACGGGATCGGGACGGTGTGACTTCAGCCCTTGGGAGAGATGGAATCGTCTCGCGACCAGGGAGCAGGCATGACGGAATGTCACAGAGTCACGCCGGCCTCTCCGAATGCCGGGGTGTCGAACCTCAATCCCGGCGCCGGAGTGATACATTCGTCCGTCCACGGGAGGACGGGGGTGCACGGCAGGTCGGGTTCCATCTGGCGGAAGGCGGCCGAAGCCTTGGGTGTTCTTGCGATTGTGGCGTCTTTCGCCTCGGCGCAGGAAGACACGGGCCCCGGGTTCGTGCTGCAGGGCGAAGGCGGGCTCGTGACCGCGCTCGTTCTGGATCCGTCCTCGCCTTCCACGCTGTACGTGACGACCGCTCGCGGCCTGTACAAGACGACGGACGGCGGCGTTCGCTGGGAAGCGCGCGGGAGAGGGCTGGACAGCCACTCGGTGCTGGGCCTCGCGATCGACCCGCAGTCATCCTCCACGCTCTTCGCGACGACGGACCGGGGAGGCGTCTATAAGAGCACGGACGGCGGTGAGCACTGGGCGCCTTCCAACGAGGGTCTTACCGCGCGCTATGTGGGAGCGATCGCGATTGATCCGCGCCGGCAGGGAACGATCTGGGTCGGCGCCGAGTCGGGCCGTCTCTTCCGCTCCACCGACGGAGGTTCGGCCTGGTCGGAGATGCCGATCCCGATGGCCCGGGTCACGCTCACGGCGATCACGCTCGATCCCGCCAATCCGAACCTGATCACCGTCGGTACGAACAGCGAAGGAATCTTTCGCAGTCTCGACGGCGGCGCGACCTGGGTCCGTCCCGTCGACCGGATGAACCGCGGCACGGTGTGGAACGTGACGCTGGCGCCGTCCTCGCCCGGAACGGTCTACGCCGGGACCCACGACGGCCTCTTCCGCAGCGCCGATTCCGGCGTCACGTGGAAGGGGATTCACAAGGGAATGAAGAGCTACAACGTTCTCGGACTCGCGATTCACCCGTCCAATCCCGAGACGCTCTACGCGGCGACGGCCATCGGCATCTACAAGTCGGCCGACGGCGGCGCGTCCTGGTCTCTGCTCAAGGGAGATCTCTACGCGACCGCGCTCGCGATCGATCCGCGATCCCCGTCGGTGCTCTACGCCGGCACGCACCTCGGCGTCCTGAAGACCGAGGACGCCGGCGCGAAATGGGCCGCCCTGCGCCTGGTCCCCGAAGCGGCTTCCGACACTCCCCCGTCGAGCTCGGGTGCGGCCGCGTCCGCCCTGCCGGCGCTCCCGATCAAACGTCGCCCGGCGGCTCCCGCGACGGGCCTGAAGCCGCTGCCCATCGGACGCCCGCTGCGCACCCCGGCGCCGTCTCCGCCGCAGTCGCTCGGGTACTAGGGGGCGGCAAAGCGCCCGCGCTTCTCACTCCGCCATGAACAGCGTGAGCGCGAAGCGCGCGTCGGGCTCGATCCACTGCTCGTGCAGGCGGAATCCCGCCTCGGCGCCCATGGCCGCGATCTCGGCGGAGTCGTATTTGTAGGAGCTCTCGGTCCAGATCCACTCGCCTTCCCGGAATGAGACCTCGCAGTCAGCGCGAGGGATCCGGACCGTCTGCGGCCGCAGGGAAACCAGACGCATCTCGACGCGCCGCTCGACCGGGTTCCAGACCGCGCGGTGGGCGAATGCGGCGAGATCGAAGTCGGCGAGCAGCTCGATGTTCATCCGCACGAGCAGGTTCTTGTTGAACGCGGCGGTCAGGCCGAGAGGATCGTCGTAGGCGAGCAGAAGGTCGGTCTCGGGCTTGACGAGATCGGCGCCGAGAAGGAGCGCGTCGCCGGGGCGCAGGCAGCTGCGGATCTCGCGCAGGAACTCGTCGGCCGCGGGCCGGTCGAAGTTGCCGATGTTGGAGCCGAGAAAGACCGCGAGCATGGTTCCCCCCGCGGGCCTCTGCGCGGCGGCGTGGCGCAGGCCCTCTTCGTAGGTCGCGCGGTGGCCGACGACGGAGACGTGCTCGAGGGCGCCTAGTGTGCGCTCGGAGAGCTCCAGCGCATCGGGCGAAATGTCGACGAGGTGCACGAGGACGCGCTTTCTCCGGGTGCGCAGGCTCTCGGCGAGCATCGCAAGCTTCTCGCCGCTGCCGCTGCCGAGCTCGACGAGCGTGATCGGATCCTCGAGGGGCGCGACCATCTCCGGGGCGAAGCGCGCGAGGAGCCTCGCCTCCGCGCGGGTGATCCGATACCACGGAAGACGGCAGATGGCTTCGAACAGAGCCGACCCCAGGCCGTTGTAAAGGTAGCGGGACTGGATCTGCTTGGGTGTTAGCGCGAGATCGCGCCGCACATCCGCGGCGAAGTCGCGGACGGCCTCGAAGGGAGGGGCCTGCGCGGTGGTCGGGATCGTCACGAGACTGTCCGGAACTTAGCGTAGACGTAGGGGTAGTTCGGGCGAAACCAGTTGCGGAACGATCGCCGCACGAGCTCCGTCGGCGTCGCCGGCGAGGCGCCCTTCATGACGTAGTGCTTCCCGTCGAAGAAGTCGGCCGAGTACTGCGGATACGTCGGCATCGGCGCAAAACCCGCGAACGGCTCGAAGACCGACGAGGTCCACTCCCAGCCGTTGCCGACGAGATCCTCGACGCCCCACGCGCTCGTACCGCGCGGAAACGAGCCCACCGGAAACGGATCCGGATGGACGAATCCGAAGTTCCCTCGCGTCGCGTCGGGCGGCGCTTCCCCCCACGGATGCGGGCGCTCGCTCCCTCCGGGCTCCCCGAACGCCGCGCGATGAAACTCGGCCTCCGTCGGCAGGCGGCGTCCCTTCCAGCGCGCGTACGCGGACGCCTCGGCGTGCGAAACGTAGACCGGCCAGGCCATGGGAAGGGGAATCAGGTCCCACATTCCCCGCCAGAACCAGACGCCGCGATGCGTCTCCCAGAAGAGGGGATGGCGGAACCTCTGCGACTGGATCCATTCCCAGCCCTCAGGATTCCAGACCGTCTCGTTGGAATACCCACCCGCCTCGACGAACTCGAGGTAGTCGCGGTTGGTCACGCTGTAGACATCGATCGAGAACGACGGCACGTCCTCGACGCGCGTCTCGAACTCGTTGTCCCATCCGAATTCGATCCCGTCGCGCGCCGCGCCCAGCGTGGCCCGTCCCGCCGGGACCCTCACACGACGCGGCGTGGGCGGCTCGCCACCGACCGGAGAGAGAGCCTGGCCCTCGGGCCGGATCTTCTGGCCGTAGTCGAGCCGGTGCCAGATGTACTGGAGCGTCTCCTGGTGCATGGCTTCGTGCTCGAGCACGGTATGGACGGCGAGGCCGCGTCGGAGAAGCGGATTCTCCTCGTTCTCGACGTCGCGGTAGAGAAGGGCGTTGACGATCGCGCGGTCCGCCTCGGCCGCGTAGCTGCGGATCTGAATCCGCGAGGGCCACGCCGACGCTCCAGCGGGCAGAGATTTTTCGTCCTCCGGATCGATGCCGCGCTCGAACAGAGTCTCGTAGTCGGAATCAATTCCGGGATCGCCCAGGCCCTTCTTCAGGAGCGTGTTGACCGAGAACGCGGGCAGGTGGCCCTCATAAAAGCAGATGGGATTGCGCAGCGGGATCGGGCGGGATTCGTAGGCCTCCGGCCGGACGCTGTCGAAGAGGGCTTCCGTGCGCTCGCGCAACGAGCCGTAACGCGCGACGGCAGCCTCTCTGTCGAGTCCCGCGAGCGTGGTCACCATCCCGATATACGCCTGCAAGGAAAGTGCTAGATTCCGGCCGGTGAATGCCCTCGCCCCCCTGCTCGGCCTCGCCACACTCGCGGCACCCCCGTCGCGCCTGATTTTCGCCCCCGACATCGCGGAGCGGCTGCGGAAGCTCCCGGCGACGCCGATCGACTACGACCGCTCGTTGCTGGACCAACGGGAAACCGCGGCGCTCCGGGAGCTGATCGCCGCGTCCCGGCCCGTGTCCGAGATATTTCTGCGCCAGGTTTCCACGAAAAACCCGGAGCTTCGAGACGGGCTCGAGGCCGAAGTCCGGGACAAGGCGCCCGGTGCGGCGGACGCGCTCGCGCTCTTCCGGATCGAGGCCGGACCCTGGGATCGCCTCGAGCGCAACGTCCCCTTCGTCGGCAAGGATCCCAAGCCGCCCGGCGCGGGCTTCTATCCCACCGATATGACCAAGGAGGAGTTCGCGGCCTGGCTCGAGCGCCACCCGGCGGACCGAAGGGCATTCGAGGGACTCTTCACCGTGATTCGCCGCAACGCGGGCGGACTCCTTGCGATCCCCTACTCCCGGGAATATCGGGCGCTGCTGGACTCCATCATCCCGCGCCTGCGCAAGGCCGCGGAGACGACCGGAAACGCCTCGCTTCGAACCTATCTGACGGAGCTTTCGACCGCGCTCCTCGACGACGACTACTACGACTCCGATCTCGCCTGGATGGACCTCGACTCCGAGATCGAGTTCATCCTCGGGCCCTACGAGGTCTACGAGGACGCGCTCTTCAATTACAAGGCGGCGTTCACCGCGTTCGTCACGATCCGCGACAGGGCCGAGAGCGCGAAGCTCGCGGTCTATGCGAAGCATCTCCCGGACATGGAGCGCAACCTTCCGATTCCCGACGAGCACAAGAACTTCGACCGGAAGTTCGAGTCTCCGATCCGCGTCGTCCAGGAAGTCTTCACGGCGGGCGACACGCGCGCGGGCGTGCAGACGTCGGCGTTCAACCTTCCCAACGACGAGCGCGTGCGCCAGGCGAAGGGCTCCAAGAAGGTCCTCCTGAAAAACGTCATGGAGGCCAAGTACCGCGCGGCGGGGAAGCCGATCGCCGAGCGCTTCCTGGATGCGGCGCAGCTTCCGTCGGTTACGTTCGACGCGTTTTTCAACCACACGCTCTTTCATGAGCTCGCGCACGGGCTGGGCCCCGGCTTCATTCCGGGACCCGACGGCAAGAAGGTGGAGGCGCGCCTGTTGCTGAAGGACCGCTACTCCACCATCGAGGAGTGCAAGGCCGACGTCGTCGGCATGTGGATCCTGCTGCAGGCGATCGACAACGGCTGGATCACATCGGTCGACGAGACGACGCTCGCGGTGACGGTCTCGGCCCTCTTCTTCCGGTCGATCCGGTTCGGCGCCGACGAGGCGCACGGCGGCGGGACCGCTGTCCAATGGAACTGGTTCCGGGAGAAGGAAGCTGTGGTTCCGGCGGAGGGCGGCCGCTTCCGGGTCGCCGTGCCGAAGTTCCGCGAGGCCGTCCGCTCGCTCGCCAGGGAGCTTCTGATGATCGAAGCCACCGGCGATCTGCCGCGAGCCGAACGCCTGCTTTCCACGTATATGAAGTCGACGCCCGAGATGGAAGCGGTCAACGCCCGGCTGAAGGACATTCCGGTGGACATCGCGCCGGTGTACGTCGCGGCCGGAGAAAAAGAGCCCATGAGGTGATGTCAATGGACTCGGAGGTCAAGGTGGACAAGGACGAAACCCCGGTAGTCTCCATCGCAACGTCCCGGCGCAAGGCGCCGGCGCGCAAGAGCACGAGCACGGCGCGGAGGCCGCGCAAGACGTCGGCCCCGCGCAAGCGCGCGAGAGCCGGCAGTTCGCGCCGCTCCCGCAGGCCCTCGGGCGGCATGTCGTTCGAAGGCGTGATCCGGTCGATCACCGGCGGCGTGGCCGTCGCGCGGGCGGCGATCGCCGAGGCTTCGGGTCAGGGCGCGACGGTGGTCCGCCGCGCCGTCGGAAACGCTTCCCGCGCTTCGCGCCAGACCGTGACGCGCCTGGCCAGAGAGTGGAAGGCGATGGACCCGAAGAAGAAGGCGAGGGTCTTAGCCGCGCTGCTCGGCGCGGCGGCGGCCGCCTCCGCGCCGCTGGTCCGCAAGCGCTTCAAGAAGTAATCGAGTGCGTCGGACGCCGCGGGTCGTCTGCGCGGCGCTCGCCCTGCTTCTGGCGGGCGCGGCGCTCCCGGCCGAGGAGCCGGCGCCGGCCGCCGTCAGCTACGCGCTCGAGCCGCCGGCGGCCGGGGGTCTCGAAAAGGTCGACCGGCTGCTCCAGAAGCTTGCGACGCACCGGCGGCTTCTCGTCGTGGGCGCGCACCCCGACGACGAAGACACGGAGATCCTGGCCTACGTCGCGCGGGCGCTGGGGGGAGAGGCCGCGTACCTTTCGCTGACCCGCGGCGAGGGGGGCCAGAATCTCGTCGGCCCGGACCTCGGCGTCGGGCTCGGGCTCGTGCGCACGCAGGAACTCGCCGCGGCGCGCCGCCTCGACGGCGCGCGGCAGTACTTCACCCGCGCCTACGACTTCGGCTTCACGCGCTCCCAGGAAGAGGCGTTTCGAGAGTGGCCCCGAGACGCTCTCTTCGAGGACGCCGTGCGCATCCTGCGTCGCTTCCGACCGCAGGTCGTGGTCAGCATCTTCGCCGGTACCGCGCGCGACGGCCACGGCCAGCACCAGGCCGCGGGCGTGACTGCCCGCGAGGCCTATCGCGTCGCGGGCGACGCGTCCGCGTTTCCGGGACTCGCGGCCGAAGGACTCGTGCCGTGGAAGCCGAAGGCGCTCTATCAGGAGACCGGTTACTGGCGCGATCAGGAGGCCACGACCATCACCCTTCCGACCGGCGAAGTGGATCCGCTGACGGGGCGCTCGGTCTACCAGATCGCCATGGCGAGCCGGAGCCTCCATCGCTCGCAGGACATGGGACAGCTTCAGGAGCCGGGGCCAAACCAGACCACGGTCGGCTGGGTCGACGGCGGGGTCGGGCGCCAGGGCAAGGACCTCTTCTCGGGGGTCGACACGCGCCTGGAAGCCATCGCGGCCGAAGTCGCCGACCCCGCGCGGCGTACGGCCATGGAAAAGAGCCTGCGGCGGGCGAGCGAGCTCGCCGTGGAGACGCGCAAACGTCTCTCGACTCCGAATCTGTCGGCGGCCGTGCCGCCCATCGCCGAGGCGCTTCGTGAATTGACGGCGGCGCGCTCGCTGGCGCAGCCCGAGGATGGCGGAACGAGCGCGCTGCTCGACGAGAAGATCGCGGTCGCGCAGGCCGCTCTGGCCGGCGCCGCCGAGGTCACGCTCGACGTCCTCGGCGAGAGGGAGGCAACCTCCCCCGGCGAACCGCTCGCCGTGACGATCTCGGTGTGGAACGGCGGGAGTCAGAGCGTCGAGGTCGAGAAGCTCTCCCTCGAGAGCGGCGACGGCTGGACCGCCGGAGAGGCCGGCGCCGGGCGCACCGTCGCCGCCGGCAAGCTCGAGGATTGGAAGTCGAGCGCCGCGCCTCTGACGGGCGCCGCGCCCACGGTTCCGTACTTCCTGTACCGGCCGCTGCAGGGCGCGCTCTACGACTGGAGCGAAGCGTCTCCTCGAGTGCGCGGCGAGCCCTTCCAGCCGGGACCAGTGCGGGCCGTGGTCCGGCTGAAGATCGCGGGGACGCCCGTGACCCTGGCGCGCGAAGCCGCGTTCCGTTTCCGGGACCAGGCCATCGGCGAGGTGCGCCGTCCCGTGCGTTCCGTGGACGAGCTGGACGTAATCGTCGAGCCCGAGCGGATCGTATGGCCGATCGGCCGGCCCGACGAGCGGCTCGAGATCACGCTCGCCTCCGGCGCGGGCAAACCGATCTCGGGCCGTCTCCAGGTGAACGCTCCCTCCGGCTGGAAGGCGCCGGAGCCCCGCGCGTTTTCGCTGGCGAAACGCGGAGAGAACCGATTCGTCGACGTGTCGCTCGCGGCGCCACCGGCGATGAAGCCGGGGCGTTTCGTCGTTCCCGTCTCCGCCTTGCTCGACGACGGGCGCGCGATGAATCGCGGAATCCGCCTCATCGACTACGGATACATCCCGCGCACGCCGATGCCGGAATCGGCGGAGGTGGCGGTGACGGCCGCCGACATCAAGTTTCCGCCGCTCCGGCGCGTCGGATACGTGCGGGGCGCGGCGGACAAGGTGCCCGAGGCGCTCGCGGCGGTCGGCGTTCCGGTGGAGGTGCTCTTGTCGCGCGATCTGGACAGCGGCGATCTCTCCCGCTTCGACGCGATTCTCGTCGGAAGCCGCGCCTACGAGACCGATCCCGCGCTTCCGCGGGCCAACAGCCGTCTCCTCGACTACGTGCGCGCGGGAGGGCTGATGATCGTCCAGTATCAGCAGTACCCGTTCCTGCAGGGAGGCTTTCCGCCCTATCCGCTGGAGATCGCCCGTCCGCACGACCGTATCACCGACGAGACGGCGAAGGTCACGCTGCTCGATCCGAATAACTCCATCTTCCACACGCCCAACCCGATCACCGAAGCCGACTGGGAGGGCTGGGTGCAGGAGCGGGGCCTCTACTTCGCCCACACCTGGGATCCCGCGTACACGCCGCTCCTGGCGATGGCCGATCCGGGAGGACCGGAGCTGAAGGGCGGCCTACTGGTCGCGCGGCTCGGGAAGGGACGCTATGTCTACACGGGTCTCGCGTTCTTCCGTCAGCTCCCCGCGGGAGTGCCGGGCGCGTACCGGCTGCTCGCGAACCTTCTCGCCTGGAAATGAGAGGAGTCTCATGAAGAAGATGAAGTACGTCATCCCGAGCGAAGCGAGACAGCCGACCACCGACCCATCCACCGTAGGCAGACCCACAGCATTAGGGAACGCCGTGCGAAGCACGGCGGTAACGCAGCCCTCGGCAGTAGGCAACGCCGGGCGAAGCCCGCGCGTTCATCCCGGACTCGACACGGGACAATCGTTTATCGAGATCGGGATCCCTCGTCGCTCCGCTCCTCGGGATGACGGCCTGAGGATGAAGCGTGGGTTGCTCGTCGCTCTGCTGGTCGCCGCTACGACCGCGGCCTACGCGTTGCCGTTTGAAGGCGTCGCCGACTTCCGCATCCAGACGAACGTCGAGAAGGGCAAGGCGTTGCTCGGCACCGGAAAAGTCTTCGTCACGCCGTCGGCCTACCGCACCGAGTTCGAGATGACCGTCCCCGAGTCCTCACGCACCCGCAAGGCCGGTCCGCAGCGGATGAAGATGACGATGCTGGGCAAGTCCTCGAAACCCGACGTCCTCTACATGGTGGACGACGAGAACAAGACGTATTCGGTCTGGGACACCACCCAGGCGGCTGCGGGAAACCTGCCGAAGGATACGTATACGGTCGAGCGGGTCGGCTCCGGAAGCGCCGCGGGCATCGCATGCGAAAGAGCGCTCGTGACCTCGTCGAAGGGAGATCGGTTCGAGGTCTGCATGAGCAAGGAGCTCGGCGCTTCGGCCGACTGGATCTCGGCGATGAGCCGCCGCGAGCGCGCGGGGAACTGGATCCGGGCGCTCAAGGAGAAGGGCCTCGAGGGCTTTCCGATCCGGTGGTCGATGTTCCGCAAGGACGAGACCGAACCCTTCATGACGATGGAGCTGACGAAGCTGGAGAAGAAGACGCTGCCCGCTTCCCTCTTCGAAGTGCCCGCGGGATACAAGCAGACCGACGCGGCGATCGGCGGCCTCACGCCCGAGCAGCGCAAAGCCATGGAGGACGCGCGGCAGCGCATGCTCGAGAAGATGACGCCCGAGCAGCGCAAGGCCTACGAGGACGCGATCCAGCGCAGCGCCCCGCCGACGCCCAAACCCTGAGAGCCCGGCGGGAACCCGCTGATACGATCGCCGCGATGCGAGGGCGCCGCCCGTTTTCGAGATTGTGGGCGGCCGCTCTCCTCGTCTTCGCGGCGGGCTGCCGACGCGACGCTCGCGTTCCCCTGACTGTCTACTCGCCGCACGGACGCGACCTGCTCGGACTGGTCGAGAAGGAATTTGAACGAGCCCACCCCGACGTCGACCTGCGCTGGCTCGACATGGGCTCGCAGGAGGTCTACGACCGCCTCCGCTCCGAGAAGGCCAATCCCCAGGCCGACGTCTGGTACGGAGGTCCCGACACGACCTTCGCGCGCGGCGCCCGCGAAGGATTGCTCGCGCCGTTTCGCCCGACGTGGGCCGACGCCGTCCCGCCGGCCAGCCGCCACGCGGGAGATCTCTACTTCGGCCTGTACCGTACGCCGGCCATGCCGGTCTACAACTCGAAGGCCGTTTCCACCGCCGACGCGCCGCGCGAGTGGGACGACCTTCTCGATCCGAAGTGGAAGGGCAAGATCCTCATCCGCGATCCGCTCGCCTCGGGAACCATGCGCGCCGTCTGGGGATTCGTCCTCGCGCGATCCGTCAAGGAGACCGGCTCGACCGACGCCGGCTTCGCCTGGCTCAAGCGCCTCGACGCCCAGACCAAGGAATACGTGTTCAACCCGATCCTCCTCTACGAGAAGATCGTCCGCCAGGAGGGCCTGCTGACGATCTGGGACCTTCCCGACACACTCCTCGAGCGGGAGCGCGGCTCGCCCCTCCAGTACGTCTTCCCGAAGAGCGGCACGCCCGTCATCGACGACGCCGTCGGCCTGGTCGCCGGCGGCAAGCATCCCGAGTCCGCGCGCGCGCTGATCGAGCTGCTTGGATCCAAGCCTATGCAGATTCTCGCCGCGGCGAAAACGTACCGGCTGCCGGCCCGGACGGACCTCGGCGAGGAGCTTCCGGCGTGGGGCCGCGAGGTCGAGCGCGACATGGTCGTCGCCGACGTCGACTGGGACCTCGTCGAGCAGCACAGCTCCGAGTGGATGGCGACCTGGGATCGCACGATCCGAGGCCGGGGCGCGCATTGAGAGATCGGATCCGCGCGCTTCTCCCCCACCACGTCGTCAAGTCCCTCCTCTTCGAACGCCTGCTCCTGGCGGGATCCGGCGCGCTCGCCTTCGCGGCCCTCGCGATGGGCCGCGTTCGCGTCGAGGAAGTGCCGGGCCTGCTCGACACGCGCCTCCTGGCGTTGTTCTTCGTGCTCACGATCGCCGTCGAGCTCGGCAAGGCCTCGGATCTGTTCGACCGGCTGGTCGTCGTCGTAGTGGCCAGGGCGCGGTCCGCGCGCGGCCTGGCCCTCGGAATGATCGCCGCGGCCGGGGCCCTGGCCTCGCTTCTGACCAACGACGTGGCGCTGTTCCTCGTCGTGCCGTTCACGATGCTGTTCCGCAAGGTCACGGACCTCGATCTCGCGCCTCTGGTCGTCCTGGAGATCGCCGCGGCAAATCTGCTGGGCGCCTTAACCCCGATCGGAAATCCCCAGAACCTCTTCCTGTACACGCGCGGCGGATTCGACCTGCCCGGGTTTCTCGCCAACCAGGCGCCCTGGGTCGCGGCTGCAGCCGTGCTGCTGGCGCTGGCCGTTCCGATCCTCGTCCCGAAACGCGCGCTCGCGCATCCGGCAACGCGCCCCTTCGATGTGCACCCGGTCCTGGCCGGGGCGTGCCTCGTGCTTCTGGCGGCCGAGGTCGCGTCGATCCTCGGCGCGCTGAGCCACTGGGTGCCCCTGGCCCTGGCGGTGGGCGGCGCCGCGTTGCTGGGCCGGCGGATCCGGGAAGCGGACTTCTCGCTGGTTTTCGTGTTCGCTTTCCTCTTCGTGGGGGTCGCCGGCATCGAGCGCGGACCTCTCTACCGCGAGCTCTCGCCCGAACGCGTCTTCGGCTCGCACGTCCATGGACTGGTTCTCTCGGGCGCCCTCCTCTCCCAATTCGTCTCGAACGTCCCCGCCGCAATGCTGCTCGCGCCCACCGCTACCTCGACCGCGGGATTCGGGGCGCTGCTGCACGGCGTGAATTCCGGAGGCTGCGGGACGCCGATCGCGTCCCTCGCCAATCTCATCGGGGCGCAGCTCTACGCGAAAGAAGGAGGCGACGTGAAGGCGTTCTGGAGGCGGTTCCTCCCGACGTCCTTCGCGCTGTTCGCCGCGCTGACGCTGGTGTCGCTCCTGCTCGTGTGAATAATGCCGTCTCGATGACTGGGTTCCTCGAGCTCGACTCGCTCGAGAAGCGCTTCGGCGACCTGCCCGTCACCCGCGGCGTGTCGCTCTCGGCGCAGAAGGGCGAGATCGTGGCCCTTCTGGGCCCGTCGGGCAGCGGCAAGACGACGATCCTGCGCCTGACGGCGGGCTTCGAGACCCTCGACTCCGGCCGCATCCTCGTCGAGGACGAGGACGTCACGCACCTGGCCCCCGAGCGCCGGCGGTTCGGTATGGTCTTCCAGCACTACGCGCTCTTCCCGCACATGACTGCGGGCGAGAACGTGGCATTCGGTCTCGAGAGTCAGGGCGCGCCGCGCGAGACGATCGCGAAACGCGTCGCCGAGATGCTGGCCGCGACCGGACTCTCGGGTCTCGAGAAGCGAAAGGTCACGCAGCTCTCGGGAGGCCAGCAGCAGCGCGTGGCCCTCGCGCGCGCGCTCGCACCCTCGCCGCGGGTCCTGTTGTTGGACGAACCGCTGTCCAACCTGGACCCTTCCCTGCGCGAGAAGACGCGCCGCGAGTTGAAGCGCTTCATAAGCCGGATCGGGATCACGACTCTGTTCGTGACGCACGAGCAGGAAGAGGCCTTCGCCCTGGGCGACCGCGTCGCGCTGCTGAACGCCGGCCGCCTGGAGCAGATCGGGACACCCGAGGATCTCTACGAGCGGCCCGCGACGCGCTTCGTGGCCATGTTCGTCGGGCGGTCGAGCGTTCTTTCCGCCGTGTGGCGAAAGCCCGAGGCGCGGATTGTCAACGGCCCCGCGTGGGCCGCCGTCGAAGGCGCCCCTGTTCCCGACGGCGCCGAGGCGGATCTCGTGGTTCGTCCCGAAGGGCTCGCTTTCGCGGGCTCCTCGGCGGCCGGGGCGCTTGAGGGAACGATCTCCGAACGGCGCTTTGCGGGTCTCGCCGCCTACTACGTCGTCGCGACGGCCGCGGGCGAGATCGAGGTCCTGGCGCACGCCGCGGCCCACCGCGAGGGCGACCGCGTCGCCGTCGTTCCCTCGGCGGCCGGACCGGCGCCGCGGGTCTTCCCGAGGCAGGCATGAGCGAGCGATCGCGCGTCGGTGGTGTCCCGCGGCTCGTACTGCTCCTCGTCCTCTTCTGGCTGGTCGGCTATCCGCTCCTCCTCACGCTCGCCGCGGCGTTCGGCGCGCCGCACCCGACGCTGGCGCACTTCGCCGAGTTCGCCCGCCGGCCCGCCGAATGGCAGGCGCTCTGGGCGAGCCTCTGGATCTCGGTCGCGACGGTTGCGATGTCGGCCGCGGTCGGCGTCCCCCTCGCGTTCGTCTTCGAACGCGCGGAGTTTCCGGGACGCCGGCTTCTGTCGGCGCTCGTCGCGCTGCCCGTCGCCCTGCCTCCGCTGGTCGGCGTGGTCGCGTTCCTGTTCCTCTACGGAGAGAGCGGCTTTGCGTCCCGCGCGATCCAGTCTCTCTTCCGACTCGAGCAGCCGCCCTGGCGTCTCTCCGGGCCGGGCGCGATCCTCCTCGTCCACGCCTACTCGATGTACGTCTACTTCTATCTCTTCACCCGCGCGGGTCTCGCGCGCCTGGATGCGGCTTTCCTGGAAGCCGCGGCGAGCCTCGGCGCGTCGAAGACGCGGACGACCCTGCGCGTGACGCTTCCACTGCTCGTTCCGGCGCTGACCGGCGCCGCGCTCCTGACGTTCATGACTTCGCTGTCCTCCTTCAGCGCGCCCTACGTCTTCGGCGGCAGCTTCCGGGTGATGACGACGCAGATCGTCGCTTCCAAGCTGAACGGCGACGACGCCCTCGCGATGGTCGAGACCGTGACGCTGGCGGCGATCGGCCTCGTCGGCCTCGTACTGCTGCGCCGCGCCGAAAGGGCGCGCGACGTCGCCGGCGCGGTTCGCGGCGTGGCGCCTCGCCGACAGCTCGGTGGCGCGCGGGCGGCCGCGACGGCCGCGGGTTGGGTCCTGGCGGTGCTGCTCCTTCTCCCGCACCTGACTCTGCTGCTTGTCTCGCTCGTGCCCCGCAACACGTGGACCACGGAGGCCTTTCCTCCGGTCCTCTCGCTGGCCAACTA
>JBKOZO010000123.1:0-19994 GCA_046725935.1 Acidobacteriota bacterium | reverse complement strand
AACGACGTCTTCTTCGCGGGCTCGAACACCGCCGCTCAGACCGGGCCGACGTACCTCTCGTCGCAGGCCTGCTCGCTCCCGGACCCGGTCGACCTCGCGGCGATCGGATTCCCGGATTCTCACGTGATCATCACCGTCGTCGGGGTGTCCGGTCCCGTCGGACCGGCGGGCATCGTCGTCGACGGGCCGGGGAACACGGTCATCGAGCTCGGAGAGCCGGTCGCGATCGAGCCGTCGTACAAGAACCTCACGCCCGGCGACCTGACGGTCTTGGGATCGAAGGTGGGCATCTTCGTGCCGCCGCCCTACACGTCCACGATTCTCGACGCGGTTGCCGACTACGGGACGATCCCGGCGGGACAGACGCACAGCTGCGCCGACACGGGCAACTGCTATTCGGTCCAGTTCGACGGATCGGGCTTCGGCCACCGCGACGGCATCGTCGACGAGTCCCTGACTCTGATCGTCGGTCCGCAGTCGCCGGCCGGCGGAAGCATCCCGAGGAGCCGGATCATGCACATCGGCGGCAGCTTCGCCGACGTGCCCACGGCCAACATCTTCTACCGCCACATCGAGACGCTGCTGCACAACGGGGTCACCGGAGGCTGCGCGACGCAGGATTCCTACTGCCCTGGCGACACCACCCTTCGCAAGCAGATGGCGGTGTTCTTGCTGAAGGCGTTCCTGTCCGCCTGCTACGTACCGCCTCCGGCCACCGGCATCTTCACCGACGTGCCCGCGGACGACCCCTTCGCACCCTGGATCGAAGACCTCGCCGCCCGCGGAATCACCGGGGGCTGCGGAACCGACATCTACTGCCCGAACGACCCGGTCAAGCGCAAGCAGATGGCGGTCTTCCTCTTGAAGACACTGGAGGGGTCGGCGTACACGCCTCCGGCAGCCGTCGGCATCTTCGAGGACGTGCCGGCCTCAGACACGTTCGCGCCGTGGATCGAGGACCTCTACAACCGCGGCATCACCGGGGGCTGCTCCGGCGGTCCGCCTCCGGCGCCGATCTTCTTCTGTCCGGAGAACTCGGTGACGCGCGGGCAGATGGCCGCGTTCCTGACACTGACGTTCAACCTGCTGTTGTACAGGCCCTAGGAGGAACCTGAAAACTCGGCGTGCTCCTCGCGGAGCCGCCGGGCGAATGCGCGCATGAGCTCGCGGCGCGGTGCCGCGAGCTCCTCCGCGCGCGGGGTCTTCAGCCGCGCGGCCGCTGCCTCTTCGATCGCCGCGGCCATCTCGAGGATGTCCAGCCGTTCGCGGTATGCGTCGGCGAGGCCGCGCGCGATCCCGTAGGCACCCATCGCCTCGAGCGCGACGGCGTCGTGCACGATCTCCTCCTCCGGGTTCGCCGGCGTCTCCAGCCGCGAGAGTCCCCGGAAGAGCCGCTGGACCGTCCGGGGCGACACGCCCAGAGACGCCAGAAAGATCTCGGTTCGGCTGCGATGGCCCATCCGCGAGACCCACTTTTCCTGTCCCGAGAAGACGGCGAGGAGAAAGAGGAGCTCCTCGTCCAGCGGCGGCGTGCCGTTCCCGCCGGCGATCGCCTCGGACGCCGAAACCATTCGCGCCACGTCGCCGTAATTCGTGACGCCGTCCAGGCCCACCGCCAGCGGCTTGACGTAATCGAGAACCTTCTTGCGCGCGGCGGCATCCATGAAGGAATACTGATACTACTGAACCAACCATGATCATCCGAAGAAACCCGAAGATCCGTTTCCCCAACCCCGACCCGTCGCGGGTCCCGCCCGGGCAGTTCGTGACGCAGCAGTGGCCGGTCCTCCACGCGGGCGGCATCCCGAAGATCGACCTCGCAACCTGGAAGTTCTCGGTCTGGGGGGAGGTCGAAAACCCGACGTCGTGGACTTGGGAGGAATTCCAGAAGCTCCCGCGCGCGAAGCGCGTCAACGACGTCCACTGCGTGACGCACTGGACCAAGCTCGACAACGAGTGGGACGGAGTCCCGGTGCGGGAAGTGCTCCGCATCGCCCGCCCGAAGCCCGAGGCGCGCTACGTCATCGAGCACGCGTTCGGCGGCTGGACCACCAACGTTCCGCTGGAGGACTTCGACCGGGACGAGAACCTCCTGGCGACGCACCACGGCGGCGTTCCGCTGACTCCCGAACACGGCGCGCCGATGCGGATCGTGATCCCCCACCTCTACTTCTGGAAAGGCGCGAAGTGGGCCCAGGGGATCGAGCTCACGCGCGAAGACGAGGCGGGTTTCTGGGAGGAGCAGGGGTACCACATGCGCGGAGACCCCTGGAAGGAGGAACGCTACCGCGACGGCTTCTGACGGGGCGTCGCGTCCTCTTCGGGCGCGTCGTCCCGCGAACGCCGCCGCTGCTCCCGGAGCATCTGCTTGGCGTTCTCGCGCATCCGCATGAGGCGCTCGCGCTGCTCGGGAGTGAGCACCTGCTTCATGTCGAGCTCCATCATGGCGAGCGCTTTCTGGAGGGCGCTGCGCGCCGTCTCGCGCGCCTCGATTCTCGCCTCGACGACCTTGCGGTCCACCGGATCGCTCTGCATGGCCTGCTCGTACTCGAACTGCTTCTTCTCGAGCTCGGCCCGCAGGTCGATCAGCTTCGGCTTGGAGCGCGCGAAGATCTTCTCCAGCGACGCGGTCTGTTCCGGCGTGAGCTGAAGCGCCTTCGCAACCACCGGCCGCTTCCACCACTTCCCCTCGATCGCTCGGGCGGGCTGCGCCGGGACCGCGGCGGCGGCGAGCAGAGCCGCCGCGACGAGAAGCGTCCGCCTCACAGGCTCTCTTCCATCGCGAGGTCGGAGGAGTCGTCGCCGCCGCGCGCGAGGTACGCCGCCTCGCGCAGCAGCGCGTCGTCGTCGCGATCGGCGGGTGAAAGACCGGAATCATCGGCCACTGCCTCGACTCCGCCGGCGGACGAGGCCGCCGGCGCCGGCGCCGGCCTCCACGGCATCGCCAGCGCCAGAATGGCGAGGGAGGCCGCGATCCCGGCGGCCCAGCGCCACGGATTCCGGCGCGCGCGGGGGGAGGCCCGGCGGATGGCCGCCATCGTCGCGGCCTCGGCCTCCCGCCACTGCTGGGGGGTGCGCCTCTCGATCTCCTCGACCTCCTCGTCCCCGATCGCCCGCAACGCCGTCTGCCATTCCTGGAGCGCGCGGCTGCAGGCCTGGCACTCCGAGAGGTGCCTCGGCAGCGCCTCCGGCTCTCCCGAGGCCGGCGCCGCGAGCGAGAAGAGCTCGGCGTCGGTCAGGTGCTTGTCCGACACGGTACGGTCCATATCCGTGTTCCTCAGCTCTGAAAGTCCCCGAGCCGGCCCCGGATCTTCTGGGCCGCCCGGAACAGGTGCGACTTGATCGTCCCCGTGTCGAGTCCGGTGACCTCGGCGATCTCGGGGATCGACATCTCCTCGAAGTGTTTCATCGTGAAAATCGACCGCTGCCGCGGCGAGAGCGTCCCGATCGCGGCGCGCAGCCTCTCGCGGATCTCGCGGCCCGACGCCCGGCGCTCCGGCGAGGGATCCGGGTGCGGCGCCCACTCCTGCGGTCCCTCCCCCGACTCCTCGTCGCGCGACGGCCCCTGGTGGAAGTAGAGGACGAGGCGGCGGCGCTTCAACCGATCCTTGCACCAGTTGATGCAGATGCGCGTCAGCCACGTCTCGAAGGTCGAGCCTTCCCGGAAGGAGTCCAGGCTCTGGTAGGCGCGCAGGAAGCTTTCCTGCGCCGCGCAGTCGGCCTCTCCCCCGTCGCGCAGGAAGCGATAGGCCACACGCGTGATCTTCTTCTGGTATTGCCGAACGAAGTACTCGAACAGCTCCGTCTTGCCGGCGCGGATTTCCCGGATGAGCCTCGCCTCGTCGGCGGGCGCCGCCGTCTCGCGGGCGATCATGGGCAAAGCCGACACATGCGATTAGACGAGGACGACGCCGCCCGGGTTTACGTCGGGAGGCGGATCCCGGGGAAGGGTAACATCCGGCCGTGGCCGCGCGACAGGTGCTCCTCATCACCGGCTGCTCGTCGGGGATCGGGCGCGCCGCGGCCCTCGAAGCGGCCCGGCGAGGACACCGCGTGTTCGCCACGGCGCGAAATCGCAACGACCTGGCCGACCTGGAGCGGGGGGATCTCCACACGCTGGCCCTCGACGTGACGTCCGGCACGTCGATCCGGGCGGCGGTGGACGCGGTCCTCGCCCGAGCCGGCCGGCTGGATGCCCTCGTCAACAACGCGGGCTACGCGCAGTACGGATCCGCCGAGGACGTGACGTCCGAGGAATGGCGGGCCCAGTTTGACGTCAACTTCTTCGGGACCCTCGAGGTGACGCGCGCCGCTCTGCCGGCGCTCCGGGAAGCCGGCCGCGGGACCATCGTCATGGTCTCGTCGGTCGGCGGCAAACTCCCCGTCCCCTTCGCGGCCCCCTATTGCTCCGCCAAGCACGCCCTGGAAGCGCTCTCGGATGCGCTTCGCGTCGAGCTCTATCCGTTCGGGATCCGGGTCGCGGTGATCGAACCGGGACCCACGCCGACCCGATTCACCGAGCGCGCGCGCTCTCTCGTGGCGCCGCTCCTGTCGCGCCCGGGGCCGTATCGGACCTTCTACGCCGGCGCCGAACGCGCGATGGACGGCGACTTCCAGAAGGGGGGCCAGAGCGCGGAGGCCGTGGCGCGCGTCATCGCCGATGCGTTCGAGGCGGACCATCCGCGCGCCCGCTATCGCGTGGGCGCGATGGCCCGTACCCTGATCCCCATGACCTCGATCCTGCCCGAGAAATGGCGCGACTGGATGATGCGCCGCAGCCTCCGGATCCCGGGACCGGACGCGCGCTAGCTCTAGTACCGAATCACCAGCGGGAGGGCCGGGCGGAGGTCCTTCGATCGTTTCGTCTTCCCGGCGTCGAAAACCAGTTTCATCAGCCACCCGTACCCCCGGCCGAGGTCGAGGACGTGCTGTGCCTGAAGGTACTTCAGTGACGGGATCGGCTCGTACGACTGCGGCGATGTCAGGCGGATCGCGGTGATCCGGTGAACGCCGATCGGGTGCCGGTAGAGCGAGCCCCGCGCCGCTTGCTTCTTCATGTCGGTCAGGGCGACACCATGATCCAGACGTGGTCGAGCTCGACGCCCGATTCGGCCTTAGCCGGCGAGGCGGCGCTCGCTAGCAGAGCCGGCGCGATGGCCAGAAGTGTCATCGCCGGACGTCTGACCGCGGACGGCGAACCGTCGCGGTGGGGCGAATTCATGCGGCCAGGGACCGCGGCTTCGACGCCAGGTACATGAATCGAGACA
Source organism: Acidobacteriota bacterium (assembly GCA_046725935.1). Lineage (GTDB taxonomy): Bacteria > Acidobacteriota > Thermoanaerobaculia > UBA5066 > Gp7-AA6 > DAHUXD01. The sequence goes on along the minus strand of JBKOZO010000123.1, from coordinate 14,727 downwards.
GGCGCCGCTCGCTCGAAAGCGTGTGGACGGCATCCAGGAAGCGCTGCAGATCCGCGAATCCGACTTCTCCTTCCAGCCGGACCAGCGCATCGCGCCGCTTCCCGCGGGCATCACGCCACTTTCGCGAAACCTCGGCGACTGCGTCCGTGACGTCGCGAACCTCCCGAACGACGAATCCGCTCCGTTCCAGGAGCCGCTCGTTGTGCCCGGCGGGCGTGAACAGGAAGAAGCCGATGGAGCTGCGGATGCGGATCTCCTCGTTCGTCAGCTGTCCGGTCACGACGATCGGGTCGGTGAAGAGCAGCCGCCCGCCCGGCCGAAGGACGCGATGCCAGTCGCCCAGGACGTCGAGGCGCCCGGGAAGATGATTGATCGAGTCGTTGCAGAAGACGGCGTCGAAGGACTCGTCCGGAAACGGCAGCCGCTTCCCGGCATCGACGAGTTGAAACGAGACACGGGAGGAGAGGTTTGGATCGCGCGATTTCGTCTTCGCGGCTTCGATGCCTCGAGGGTTGATGTCGACTCCGACGCAGCTCGCGCCGGTCTCTTTCACCATGCGCTCGGTCACGCCTCCGGACCCGCAGGCGATTTCCAGCGCCGTCCGCCCGGCCGAAAGATCCAGGAGCCGAAACCACTCGCGCGCCTCCGCCAGCGTGATCCAGCTCGCCTGCCCCAGATCCTCGTCATACGTCTCGCGCCGGACCGCGCGCTGGACATCCTCGGAGAGGTGGCCGTAGTGGCCGTCGTAGAGATCGACCTCGGAAGGCACGAGCGAATCTTATTCGCCAGACCCGACGGCGGGCCCAGGGGATTCGTCAGTCGAGCGAGCGAAGGTAGGCCACGATCGCCTCGGCGTCGGCCTTCGACATCCGGAAAGGCGGCATCGGTGGGTCCGGAGGCGTACCGTTCCGGCCGATGCCGGTCGTCAGCAGATGAATGACCGCCTCTTCCGGAAGTCCACCCAGGCCGCGGATGTTGACCGACCGGATCGCCCATCGGACTCCTTCGAAGGGCGGCGGGAACGGGTTCGGCGCTCCCCGGAATTCTTCCCCGGGAATGATCGCGCCCTTGCGGTCGCGCGGCGAATGGCACTGCACGCACATCGCGACGTCGTGGGTCAGATAGCGGCCGCGCTCGATGAGGCGCGGGTCCGACGGTCGAGAGGCCGAGGGGGTCGGCGCGGCCGCCGGCGCGGCAGACTGCCCGAGGGCATTCGACGCGGCGACCAAAAGAGCCGCCGCCATCGGGATCGCACCGCGGGAGAGAGCCGTGCGGTTCATTTCTCTCAATTTACGCAGCACGAATCATACCCGCACCCGGTGGCTCCGCTGTCGCTCAACGGTCTTCGGTCGCGAGAAGCCTATCCTCTGCGCCCCTCGTCGCGCGGATCCCTCCCCGGAAGCCTGCGACGATGCCCACGATCGAAGCGGCCGCGATCACCGCTGAACAAACCTGTCCCGTTGACCACGCTCCGACGAATCCCCGGTCCTGATCGCCCCGGAAATACTCCAGGCCGAAGCGGGCGCACGAATAGCACATCCAAAACAGCAGGAACAGTGCGCCCGGCTTGAAGTATCTCTTCCTCCAGAGGAACGAAAAGACGACGAACAGGACCAGTCCCTTCAGCGAGAGGTAGAGCTGCACCGGATGAACCGGCAACGACAGATCGGCCATCGGGCTGATCAGTCCGCGTCGAACATGATCGAGGAACGGATAGCTGCCGTGCGGGAACTGGACGGCCCAGGGAACGTTCGCCATCTTTCCGTAGTCGTCGCCGTTGAGGAAGCACGCCCAGCGGCCGATCATCGGTCCGAGACCGAGGACGGACGCGAGGACGTCGAGGTAGAGGAGAAGCGCGACGACGTGCTTCGAGCGGGCGTACAGAACCGCGCCCAGAACGCCTCCCATGTAAACGCCGAACGACACGGTCGCACCGTTGATCTCGAGGAGTACCGACGGATGAGCCCACGTGAAGCCCAGGTGCTGGACGAGATAAAAGACCCTTCCGCCCGCGAGAGCCGACAGAGAAGCCCAGAGTGCCATGCCGGTCGCGTGCTCCAAACTCAGGCCGCTGCGCCGGCACCGACTTGTGAAGAGGAGGATTCCCGCTCCGAGCATGACGGCGTATACGACCGCCGGATCGGGAACGATGTACTGAAAGACGTCGTGCCCGAAATAGCTGTTTAGAAACTCGACGATTCGCGGCCGCACGATGAGGACGTCGGTCCGGACGTCCTCAGCCGCCCCCGCCGTTGGGGAATCGTCTTCTTCGGTAGATCCAGAGCGCGCCGACCGGGAGCAGCGGCACCAGCGCCATCGCATTGTTCAAAGTACCGGCCGCCGCCGAGCAGGAGCAATCCTGCGTGCCCGTGCCGTTGATCGCCGCCCGTCCGACGGGGACACCGACCAAGAATCCATTGCCGGGCTTCCAGGACTGCCGGAGATTGGCCCCCGCACTGTCTTTGGTCTTCAAACGGTAGTAGAGGTCCGTCCCTTTTCTCAGCTTCTTCCAGTCCGCCACCGGCAGTGTCCATGTGGCCTTACCGCCATCGCCGGCCACCACTCCTCCGAGCCAGCCGCTGCTCTTCAGATTGGTCGAAAACGCCTCGTCGTTGGCGACCTCGACTTCGAACTGTGTGTTGAATGGCGGGGAGCTCGTATCGACGTTCGTACCGTTGAACGTGTAGTCCCGACCCGTCCAGATGGTGAAGGTGGGGCCGGTCGCAGCGTTCTTGTCCAGGTAATTGTCTGAGATGTCGAGTACGGCGTCCTTCACAGCCAGGAAGATCCCCGCCCGGGCGTAACCCGCGAGCAGCTTATGGATCAGCCGGGACCCGCTGAACTGCGGGGCCGTCTGCTTGAGAAGGTCCAGGTAGGAGTCGTGAACGCCCTTGTCCGTGCCGAGGTTGGCGAGACCGATTCCCGCCGTCGTCATCGCTTTGATCAGCGCCATATTGATGTTGAGGGTGCCCCACCCCGTCACCTCGTTCATCCCCTGACGCGCACTCCAGTTCGCCCACGCGATGATCTGTCCCGCCGAATGCCCCTCGTTCGACGCGCACGGCAAAGAGTTCCTGTGGCCGAAGATGTCCAGAGCCTCCGCCCGGCGCGGAGCCATTCCGGACTGCGTGGCCGCCGCGCAGTCGTGCACCCACCATTTCGCGAACGTGTCCGTGTTGAACGTCGTCAACGCCCAGAAGTCCGCCATCCCCTCGTTCACGTTCGAGGGATCCGTTCCACCTCCGACGGCGTACTGGTTTCCGTTGAGCTGATGCCCGAATTCGTGGGCGATGATCGTCCCATCGATTCCGGCGTTGTAGCACTTCAGATCCCAGTTGCAGGGGCCGGTGCATGTCGTCGCCCCCGGACCGGTCGTCGCCGTCCCGGTGTAGTACTGCGGCGGGCAGCAGAAGGAGTTGTCTCCCGTGATGTTGAACGTGACGTTCACCTGGCCGAAGTCCTGGCTCCCGAGGAACATGTAGTACCGCCGCTCGTTGAAGATGTGGGCGAAGACGTTCACCTGCTGGAACAGTCCGTTGTAGCCGGCCTGGTTGGTGTGTTCGACGGTCGTCCCGTTGATCGGTGCGACATCGAAGTTCGCCGTGCCGGATCCGTCGTCGTTCACCTGCACGATGCCGGACGTCCCGTCCGTGCCGTTGTTCGTCATCACGACGACTCCGGTCTTCTTCAGCGTGTACTTGCCGCCGTTCGGGGCATCCACCTCGAACGACATCTCCTTCGTGCTGGCGTTCGGATCGGGGGAGAACGCCAGCCCCTTCGCGTTGTCGGCGTAGTAGAAGCGCGCGAGGAGTTGAAGCACCGCCCCGGTCTCGGCGTCGATCCAGACCTCGTACGGGCCGTCCGCCGTGATCATCGTCCGCCAGGAGTACTTGAACCCGTCTCCATAGGGTACCAGGACGAGCGTGGCGTGCTCGGCGTCTCCGGTCACCTCGTCGTACTTGTTGGCCGCCTTGATCTCCCGGACGGCGATCGACACCGCCTGCGCCGGCGAGAGCTTGCGAGTGTTCGTCGGCGAGACGATGTTGAAGAAGCGACCGAGGAGGGAGGAAAGGTTCCGGCCGGTCTGGTTGCTGACCGCGATCGCGGTATTGTCGATCAGGACTCCGTTGAAGTACTCGTCGAACCGGTAGATGGAAACGTTCCCCTGCGCCTGCTTCTTGAGGTCGGATTCCATCTCGTCGAGCATCTGGGTCGAGCCCGGGCCGACGGGCTTGAACCTGCCGGTCAGATTCTTCATCGTGGCGTCTCTGCCGGCTCGGACCTGTTGCTCGAGAAAGCGCTCATCGGGCTTACCGGTCTTCTTGTCGACGGTCATCCGGATCTGATCGTCGAGTTTCAGAGGACTCTGCAGCGACTGAAGAAACTGAGTCACGAGGCGCCGGGCGGCGTCGGCCGATTCGACCGACTGCCCCGTCAGGGTCAGGTGAAACTGCTCGCCGTCGTACGCCGGCAGCTCGCCGCCCACGCTCTTGAGCTGAAGCTGCTCGAGCGTGTACCTCACCGGGGGGCGCTTCTCCTCCGGGAGGTTCACTTCCTTGAGCTTGTAATAGGAGAACGGCACCTGTGGAGGCGGGGTTTGACCAAGCGCGGTCTCGACGGTAGCGGCCAAGAGAGAGATAGCGGCGATCACCGGGAGGGCGAGCATTGCTCTCGTCGGAACTCGCCGCCTCCTCGGTTCCGTGGACGACGTTCTGACGTTGGCCACGTTGTCTTCTCCTTCCGTCGAGAGTCGAACCACGCGTAGAGCTCGAGGCGGGGGGCGTGAGCAGGGAGAGTCTTTCAGGGCGTCACAGACCCCGATGAGAAGGTCAGCCCACGCGGGCAGACGCAGTTCAGACGGAGGCTCGCTCACGACCACGACCTCCTCGCGATCCCCCTGGCTATCAATGCTATGCCCGCAAGTCGTCCCAATGGTCGCAAGAAAACGAAAGACGGATCGAACAGTGGAGTTCGGGCTGAGTTGAGGAGGTCCCCTTCGGCCGGCTGTTACCGGCTGGCTCGAGATCGTGCGGTGTGCGGTGCGCGCGGCGCCCGAGTGGCCTGCCCCGCCGCCCGGGAGGCGTCCCGAGGCGACCCGCCCCACTGTCGGTTCCAGGCACGACGCAGCTGCAGGTCGGAGCCGAAGCCCGCGACCGCGGCGGCGCGCGTGACCGTCGCGCCGTATTCCAGAGACTGGCGGGCGCGCTCGAGTCGTATCAACCGGAGGTAGTGCAACGGCGAGATGCCTGCGTGGTCGATGAAGAGCCGCAACAGGTGGCGCTCGGTCGCGTGGCCGACCTGGGCCAGCGACGCCATGTCCCAGTCGCGCTGCGGGTCGGTGACGATCGCGTCCTGCACGCGGTGCACGGTCGGGTGGAGGTGGCGGCGGTGCATCTGGAACGGCGACAACTCGGTGTCGCGCGGAGAACGCCGCAGGTAGACCACCATGTCCTCGGCGACGCTGGCCGCCAGGGCTTCGCCGCACTCCTCGGCGATGAGGTGCAGCGCGACGTCGACTCCCGCCGTGATGCCCGCGCTCGACGCGAGGGGTCCGTCCACCACGAACACGCGATTCTCGACGACCTGGGCCTGCGGGGCCAGGGCGCGAAGCGTGTGCAACAGCTCGTGGTGGGTGGTGCAGCGGCGCGTGCCGAGGACCCCCGCACGCGCGGCAAGCAGGGTGCCCGAGCAGATCGTCACCAGGCGATGCGGCGTGTCCGCGTCGAGAAGCGCGTCGCGCAGCCGGTCCTTCAACCACCGCGCGGTGGCCGCGATCTCCGGCGTGACGTGGGCCAGATCGGCCTCCGGTTGACCGACCACCACGACCCAGGTTGGAGTGCCGAGCTGCTCCGGCAATGGAACGAGGTCGCCCAAAGCCAGGCCGACCGACGTCGGCAGGGTTGCCATCGGCCCCGCGAAGACGAGGCGAAAGCGTGGCGGCAGTCCGCGGCGTTCGCGGTGGAGGTTGGCGAGACGAAACGCTTCGGCCGGTCCGGCGATGTCGAGGAGCAGCGAGTGCCGCACGATGACGAAGAGCACGTCGATGAGCTGGGCGCGCGCGATCATGTGCGGAAATACCGGCCGAAATACAGCATACAACCGAAACGGCCGCCGGGCCCCGTACGCGGGTAGATGTCCGAAATTGATCCAAAGTTGTCGGCCACGCCCCGCGACAGGAACTCGGGCGCTCTGTATCTTCGCGGCCGTCATGCTTCCTCGCAGCCGGGCCGTTGGCCATGTTCGCGCCGCCGTGCTGCCGGCCCTTCTGGCGGCATTCTCGTGGTGGCCCGTGTCTCTGGCCATACAGCCGGCGCGGGCGTCGTTGCGGCTCGAGAGCACGGTGAACGCGAGTCTCACCCCGGGCGACGATTTCTTCGCCTACGCCAACGGCGCCTGGCTTGAGACGACCGCAATCCCGGCGGGCAAGGAGCGATGGTCGGCCCGCGACGAGCTCGAAGAATTGAACCGCCGTCGCATCGCGGCGCTGCTGGAGGCAGCCGGCGCTGCGCCCGCCGGCTCCGCGGAGCGCAAGGTTGCGGACTTTTATGCCGCTTATCTCAACGAGACCAACATCGAGGCCAGGGGTCTCGCGTCGCTCAAGCCGCTGCTCGATCGTATCGAGGTGGTTTCGGACAAAGCGGAGCTCACACGCCTGTTGGGCCGCGGCATGCGCGCCGATGTCGACCCGATGGGATTCGGCATCTACAGGTCCGCCAGTCTGCTGGGGCTCTCCGTGGAGCAGAGCATCCACGGAGAGAAAACCAACACCGCCTTCCTGGTGCAGGGAGGCCTGGGCCTTCCGGACCGCGAGGACTATCTCAGCACCGACCCGGCGAAGGAGGCGCTCCGAGCGCGGTATCTCGACTACATCCGGAAGATGCTCGGGCTCGCCGGTTTCGACCGTTCGGATGAACGCGGGAATGCGGTGCTGGCTCTGGAAACGGCGATCGCGCAGACCCACGGCACGCGCGAGGCGTCGGCCAGCGACCACAACGCCGACAACGCCTGGACGCGCTCCGACTTCGCGCAGCGGGCCCCGGGGATCGACTGGTCCCTCTTCTTCGAGGCGGCGGGGTTGGCCGGGCAGGGAGAGTTCGTCGTCTGGCAGCCGTCCGCCCTGACCGGGTTGGCGGCGCAGGTCGCGTCGCAGCCGGTGGAGGCCTGGAAAGACTACCTGCGCTTCCATGCCATCCACGATTTCGCAGACGTGCTGCCGCGGGCCTTTGCCGAGCAGGCGCTGGCGCTGCGTGCCGCTACGGGGGCCGGGCCGCAGCCCTCCCGCGCCGAGCGCGCGTTCGCGGCCACGCAATCGGCCATGAAGAACACGCTGGGGAGGATGTACGCCGAGCGCCACTTCCCCGCGGAACAGAAGGCCCGCGTGGAGCGAATCTCCGACAACGTCCGCGCGGCGCTGACCAAGCGGGTCGAGGCCGGGACATGGATGTCGCCAGCCACCAAGGCGAGCGCGCTGTCGAAGCTGCAGACCCTGTACGTGGGGATTGGGTATCCCGATCAATGGGAGGGCGATTCCTCGCTGACCGTGGACCCGGCAGACCCGCTGGCCAACCAGCAACGCGTCTGGGACCGCGCCTACCGCAATGCCGTCGCCCGGCTCGGCCAGCCCGTAAACCTGAAGTACTGGTACATCTCTCCGCAGACGGTCGGCGCGATTCTCGTGTTCCAGCAAAACGCGTACGTCATGTCGGCCGCGTTGCTGGAGGCTCCCAAATACGATCACACCTCATCCGACGCCGCCGCCTACGGTTCCGTCGGGGCGCTCCTCGGACACGATTTCACGCATTACATCGACGTGCTCGGCGCCGAGTACGACACGGAGCACCGAATGCGAAGCTGGTGGACCCCCGAGGACAAGCAGCGCTTCCAGGCGCTCACGCAGCCGCTCGCGAATCAATTCTCGGCGTACCAGCCGCTCCCCGGCCTATGGATCGACGGCAAGCTCACGCTCACCGAGAACATCGCCGACCTCGGCGGCCTCGGCGCCGCGTTCGACGCCTACCGCAAGACGCTCGGGAGCCGTGCACAGGACGCGGACTACGTGCGGGAGCAGGACCGCGAGTTCTTCATCGCCTATGCGCAGACGCTTCGGCGGAAGATCAGAGACGGCGCGCTCCGAACGCAGGTGGCCAGCAACGACCACGCGCCGGAAGAGTACCGAGCCGACGCGGTTCGCAATCTCGATGCGTGGTACGAGGCGTTCGACGTGCGCCCGGGGCAGCGGCTGTATCTCATGCCCTCGGCGCGCGTTCGGGTCTGGTAAACGTCCGCCTCGCGCCTCGAACCGGCCGTGCGTGTCACCGTCTGTGAACTCCCGCAGGATCCCGGCGCGCTGGGCGCCGCGTGGGCCGCGCTGTGCGAGCACACGGTGCGACACGCCTCCGAGCTGGTGCTGCTGCCGGAGTTCGCGATGGTCGATGCCGTCTGGCAGGACCAGCTCTTCGACGCTGGCCGCTGGGCGGCCGCGGAGGCGGCGAGCGAGCTCTGGCGCCATCGCCTCCCCGAGTTGCGCGTCACGCACGTCGTGGGGACCCGTCCCGTCACCATCGAGGGCCGCCCCTTCAACCAGGGGTTCCTCTGGTCCGCCTCCGGTGACCTGGTGCCCCTGCGCCGCAAGTTCTTCCTGCCGGACGAACCGGGCAGCTGGGAAGCGCGCTGGTTCGACCGGGGGGATTCCGATTTCACCGAATACCACGCCGACGCGTGGTCGTTCGGCCTCAACATCTGCACCGAGCTCTGGGCTTCGAGGCCTACGCCGCCTATGCCGCGCGCGGCGTACAACTGATCCTGGCCCGCGCGCGACATCGGCCGCGACGACGGAAAAGTGGCTGTCGGTGGGCGTGGTCGCGGCGGTGCGCTCGGGTGCATTCAGCCTGTCGTCCAACCGCGTGGATCCATCGGGTGCGTTCGGCGGCGTGGGCTGGATCATCGGCCCGTACGGAAACGTCCTGGCACGGACGACCCTCGACGCACCCTTCGCGACGGTCGACATCGACCTGTCCGCCTCGGCGGCGGCGCGAGATGGTTATCCCGGCTACGCACTCCGAGAGAGACGGCAGTGATCGCGACCATTGGACGCAAGTCGTTGAAAGGGCTGGTGGGACCGGGCGGATTCGAACCGCCGACCTAGAGTTTAGGAAACTCTTGCTCTATCCAACTGAGCTACGGCCCCTCGCCTCAATGATTTCACAGCAGGATGGAAACCAGCGGCGCCCGGTGGTATACGTGAGGCTCTCAATCTCGGAGCAAGGTCCATGGTCAGGTCCGCCTCGACGTCGCATTCCCTCTCGCCTGCGACACGTTCCAAGTCCTCCATCCGCACGTCCGCTTTGCATGCGAACGGGCACCTCTGGTCGGTCATTCTCGCGGGTGGCGAAGGCAAGCGCCTTCGACCCCTCATCGAACGCATTCATCCCGACGGGCGTCCCAAGCAATTCGCGGTGATCCTCGGCTCCCGCTCTCTGCTGCGCCAGACGCTCGATCGCGTGGAGCTCGCCATTCCCCGCGAACGGACGGTCGTCGTCGCCACGCGATCGCACGAGCCGTTTCTCGCGACCGAGTTCGCCAGCGACCCGGCGCCGGAGGTCCTCGTCCAGCCTCGGGACTGCGGCACGGCGGCCGGGATCCTGCTTCCGGTGCGGTGGATCGCGGGACAGGATCCCGGGGCCACGGTGGCGGTCTTTCCCTCCGATCACTTCGTCGCCGACGACGTGGCGTTCATGCGCCACGTCCTTCGCCTGGCGGGGCTGGCGGCGCGGGACCTCGACCGAATTTTCCTCGTCGGCGCGCGTCCGGATTCGCCGGAAATCGGCTACGGATGGATCGAGCCCGGAGCCCGACTGGGACCTCCCGGCGTGCGGCGCGTGGTTCGCTTCTGGGAAAAGCCGTCCGCGCAGATGGCTCGCGTTTGTCTGACGCAGGGCTGCCTCTGGAACACGTTCGTCATGGTCGGCCGGGCGGAGGCTTTTCTGGCCGCGGCGCGCGAATCCATGCCTTCTCTCGCCGGCGCGCTCGAACCGATCCGTCCGGTGGCCGAGCCTGGCGCGTGCGCGCGCGCTCGACAAAGCGTACGCCTACGCTCCGACGGCCGGCTTCTCGGATTCGGTCCTCGCCCAGCTTCCCGAACGCCTCGCGGTCACCGCCCTGCCGGCGTCGAGCTGGAGCGACTGGGGCACGCCCGAGCGGGTGCTGCACACACTGCGCAGCCGGGGCATCACGCCGGACTGGCTGGGCCGCCTCGCGACCACGGCGTAGAACGTTTGTCATGGGATCCCTTTCGAGTCTTAGTGCGGCTTCGAAAGGGATCCCTCGGGCCGGCGGCCCTCGGGATGACAAGTCTCAGCTGCCCGCGGAACGCGGTGAGGCGGAGAGCCGTCTCGCCAGCAGCGCGTCGAGCTTGTCGAACGAAACCGGCTTGGGCAGATAGTCGTCGAAGCCGCTGGACACGACCTTCTCCACGTCCTCAGGATGCGTGCGTCCGGTTAGCGCCACGAGCGCGACCTCCTCCCGGGGCAGGAGACTCCGGATGCGCTGGGCGACGGCGTAGCCGTCGAGCCCCGGCAGACCTATGTCGACCAGGGCGACGCGCGGCCTGCCTGCGAGCACGCGCTCGATGCCTGTGGGACCGTCCTCGGCGACGTCGACGACGTACCCGGACGCGATCAGGAGCTCTCGCAGGGCCTCGCGGACGTCGTTGTCGTCCTCGATCACGAGGATCTGGGGCTGCGCCGACGGAGGGACCTGGTCCGCGGGGGACGGGACGTCGCGATGCGTCAGCCGGCTCACCGCGAGCAGCAGGTCGACGGGCTCGAAAGGCTTGGGCAGGTGAAACTGAAAGCCCGCGGACAGCGACCGGATCCGGTCTTCTTCCCGAACGTACGCCGAGACGGCGAGCGCGGGAATGTCGCGGACCTGCGAATCGCCGGACTGGCGGACCTTGCGAAGGAGCGTGTACCCGTCCTCCCCCGGCATCCCGATGTCACTGACCAGGACGTCGAAGCGCGTTCCGTCGAGCGCCTCGAGGGCCTCGGGGGCCGAGCCCACGGCCTCGACGGCGCAGCCCGCCGAGCACAGGATCTCGGCGATCAGGTCGCGGCTGTCCCACTGATCCTCGACCACGAGGGCCCGCAGACCCGAAAGAGACCCGGGATCGCGCTCCGGCGCGGCGGGGCGCGAGTCGGGTTCCCGCCGGACCGCGGGGGCGACCCCGAGCGCCACGGCGGGAAGATTCACCCGGAAGCGAGATCCCCGGCCCGTACCCTGGCTCTCGGCCGAGATCGAGCCTCCGTGCAGCTCCGCCAGGTGCCTCGCGATGGCGAGTCCGATTCCCAGGCCTCCCTGTGACCGCGTTCGCGAGCTGTCGGCCTGTCGAAAACGGTCGAAGGCGTGAGCCAGGAACTCGGGAGTCATGCCCTGACCCGTGTCGGCGACCTCGACCTCGAAGCCGGACACTCCCTGGGACAGGGTGATCGTCACGCGTCCGCGCGGGGGCGTGAACTTGATCGAGTTGGAGATGAGGTTCCAGATGATCTGCTGCAGGCGATCGGGGTCGCCGAGCACCTGGTCCTCTCCGGCCGGAACGTGGTTTTCGAACCGCATGTCGATCTGTTTTCCGTCCGCCGCCGGGCGCATCGAGTCCATCGCCGCGGCGATCGAGGAGGACACCGTTGCCGGCCCCACGGACAGGCGAAGCTTGCCCGTGATGATGCGCGAGACGTCGAGCAGGTCGTCGATCAGTTTCGTCTGCGCCATGACGTTGCGCTCGATGACTTCGAGCGCGCCGTCGGTTCGTTCGGCGTCCAGCCGCCCCGAGCGCAGAAGCCTCGTCCAGCCCACGATGGCGGCCAGGGGCGTGCGCAGCTCGTGGGACAGCGTCGTCAGGAACTCGTCCTTCATCCGGTTGGCCTCGCGGGCCTCGGCGTTGACCGCGTTCTCGATCGCGATCGAGCTCATCTGGGCGAGCTGCGTGAGCATGCTCGCGTCGTCCTCCGAGAAGTCCCCCTCGCAGCGGTCGAGAACGTGGAGCAGCCCCATCGGCCGCCCGTCGCCCCGCGTCAGGGGCGCCGCGAGCCAGCCGGCGGCGGCGGCCCCGTTACCACCGAGGTAACGATCCCACTCGGACTCGGCGGCGCCTCGCGGGCGGAGAGCGGCGCCCCCCGCCGCGGAGAGGAAGGACACGAGAGCCGCGCGATCCTCCAGGACCGGCCGCTCGCCCGCCTCCTCTTGCTGGGGCGACAGCGAAACGGCGGTCCGGGCGGCATACCACTTTTCGTCCGGCGCCGCGACCGCGACGGCCTGGTGGACTCCGAGGATGGCCCGCGCGAAATCCACGACGACCTGGAGCGTCTGGCCCGGCGTCAGCGCGGAGTTGATCGCCAGCGACGCTTGCGTCAGACGCTGGAGCTGCGTGGCGCGCCGCTCGAGGGCCGCGGCCTGCGCCCGGATTTGTGACGCCTTCTTGAAGAGCTCGACGAAGACCATCACCTTGGTCCTCAGGACACCCGGTTCGACCGGGGCCAGGATGTAGTCGACGGCCCCGAGCTCGTAACCGCGAGCGGCGTGCGTGTCGTCGGGGTAGGACGTGACGAAGATGATCGGCGTGTGCTCGGAGGCTTTGCGCTGGCGGATGAGAGATGCCGTCTCGAACCCGTCCATCCCGGGCATGTGCACGTCCAGAAGCACCACCGCGAACTCCTTGTGCAGGAGAAGCCGCAGGGCCTCCCGCCCCGAGGACGCGGTCAGCACGTTCTGGCCGAGATCGGCGAGCATCGCCGACAGCGTCAGGAGCTTGGCGGGATTATCGTCGACTGCGAGCAGGTTGACCCGCTCGTCGTTCTCCGCCGGCTTCGCCGAGTTCAGCGGCAGAGCCACGAACGCAAAACCGACAGCATCTGATCCGTATCGACCGGCTTGGCGAGATAGTCCCAGGCGCCTGCCTGGAGCGTCTTCTCGCGGTCGCCCTTCATCGCCTTGGCCGTCACCGCGATGATCGGAAGGTCCTTGAACCTGCCGGTCTTGCGGATGGCCTGCATCGTGTCGTGCCCGTCCATGCCGGGCATCATGACGTCCATCAGGACGATATCGACGTCGGGTGTCTTTTCGAGAAGGTCGATGGCTTCCTTCCCGGTCTCCGCGGAGATGACCTCCATCCGCTGCCGCTCGAGGACGCTCGTCATCGCGAAGATGTTGCGGATGTCGTCATCCACGATGAGGACTTTCTTGCCGGACAGCACCTGATCCGTTTCGTAGAGCCGCTGGATCCTCTCGCGGGAGGCGTCGGTCAGGCGCGCGACCGGACGGTGTAGACGCAGGAGCGTCTGGTCCACGAGGCGATCCAGGGACCTCGCCGGGCGGGCCGCCCCGCTGCGGAACAGCCGGTCGAGGCGATCCAGCTCCGGATCGCTCAGGACGCCGTCCTCGGGCAGCCAGAGCACGACGGGAATGCGCCGCGTCGCGCATTGCCGGACGACCTCCGTCACGGCCTCGAAGTCACGGACGCTCCGGCGACCCGGATCGAGCACCACGCAGTCGAACGCGTGCGCGTCCAGGGCCCCGAGGGCCTCGGCCGGCTCCGCCGCTTCGGCGACGCCGACGCCTTCCGTGCCGATGGCGTCGCGGATTTCGGCCCGCGTGTCGGGATCGGGACCGATCACCAGCAGCTCCCGCCGCGTCCGGTCCAGCGTGGCGCGGATCTCGCGGAACACTTCTTCGAGCGTCTCGCGCGTCTTGATCGGCTTCTGAAGCGCGCCGATTGCGCCCATGGGGAACGCCCGGTCGGTCTCCTCTTCCGTCGTGATGACGTAGACCGGGATGTGGCGCGTGCCGAGGTCGTTCTTGAGGCGCTCCAGCACCCTCCAGCCGTCGATGACCGGAAGCTGGATGTCCAGGGTGATCGCGTCGACGCGGGGTTGGCTCTGGGCCAGCGTGAGGGCGTCGGCCCCCTTCGTCGCCACCAGAGCCTTGAAGCCGCTCTCGTGCGCGAGGTCCATCAGGAACCGCGCGAAGTTTTCGTCGTTCTCGACGATCAGGAGGACGCGGTCCGCCGACGTGATCTGCCCGCGATCGTCGGGCACCTCGAGCGACTCGAGCGCAGGCTCGGCCTCGGAATGGGCGGCGTCGACGTCCGACATGACCGAAACGATGTGCGCCGGCGACTCCGCGGCAACGCGGGAGGCGGCGGGCGCCGCGTAGACCTGGGGCACGTACAGCGTGAACGTGCTTCCCCGGCCGGGCGCGCTGGTCAGCCGGATCTCCCCGCCGAGGAGCCGCGCGATCTCGCGGCTGATGGCCAGTCCCAGGCCCGTGCCGCCGTACTTGCGGCTCGTCGAGCCATCGGCCTGCTGAAACGCCTCGACGACGATCTGCTGCTTGTCGGGAGGAATCCCGATGCCGGTGTCGGTCACCGAGATGGCGACGACGGACCCGGCCGCGTCGAGCGTCTGGAGACCGGGACTCCAGCCCGACGTCACGTTCTCTATACGCAGCGCGACCCGTCCTCGCTCGGTGAACTTGAAGGCGTTCGAGAGTAGGTTCTTGATGACCTGCTGGAGGCGCTTCGAGTCGGTCACGAGCGCGCGCGGCAGAAGCCTCTCGGCGTCGATCTGGAAGTCGAGCCGGCGGGCTTCGGCGACGTGGCGGAAGGTCCTCTCGACGTAGTCCAGCACGTCCTCGATCTGGAGCTCGCCGACGTCCACCATGACGGTTCCGGACTCG
>JBKOZO010000122.1:0-5879 GCA_046725935.1 Acidobacteriota bacterium | reverse complement strand
GCCATGACCGGCGCGGTCTACATAGCCGTCCTCGGCGGGCTTCCCGCGCTCGGCTGGGGACTGATTCCGCGCCGCGCGTCCTCGTGGCTCCCCGCGCCGGCGGGCCTCGCGGTGGCGGCGGGGCTCGGCGCGTTGGCCGTCGGCGTCGAGATGCTCGCGATGTCCGCCCTCGGGATCCGGTGGACAGCTCCGCAGATCGCCGCCGCGCCGCTCCTGCTGACGGCGGTCCGGCTCACACGGGACCGTCGCGGAAAGACCGCCGGCTTCGGCCGGCCACGGCCGGGCGCGATCGGGGCCGCGGCGATCGTCGCGGGCGTGCTGCTCGTCGCGTACGCCGCGATGACGGCGCGCGCCACCTCGGCGGACCTGCTTATCTTTTGGGGCGCGAAGGCGGAGCGTTTCGCGGCGGCGGGCGGGATCGACGTCGCGTTCCTCCAGGATCCGGATCACTGGGCGCTCCACAGCGACTATCCGCCGCTGATGCCGTGCCTCTGGGCGTTCTCCTCGCTCTCGGCGGGGCGGTTCGCCTGGGGCGCGTCGCTCGCCACGCTGCCGATCTTCGCCGGCTACCTCGTGCTGGCCGCCTGGGGGCTCGCGCGCCTCGAACAGGACGAGAACGGCGCGGCCGCGTCGGCGGCGCTCGTCGCGGCGCTGCTCGCGGCGGTCCTGCCGTACTCGGGGATCGCCGGCAACGCGGATCCGCTCCTGCTCTTCTTCGAGGGCACGGCGTTGCTGCTCCTCCTCTTCGGGCGCGGCCGGCCGGGCGCCGCGGCCCTCGCCGGCGCGCTGCTCGCCGCCGGGGCGATGACCAAGTTCGAGGGCACCTTCTTCGCGGCCGCGCTCGTCGCGGCGAACCTGATGGCGCGCCCGAAGCTGTGGCGCGACGCGGCCATGCTCGCGGCGCTCCCCGCGGCGGCGCTGCTGTCATGGCTCGCGTTCTGCCGATCGCGGGGCCTCTTCACCTACCTGGGTCACTCGCCGCGGCTCTACCTGGACGGCGAGCGGCTGGCGATCGTGGGCCGAGGGCTCCTCGCGTCCGCGACCTTCGGCCTCGCGTACGCGCCGTGGGTTCTCGCCGCGGCGCTCCTCGTCCTGGGCCGGCCTTCGCGGCCGCGGCTCGCCCTCGCGTTGGGCGCCGCCGCGCTGACCACCGCGGCGGACACGCTGATCTACCTGACCTCGCCCGACGATCCGACCATGTGGGTCGGCTGGTCCGGCGCGAGGCTCCTGCTCACGCCGCTCTTCTGCCTCTACGCCGGGGCGATCGCCGCGCCCGGCGGCGCAGCTGCTCTCTCACGATCTCGCGATGATCGAACGCGAAGCGCAGCGAGCGCAGCTCCCGCGGCGTGAACCACCGCGCCTCAGCGGCGTCGTCCCCGCCAAGCGCCTTTCCGCGGACGGGCCGGCACGCGTAGAGCACCGTCACGGTGTGGCCGCGCGGATCGCGGTCCGGCCGGGAATAGACGCCGAGCAGCTCGCCGACGCGGACCGTCAGCCCCGTCTCCTCCCTGGCCTCGCGCGCGCAGCACGCCTCGGTCGTCTCCTTGTACTCGCAGAAGCCGCCGGGCAGCGCCCAGCGCCCCTCAAACGGCGGGCGCCCGCGCCGGACCAGGAGCACCCGTCCCGCGCGGTCGCGGATCCACGCGTCGACCGTCAGCCGCGGCGCGGGAGGGCTGCCGGACGCGCGCTTCATCCGTACCGGGAGAAGAACTCGCGGATCTCGTCGGCAGGCCGCTGCGTGGCGAGCTCCCGAGGCGACTCCTCGTACCAGTCGCGCGGCAGCCGGCTGGCGTAGGGCTCCTCGAGAAACCGCGCGCACAAGAGCGCGATCACGCCGCGATCCGTTTCGCTGCGGATGAGGCGGCCGGCCGCCTGGACGACGCGCGTCATGCCCGGCTGCAGATACGCGTAGTCGAAGCCCGCCTCCTCGCGGTCGTCGAAGTAGCGGCGCAGGAGCTCGCGCTCGAAGGAGACCTGCGGCAGCGCGGGCGACACGACGAAGACGGCCGAGAGGAGCTCGCCCGGGTAGTCCACGCCTTCCGCGTACATTCCGCCGGAGACCGCGAAGAGAAGCGTCCCTCCGGGCGGCGGGGCGGCCAGCGCTTCGAGCAGCTGCTGTCTTTCGAAGGAGGTCGAGTCGGGTCTCTGGACGAGCAGGCGCGAGCGGGTCGGAGGCATCCGCCCGGCGACCTCCGAGAGAAAACGGTACGAGGGAAAGAGGACGAGATCGTTTCCTCCATGCGCATCGGACATCTCGGCCAAAAGCTTCGCGATGCGGCCGTAGTTGCGCTCCCGTGCCGTGTACGTGGTGCGGACCGACGGGACGATCATCACCTTGCGGTTCTCGGGCGGGAAAGGCGGCGGCAGCGAGATCGCGGACGTGCGTTCGGCTTCCAGCCCCAGGACCCGCCGGATCGCTTCGGGCGGCGTCAGCGTCGCCGAGAGCAGAACCGTCGAAGAGGCCTCCTCGAAGATCGGCGCAAGCGCCCGCGCGGGATCCAGGCACACGATCGCCAGGCGGATTCCGGAACCGCGGCGCTCCACGACGCACGTGAAGTCCGGGCCGAATCGCGACAGCACGGCCGCGAAACGCTGGAACGCGTAGTGAAAATCGAGCACGGGGTCGTCCGGAAGGGCCAGGCGCGTGTCGCGCTTCCACGCGAGATAGCGCATGAGCTTGGTCTCCCAGTCCACGCGGAGCTCGAGGATGGCCTCGGTCGGCGGCTCGATCTCGGCGATCGCCTCGCCCTCGGGAAGATCCTCGGCCGCCTCTGCCAGGACGCCCATCAGACTCTCCACCGACGCCGCGATGTCCTGGAAGAGGTCGCCGGGCTGAAGCAGGACGCGATTGCGAAGATTCGCGAGCTCCGGCTCGAGCAGCTCCGGCGAGTAGATCTGCCGGGCGCGATCCGGAAGGTTGTGGGCCTCGTCCACGATCAGGATCGCGTCCCGCAGGTCCTCGCCCGTCAGGTGCCGGAGTGCCGCCGCCGGCTCGAACACGTAGTTGTAGTCCGCCACGATGGCGTCGGCGCGCTGCGCGAGCTCGAGCTGGACCTCGAAGGGGCAGACCTCCTCGCGGCGCGATTCCTCGAAGACCGCGTCGGGATCCAGATGCGCGTAGGAATCGCGCAGGCGCCCGAGCAGGTTCGACCTCTCCATCTTCTCGGGGTAGCTCTTCGCGAACCGGCAGAACTCCTCGTGACAGAGGATCCGGTCGTTGGCGCACATCCGCTCCTTTGCACGGACCTGGAGCGTGCGGAAAGCGCCCTGGTTCATCGCCTCCAGGCAGGAGACGGCCATCTTCTGCTGCAGGGTTTTCGACGTCAGGAACACCACCTGCCGCCCGTTCGCGAGCCCGGCCGCCAGGGCCGGATGGAGCGCCGCGGCGGTCTTCCCCGAGCCGGTCGCCGCTTCCGCGATCAGGTTCTCGCTGTTGGCCAGCGCCGTCTTCACGGCCTCAATGAGGCGCTCCTGGACGGGGCGGGGAGCGGCGTGCGGGAAAGGGAGGTTCTCGGCGACGGCGGCCTTGCGCTTGCGGACGACTCGCTCCGCCCGCCAGATTCCGAGCGCCCGGCCCAGGCGCTTCTCGATATCCCTCTCGACTTCGTCGTCGAAGGGGACGTCGAGGGAAATCTCCTCCCCGGTCTCGACGTCCACGTAGACCAGCGACCCGTGCACCCGTCCGTGGCCCAGGCGGCGCCAGAGGTAGCAGTAACCCAAGAGCTGCCGGCGATCCCGCTCATAGGCGTAGCCCGAGGGGCGCACCCCGTCGACCGACAGGTTGGTGGACTTGAGCTCTTCGATGAGCCAGAAGCCCGCTTCCCGTTCCACGCAGCCGTCCAGGCGCCCCGAAAGGACCGCCGTCCAGTCCTCGACCGGGATCCTCGCTTCGAGATGGACCTCGGCGCGGTAGGCGGGATGGGCGAGTTGTCGCGCCGAGAGGACACGGGCGTGAATCTGGGAACCCAGACCCAGGCGCCGCCAGCCGTCGCCGCGATCGAAGCCGACGCGCCGGAAGCCCTCGTCTTCCGCCAGCTCGCGAACGGAGATCTCGAAGACGCGGGATTCTTCGTCGAACCGCAAGTGGTCGATTATAATTTGCCGGTGAAATCCGGCACTCGGACGAGGGCCTTCCTGGTAGCGCTGTGCCTCGCTGCGAGCTTCGTTGCTTCCTCCCCGACGCTCTCGGCGAAACCGCGCGCCCCGCGGACACCGCTGACCCTCACCGATCTTCTCGCGCAGGCCGCCGCGCGCGGCCCCGCCCGAGGCAGCGGTATTTCCATCTCCGTCGCGGAGCTCAACACGGGCGCGACGGTATACGAGCGCAATGCCTCCACACCGGAAACGATCGCTTCGCTCACGAAGCTCTTTTCGTCAGCCGCGGCGCTCCACTATCTCGGGCCCGAATACCGCTTCAAGACCACGTTCTGGCGCAAGGGTGAGGTGCGCGACGGCGTCCTGCAGGGGTCGCTGCTGGTCGTCGGGGGAGGGGACCCCAACATCTCGGGCCGCTTCTACGAGGACGATTCCTTCGCGATCTTCGACAAGTGGGCCGCGGGCCTTCGCCAGGCCGGAATCGTGCGCGTGGCCGGCGATCTGGTGCTCAACGCCGGCGCGTTCGACAACGAGTACAGGCACCCCGACTGGCCGGAAAGCCGCGATACGCGCTGGTATCAGGCCCCGATCTCCGCCCTCTCCTACAACGACAACTGCGTGCTCGTCTCGGTCGGACGCGACGGACTTCCCGGCGCTCCGACCTTCGTCGCGATCGATCCCAACACGGATCTCGTGCAGGCGATTGGGCGGCCGCGCACCGTCGGCAAGACCGGGCACATCCGCGTCGCCGTTTCGCGACCGTCGGGATCCAACGTCGTGAAGGTCTCCGGCGTCGTTCCGTCGCGGTATTTCCGCTGGTCCAGCCCGCTCGCGATCGACGACCCGCCGAAGTTCTTCGGCGCGGCGCTGCGGAGCCGCCTCGCGGCCGCGGGGATCGAGCTCGCGGGGACCGTCGTCGAGCGCGACGAACCGGCCGACAACTCGTGGCTCCTCGTCGCGACGACGGAGTCGAATCTTCTTCCCACGCTCGCCGTCGCCAACAAACGCAGCCAGAGCTTCTATGCGGAGCAGATCTTCAAGACGCTCGCGTTCGAGAAGGCGGGACGCGGATCGTGGAACAAGGCCCTCGATCTCACCAGGCAGTTCATCGCGGGCCTCGGCCTCGATCCCGCGCAGTACGCGCTCCGCGACGGCTCGGGTCTCTCCGACGGCAACCGCGTTTCATCCGCCGACCTCGTGCGGTTTCTCCGCGCGATGAACCAGCATCCCCAGGGCGCCGCCTGGAAGGCCACTCTGGCCGTGTCGGGGGACCAGGAGGGGTCCCTGCGGCATCGGCTACTCTGGGCGTCGACCCGAGGCCAGATCGAGGCCAAAACCGGGACTTTGAACGGCGTTTCCACCCTCGCGGGCTACGCAAATGCCTCTTCCGGAAAGGCCTACGCCTTCGCCATCCTGTTGAACGGTTCGCGAGTCAGCGAAAGCCGCGGACACGCCTTCCAGGACCGCCTCCTCAAGATCCTCGTAGAACGGGGATAGTGGGCGCCCGGGGCTGCCAGGCCCTGGCGTGGGGCGGGGGGAGCCGTCAAAAAATCTTGACCCCTCTGCCCGCAATTGTGATCCAATACACATGATTCTTATTTAGGGGCTGCGCGCCAGCCCCACGCCACGGTGGGAAATCCTAGGGTTTGGTCGGTGTACTGGGTGAAGTCCGCCTGCGTTAGCACCAGACTTCCGACCCTGCCCGCTGGACTGGGTTTTTCGGCCCGGGCATGAGGCCAGGGCTTTTTGGCGAAAGGTGGCAGTCTTGACCTCCGTACGTACCC
>JBKOZO010000121.1:0-3172 GCA_046725935.1 Acidobacteriota bacterium | reverse complement strand
ACCCGCAGGAGGCGAACCGGAACGAGCCGATCCGCGTGGACCACACCCACGGGTTCGTGGTCTTGTAGTACTCGTTCGTGTACCAGAACGTGCAGCCGTCCTGGGGATCCACGCTCATCGTCGAGTAGTCTCCCCAGCGGCCGAAGGAGCTCTTCTGGACGCCGCTGCCCGCCAGGAGCTCCGCCTCGGCGAGAGAAAAGGTGCCGAGCGGATCATCCGCTTTCCGCGCGACGTACCGAATCGACGGGAACGTGTTGTTGCCCGACACGCTGAAACCCAGGGCGATGTTGCCGTCTTCGTCCATGGCGAGGCTGCCCATCCAGCGATGGTCCCCGTCGTCGGGCGCATACGTCCCCGTCTGGTAGATGGACCATCCGGCACCGGTGTTTCGAAGCTCGACCCAACGGATCCCGGCGAGGTTGTGGCCGTCGACGTCGACGGTATGGTTCACCAACAGCGATGCGTGATCGGGGAGGGAGCGGTACTGGGCGCGATACATCGTCCAGGCGGCGAGACTGTCGACGCGCTCGCCCGGGCTCGGCTGCGGAATGCAGTGCACCATGGAGTTGCAGAGGTTCGAGTCGAATGCCGACGTGTCGAGCTGCCCGAGCGCCGTGAAGGTCGAGTTGGCGGGAGTCGTCCAGTCGACGTGGAAGTTCCAGGTCCGATATCCGTCCGGATTGGCGCCGGTCCCGAAGAGCTGATCGTCGAAGGGCATGACGTACGTGTTGGGCGTTCCGGCGGCTGGCGCGGACCCGTTCAAGTGAGAGGGTTGGAGCGTGAACGGACACTCGTCTCCGCAGGGGAGAGGTCCGAACTCGACGAACCGCGCGGGCTGACCCGCGAGCATCTTGCTTCTCTCGAAAGCGGCGACGATCACGCCGTCGAAGCTCTGGCTGTACTGATTCGCCGAGAGGTAATACGCGTCCGGCCACACACCCAGCTTCGGATAGTCGTTGAGTGCGCCCGGGCTGACGACGAAGTCGTAGCGATAGTAGGCGCCCGCTGGATCTCCCGTCGCCGAAACCGCGACGCACTGGTGTCCGTCGGCCGCGATCGCGAATTGGCTGACGATCCAACGGTTGGAGAGGGCGTCGTAGAGGACCACCGGGTCGCCGTCGTTGTGCGTCTCGCACTCGCCTCCGAAACCGCTCCAGACGGCGTTGCCCGCGACCGGTCCGAAGACGCGCGCACCGGTCTTCTTGTCGTAGACGGAGAGGATCGAATTGATGAACTGCACGTAGTGGCTCTTTCCGACGTCGCCGTTGGTGTCGGGCGGCACGACCCGGAAGCCAACGACCGCAGCGTTCTCGTCGTCGCTCTGTCCCTCGAACGTCAGCGAGAGCGGGGGGGCCGCGGCCGGGCCGACCGCCCGCTGGCGGAGCGGATCTTCGCGGGCGACTTGCGGCTTGGGCTTACCCGCGATCTTCGCAGGGATCCGAATCTCGACCTCGCGGCTCGCGCCGGGAAGGACCGGCTTCGAACGGATCTCTCGAAGCGGCGGGGACGTGTCGTGGCGGACGTCGTTCGAGATCCGGGCTTTCCATCGCGCCGCCGGTGTCGCCTGGGCGGCAGCATGTAATGGAACGATGATTCCGAAACCGACACAAATGGCCGAGATCCATCTCCGTACCGTCATGGAAACCTCCTGACGAGAGGAAGGAAAGAGAAGCCACACGCCGTGTCCGTATGCATAACCCGGGCCGGTCCGACCGAGGCTCACATAGTATTCCCGAATGATTTCACGCGATGCGTCGGTCTGGATGACCTTGTGCCTGCTCGCCGGAGCGCTCGTCGGGGGAACTGCGAAGGCGTCTGTCCCTCCGGGGAGCTCGAAATACGAAGACCTCGTGTCCTTCTTCAAGGACTGGCGCGCGTTCCAGAAACCCAGGCTCGTCAACGGCGTGCCGGACTACGGCGCCGCCGCCATGGCCGCCCAGCAGAAGGAGCTCGAGGCCTACAAGAAGCGCCTCGCCGCGATCGATCCGAGCGGCTGGCCGATTCCGCAGCAGGTCGACTACGTCGTCGTCCGCGCGGAGCTGAACGGTCTCGACTTCGACCACAGGGTCCTGAAGCCCTGGGCCAACAATCCCGCTTTTTACGTGACGGTCTTCGACGACGAGAGCGATCAGCCGGCGCGCGAGGGGCCGTTCGCGCTCGGCGCGGTCGAGCTGTGGAGCTACAAGTTCCCTCTCTCTTCCCAAGACGCCGCCAAGATTGCGCCCGGAATCCGCGCCGTGCCGGCTCTTCTCCAGCAGGCGAAGACGAATTTGACCGGCAACGGCCGGGACCTCTGGGTCTACGCCGTCGGAAATCTGCGGCAGCAGAGCAAGGACCTCGAGAAGGTGGCGTCGAAGCTCGAGGGTCCGTCGGCGAATCTGAAGGCGGACGTCGACAAGGCCCGCGCCGCGACCGACGAGTTCGCCAACTGGGTCGAGGCGCAGTCCAAGACCAAGACCGGTCCGTCCGGCGTCGGCACCGAAAACTTCGACTGGTACCTGAAGAACGTCCAGCTCGTCCCGTACACGTGGGCCGAAGAGGTCGCGCTGATGGAGCGTGAGCTCGCGCGCTCGAAGGCGCTCCTCGCGATGGAGGAGCTCAAGAACGCGAAGCTCCCGCCGCAGACAGTCACGATCGCGAGTGCTGCGGACTACGACAAAGCCTTCAACGCCGGCGTCACGGAGTACATGGCGTACCTGAAGGACCACGACATCCTGACGATCAAGGACTACATGGACCCGGCCCTGCGCGCCCGGATCGGCAAGTACAATCCCGGGCCGCGCGAGTTCTTCGGCGAGATCGACTACCGCGACCCCGAGGTCATGCGCACGCACGGCTATCACTGGTTCGATAAGGCCTGGATGGTCCACGAGCCGGCGCCCTCGCCGATCCGCAAGGAGGTCCTGCTCTACAACATCTTCAACACGCGCACCGAGGGACACGCGACCGGCTGGGAAGAGTGGATGATGCAGGCCGGCATGTTCGACGCGCGGCCGCGCTCGCGCGAGCTCGTCTACATCCTCGTCGCCGAGCGCGCCGCCCGGGCGCTGGGAGAGCTCTTCATGCAGAGCAATCAGATGAACCTCGAGCAGGCTTCGGCCTTCGCGTGCGCGAACACTCCGCGGGGCTGGCTCTCGATGGACGGAAGGCTCGTCCGCGGAGAGCAGCACCT
>JBKOZO010000120.1:0-7938 GCA_046725935.1 Acidobacteriota bacterium | reverse complement strand
GCGCCAGCGGGGACTTGAAAGATGCGGAAGCCCGGATCGCATCTGACCGCGAAGCCGCGCTCGCCTTCCTGCGCAAGCAGGGGTTCCAGGACTCGGAGATCGAACGCCAGCCGATCAAGGCGATCGACAAGTGGGCTCGCGAGTACGGGCAGCCGCAGGGCAACGATCCCCTGCGCTACATCCTGAGCACCGCTCTCGTCGTGACGACCTCGAACGTCGATCGTGTGCGGACGGCGATGGGCCTGACCGACGAGCTGCTCAAGTCCGGCGTCGTGCTCGACGGAGGGGGAGAGGGGGGCGCCGCCGCGAATCCGCGCTTCGTCGTCTCGAAGTTCAACGATCTGCGCCCGCAGCTCCTGGCCGAGGCCACCAAGAACGCCCGCGCGATGGCCGAGCAGTTCGCGGCCGACTCCGGGGCGAAGGTCGGCACGATCCGGTCCGCCAACCAGGGGATGATCCAGATCTTCGGCAGCGACGGCAACGACGAGTCCGGGCCGTTCAGTCCGACGAGCACGCTGATGAAACGCATCCGCGTCGTCAGCACGTTCGAATTCGCGCTGGAGTGACGCTCCCCGTCACGCGTGCCTTCGGTCCTATCTCATCCCGCCGTCCCTCTGGCCCTCACCGCGGCCGCGGGCACGCGCGCCATTCCGCCGAGACTTGCGGCCGTCGCCTGTGCCGCGAGCGTGCTTCCCGACGTGGATGCGATCGGATACTGGGCCGGCGTTCCGTACGACTCTGCGCTGGGGCACCGCGGTTTCACGCACTCTCTCTTCTTCGCCCTGGTCGTGGCCATCGCGGCCGCGGCGGTCCTCTCGAGGCGGGACGTTCCCGCGGGCCTGGCGTTCGGCGTGGTCTTCGTCGCAGCGGCGTCGCACGGAATTCTCGACGCGATGACGAGCGGGGGCCGGGGAGTGGCGTTCTTCAGTCCCTTCTCCGACACGCGGTTCTTTCTGCCCAGGCGGCACATCCGCGTGTCTCCGATCGGCGTGGCGCCGTTCTTCTCGGCGCGCGGCGTCGCCGTCCTGAAGTCGGAGCTGACCTGGATCTGGGCGCCCGCCGCGGCGTTCGCTATGGCCGGCTTCGCCCTGAGAAAATGGCAGAGGAGATTGTCCGGCGAATGAGGAAGAGCACGTGGTGCAGGCTGCGTTTCGCCGCGGCCGTGCTGGTCGTGGCGGTGCTGTGTCGCCGCGACGCGTGGGCACGGGCGACGCTGTCGCCGGAAGCCCGATCTGCGGTGTCGGCCGCGACGCTCGCCTATCGGGACGCCTGGCTCTCGAACGCGCCGGAGAAGGTCATGGCGACCCTGACTTCCGACGCGATCCTGTTGCCGAGCGGCATGGAGCCCATCTCGGGAGCCGCCGCGATCCGCGCTTTCTGGTGGCCGGCGGCAGGCCCGTCCGCCACGATCACCTCCATGGAGCAGACGATCGATGAAATCACGGGCGAAGGCGATTTCGCGATCGTGCGGGGACACGGCTCCCTGACGTTCACGATGAGCCAGGACCGACAGGAGACCACGCGGACCCAGCGCTCGACGTTCTTGAACGTCGTTCGACGGCAGGCGGACGGCTCGTGGAAAATCACGCATCGCATGTGGAGTGACTTGAAGTGAGCGGCCCAGGAGGAATCGATGGCCTATGACGAGAAGCTGGCCTCGCGCATTCGGAAGGCTCTCGAGAGCCGTTCCGACGTCGTCGAGAAGCACATGTTCGGCGGCGTGGCGTTCATGGTTCGGGGACACATGAGCTGCGGAGTCGCCGGTCCCAGCCTCATGGTGCGGCTCGATCCGGCGCAGAGCGACGGGCTGCTCCGGGAACCCCACGTTCGGCCCATGGACTTCACGGGAAAGCCCATGCGAGGGTTCCTGTTCGTCGACGCACCGGCGGTCGCGACCGCGGGTTCGCTGCGGAAGTGGCTCGAGCGGGCGGTCGGCTACGCCGAGACTCGACCGGTGAAAGCCACGAGGAAACCGGCGCGCGACCCGCGCCCGCGGTCGAAGCGCGCGTGAGCTTTCGCGAGCCGGCGGGGATCCTCTTCTTCTCGTCTCGGGCGAAGCTTCGCAGCTGGTTCCGGAAGAACCACGCCGGCGCCAATGAGCTCTGGGTGGGATTCTTCAAGAAGGGCTCGGGCAAACCGAGCATCACCTGGCCGGAGGCTGTGGACGAGGCTCTCTGCGTGGGCTGGATCGACGGGATCCGCAAGAGCCTGGATGAGAACCGATACGTCAACCGCTTCACGCCTCGAAAGCCCAGCAGCACCTGGAGCGCAATCAACATCGCCCGTGTCCGCGCGCTCGAAGTCGAAGGCCGGATGCATCCCGCCGGGCGAAAGGCCTTCGACGCGCGCAAGGAGAACCGCTCCGGGATCTACTCCTACGAGCAGCGGCAGGCGCGGCTCCCGACTCTCTACGAACGCCGTCTCCGGAAGAATCCGCCCGCGTGGCGATTCTTCCACGCGCAGCCACCTTCGTACCGGAAGGCGGCGTGCTGGTGGGTCGTCAGCGCGAAGAAGGAAGAGACGCGGGCCAAGCGCCTGGGCCGGCTCATCGAACTCTCGGCGCGCGGCCGGCGCATTCCGCAGTTCACGCGCCCGATTCCGCGGAAGCGGCGGTGAGCGACGACCTCGCGATCAAGCTCGCCGTCTACCGCTTCTTTGCGGAGACCGGGCGACGGCCGTCCCCCGATCACATCGCCGGGCGAACCGGCGTCCCGGCGCCGGAAGTGCTCGAGGCATACAGGCGCCTTCGGGCGCAGCGGGTCCTCGTGCTCGAAGAGGACGGGGCCTCGATCCGCATGGCCCCGCCTTTTTCCGGGGTGGAGACCCAGCACGTCGTCGAATCGGGTGGGCTCTCCTACTTCGCCAACTGCGCCTGGGACTCGCTGGGGATCCCTTCGGCACTCCAGCGCCCCGCGAAGGTGCTCTCGCGCTGCGAGCAGTCGATGGAGCCCTTGCGGCTAAGGGTCGGTCTCGCGGGTCCGGAAGGGCCGGAGTCGCTATCGGGATGGCTCTTTCACTGCGCCGTCCCGGCCGCGCACTGGTGGGACGACATCGTCTTCACGTGAAGCCGCATGCTCTTCTTCCGGTCGGAAGAGCGGGTGCGCGAGTGGTGCGAGGCCAACGGTTCGCCGGTTCGTCCGCTCGTGAGCCTCGAGCAGCTCTGGGGGTTGTCGGTGGCCTGGTACCGGACGCGCCTCCAGCCGGATTCCCGGCGCCCGCAGCCGGCGGAGATGCGCCAGATCTTCGCGAGCCTGGGCCTCACGGGCGGCTTCTGGGACCCGCAATCCGATGCCTTCGGGTGAGGACGGCGTGACCGATTCGCGGAACCAGAGCGAGCGCGTGCTCGCCGCGGCCCTCCGGATCGCCGACGCGATCGGGAAGCGCGACGTCGCCACACTTCGAGGCCTCCTCGCTCCCGGGTTCCTCCATCGAACTCCCGGCCCGGAGCGGTCGACGCGCGTTCGTTTCTCGAAGCCGTGTCCGCGATTCCGGGCGAGATCCTGGGCGTGCGCCTCGAGTGTCTCGCCGTCGATCTCTCCGAGGCGGGCGCCCTCGTGACGGGTATCCAAAGGGCGAAGGTCCGGCTCGACGGGCAGGACATCGACGACGCGCGCGTCTTCGTGGACTGGTTCGTGGAGATCGATGGGGAGTGGCTTCTCCGCGCGGCCGTCGAGCCGCCGGGGTTGACACGCGGTTCGCGGCCGCCTGCTCCAGTGGCACCCCCCTTGCACTAAAGGTGTTGAAGCCCGGGTAGGGGCCCGGGCGCAGCCGTAACCGCCCTGCCTCCGGGCGGGCAAGACAGAAAGGAAACCGATGAAGCGACCAACCGCAGTCCTATGTGTATTGGGGATTTCGGCTCTGGCCGCCGTCGCTCTGGCGCAGGACTCTTCCTCGAACCAGAGCACGACGACGACCAAGCAGACGACGACCCAGGTCTCGCCGGACGGCGTGACGACGAAGACCACGACGATCGAAGGGAAGGTCGTCCGCTACGAACCCGGCAAGACGATCGTGCTGGTCGGGCCCGACAACAAGGAGATGTCCTACGTTCTGACCGAAAGCGTCCAGGCGCCGGCCGACATTCAGGTCGGACGTGAGGTCACGCTGACCGCCATGCCGTCCACGTCCGGCCCGGCCGTGGTCACCAAGATCACCACGACGTCCATCACGCCGGAAGGCAACCTGAAGACCGAGACCGAGACGCGTTCGACGAGCTCAGATCCGCAGGCGATGAGCCAGTCGGAGACGACGACGAAGGTCACGACCATCACCGGCACCGTGTCCGCTTACGAGCCCGGCAAGTCGGTGACGTTCGTCCTTCCCGACAAGAAGACGGTCGTCTACACGATCGAGCCGTCCTCCGTGGTCCCGTCGGACATCGCCGTGGGCAGCACCTACACGATCGAGACGACGACCTCGGGCGGAACCGTCGTGAAGAGGATCACCACCACGAAGACCACCAAGAAATCCACGACCGTTCAGCCGTAGCTTCTTCGAAGGATCCGGTAGCGTGAGGCTCCGCCTGGCGCTGCCGGATCTTTTTTTGCCGTCCTGCTCCGCGCAATAGAATCGAGAACGGTCGTGAACGACGCGTGGCCGAGCCTTCCCTTGGAAGCCTGGAGCGAGACCCTGGCGACGCTCCATCTCTGGACGCAGATCGTAGGCAAGGTCCGGCTCGTGCAGACGCCCTGGACCAACCACTCCTGGCACGTCACGCTGTACGTGACGCCGAGAGGCTTGACGACCTCGCCGATTCCTCACGGGCACGGCTCCTTCTCGATCGACTTCGACTTCCACTCCGACCGGCTCGTCGTCCGCACCAGCGACGGCGGCGAAGGTGGATTCCCTCTCGAGCCCCAGTCCGTCGCGACGTTCTACCGGCGTCTGAAGGAGGAGCTCGCGAAGCTCAGTCTCGACGTGCCCATCGATCCTTGGCCCAACGAGATCGCCGATCCGATCCGCTTCGACCGCGACGAGACTCATCGCTCCTACGACGCCGAGTATGCGCATCGGTTCTGGCGCATCCTCGTCGAGACCGAGCGCGTGCTGAAGATCTTCCGGGCGCGCTTCATCGGCAAGTGCAGCCCGATCCATTTCTTCTGGGGCGCGGCCGACCTCGCGGTCACGCGTTTCTCCGGCCGGACGGCGCCCGAGCATCCCGGGGGCATTCCGCACCTGCCGGATTGGGTCGCCAGAGAGGCCTATTCGCACGAGGTCAGCAGCTGCGGATTCTGGGCCGGCGGCGGGCCCGTGGCGTACCCCGCTTTCTATGCGTATGCCTATCCGGAGCCGCCGGGCTTCGCCGAGGCTCGCATCCTGCCGGATGCGGCGTCCTACAACACGGATCTGCGCGAGTTCATCCTTCCGTACGACGCGGTGCGCACGGCCGCGAGCCCCGACGATGCCCTCCTGGCCTTCGCGCAATCGACTTACGAAGCGGCAGCGAATCTCGGGAAGTGGGATCGCGCCGCACTCGAACGCAACCTCGTTCCTCCGGTTCGAAGCTGAGGTCGTTGGCGATAGGATCCCCGTGTCCGCCCGGGCAGAACGAAACTCGAGGGACAGCATGGCGAGAATCGTCGGATCGCATTCGATCATCTACTCGAAAGATCCCGAAGCCGACCGCGTCTTCCTGAAGGAGGTGCTGAAGTTCCCGAACGTGGACGTCGGGGACGGCTGGCTGATCTTCGGTCTGCCGCCTTCGGAAGTCGCGGTGCATCCGTCCGAGAAGAACGACGTCCACGAGTTCTACCTGATGTGCGACGACGTCGAGGCGCTCGTCGCCGAGCTGGAAGGGCAGAGGATCGCATGCGATCCCATCCACAATCTGGGCTGGGGTCTGATCACGCAGGTCCTGCTTCCCGGCGGAGGAAAGCTCGGGATCTACCAGCCGCGGCATGCCCGCCCTCCCGCAATGGGCGCTCCCAAAAAAACCCGTGCGGCTGGGAGGAAGCCGTCCCGCAAGCCGGCGCAGAAGGCCCCGGCGCGCGCTCGGCGGACGGCGAAGAAGCGGGGACGCTGAGACTCGACACGGGTTCTCGCGGCGAGGTTACGTCCGGACCAGACTGAAGCGGCACGATTCTTGAAGTTTCCGGGGCGGAGGGACCGCATGGCCCTTTCGCTCGCTCCCGCTCACCTCAAGCGCTACGTCGATATCGCCCGGCTCTTCGTGAAGTACGGGCGCGGTCCTCTGGCCGAGGACCTGAGCCGCGATCTGCCCGAGGACGTGCGGGAAGTCTCCGCCGACGGCGCCGACCCCGAACAGCTGGCGCGCGACCTCGAGGCGCTCGGACCGACCTTCATCAAACTCGGTCAGCTGCTTTCGACGCGCGCCGATCTGCTCCCGACGCCGTACCTCGAAGCCCTGACCCGCCTCCAGGATCGCGTCGAGCCGTTCCCCTTCGAAGAAGTGGAGAAGATCGTCGACGAAGAGCTCGACGTGCGCATCGCGAAGGCGTTCCTCGACTTCGATCCCGTGCCGATCGCGGCCGCCTCGCTCGGCCAGGTCCACCGCGCACATCTCCGCGACGGGCGGGCGGTGGCCGTGAAGGTCCAGCGCCCCGCGATCCGCGAACGCATCGCCGAGGACGTCGGGGCGTTGCGTGAGCTGGCGTCGTTTCTGGACAAGCATTCCTCGCTCGGCGCCCGCTACGAGCTGGAGAAGACGGTCGAGACTTTCGGCCGGGCGCTCGTCGCGGAGCTCGACTACCGGCGCGAGGCGAGCAACCTCTCTCTGCTGCGGGCGAACCTCGAGCGCTTCGAGCGCCTTCGGGTCCCGTTGCCGGTGGACGACTACACGACCAAACAGGTCCTGACCATGGACTACGTCGAGGGCCGGAAAGTGACGGACGTGGATCCGCTGTCGGTCATGGACATCGACGGCGCGGGACTGGCGGACGAGCTCTTCCGCGCCTATCTACACCAGGTCGTCATCGACGGTTTCTTCCATGCCGATCCTCATCCTGGGAACGTCTTCCTGACCGAGGATCGCCGCCTCGCTCTCCTGGATCTCGGGATGGTCGGCCGCATCCCGTCGGGAATGCGCGACGGGCTGTTCCGGCTGCTGATGGCGATTGGAGAAGGCCGGGGCGACGAGGCCGCCGATCGGGCCCTGGAGCTCGGCGAGCGGCGCGACGAGGGGTTCGACGAAACGGAATTCCGCCGGCGGGTCGGAGAGATCGTTGCGGACTGCGCGCAGCAGCGGGTCGGGGACATCCAGATGGGGCGCACGGTCATCGCGGTCGCGCGCGCCGCCGGCGAGTCGGGAATCCGCATCCCATCCGAGCTGGCTATGCTCGGAAGGACGCTCTGGCATCTCGACGAGATCGGCAAGGCGCTGGATCCTTCCTTCGACCCAACGGTCTCGATCCGCCGGCAGAGTCCGATCCTGCTGCGCCAGCGAATGGCCCAGCGCCTGTCTCCCGGCAATCTGGCGTCGGCCCTTCTCGATGCGAAGGAGTTCGCGCAGGAGATGCCGCGGCGGCTCAACCGGCTCCTGGACGTTCTCTCGCGCAACGAGCTGCGTCTCCACGTCGACGCCATCGACGAGACGGCTCTGATCGGAGGCCTGCAGAAGATCGCCAACCGCATCGCGCTCGGCGTCGTGCTCGCGGCCTTGATCGTGGGCGCCGCGATCGTCATGCAGATCCCGACGCGGCTGACGATCCTGGGCTATCCCGCGCTGGCGATCGTGCTCTTCGGCGCCGCGGCGATCGGGGGCATCGCCCTGATCGCCTCGATCGTCCTCACGGATCGCAAGAGCAGGAAGGCGTAGGGCGGGACGGGATGCTCCTGCCGGCTCGGGGCCTTCTCGCCGGTCTGACGGGGATCGCCGCGTTGGGGGCGTTCCCGCACACCGCCCCTCACGCCGATCGCTCGTCGACGGTCTCCGTGGATCCGGGCACGATCTTGCGGTGGTCCGTTCCGGGCACCCGCCGC
>JBKOZO010000119.1:0-36249 GCA_046725935.1 Acidobacteriota bacterium | reverse complement strand
GTTCCAGAACGCCCGGGACCTCGCCTTCGCTCTGGAGGCGTGGCAGGGGGAATCCCCGACGCCACCTTCGGGGCCGGTCACCAGCGCGCCGCCGGAGGCGTCCATCGCCGTGCTTCCCTTCCGCAACCTGAGCCCGGACCGAGATGCCGAGTACTTCAGCGACGGCATGACCGAAGAGATCATCGCGGCCCTGACGGGAGTCTCCGGGATGCGCGTCGCCGCGCGTACCTCGTCGTTCGCATTCAAGGGCAAGGACACGGACGTCCGTCAGATCGGCCACGAGCTGGGCGTGCGCTGCGTCCTCGAAGGCAGCGTGCGAAAGGCGGGCCAGCAGCTGCGCGTTACCGTACAGCTCATCGACGTCGATACCGGCTACCACATGTGGTCCGAACGGTACGACCGCCGGATGGAGGACGTCTTCGCGGTCCAGGACGAGATCGCCCGTGCGATCGCCGGCAAGCTCGAGCCGCGCCTCGTGCGTTCCTCCGCGCCCCTGGTGGCACCCGGCACGGAGAACGTCGACGCCTACAACCTCTACCTGAAGGGGCGGTACTACTGGAACCTGCGCCGGCCCCGCGAGGCGATCCAGCAGTTCGAGGCGGCGATCGCGGCGGATCCGGACTACGCGGCCGCGCACCTGGGGCTCGCGGATTCCTACAGCGTGTGGGCGTTCTACGGAGGCATCTCCACGTGGGAGGCGTACGCGCGCGCTCGCGTGGCCGCGGAACGGGCTCAGGAGCTCACACCGGACGCGGCCGAGGTGCACCTGTCACTGGGCCTCATCGAGCACTACTTTGGGTGGAACCTCGAGAAGGAGGAGCGCGAGATCCGCCTCGCGATCGAGAAAGCGCCGAAGTCGGCCGACGGCTACTTCTGGCTGGGACTGTGCCTGGGCTGCTCCGGACGCGTAGAGGAGGCAACGGAAGTCAGCCGGCAGGCCGTCGTCCTCGAGCCGCACTCGGCCAACCTTCAGGCTCAGTACGGCTGGTGCTTCATGTACGCCCGCCGGTTCGCGGAGGCCATCCCCGAGCTGCGCAAGGCCGTGTCGCTCGACGAGAAGGCCGGCTTCCCGATCTGGTCGCTGGGGATCGCCTATCAGGAGTCCGGCGACTACGAGCAGGCCATCCGGACGTTCGAGAGGGGTGTGGAGATCACGCAGGGCAACCACAGCTTCTACATGGGCCTGCTCGGGGGAGCGCTGGCCCGCGCGGGTCGCTCGCAGGACGCCCGCCGGATGCTGTCGGAGCTTCGCGAACGCGCTTCCCGCGAGTACGTTCCGGCCTTCGATCTGGCTGCGATCCTCGCGCCCCTCGGCGAGACCGACGAAGCCCTGACGGCCCTGGAAAAG
The DNA here is from genome assembly GCA_046725935.1 of Acidobacteriota bacterium. Taxonomy (GTDB): domain Bacteria; phylum Acidobacteriota; class Thermoanaerobaculia; order UBA5066; family Gp7-AA6; genus DAHUXD01. Next base: position 34,901 of record JBKOZO010000119.1, on the reverse strand, counting down.
GCGTACGAAGAGCGCAACGCGCTGCTCTGGTTCCGGATCTACTTTCCCGCATTCGATCCGATTCGGTCGAATCCCCGGTTCGCGGCTCTGGCCGCCCGGCTGGCGCGCACCGCGCCTGTGAACTCCCCGGTCCACGACGGTCGTTAGAGAATAGAATCTGAATCACCGACGAGAGGAGGTCCCATGAGCACGCCCGCGCTGAGCCGCTGCGAGTTCGAGGCCAACGACCTTATCGTCAAGGTCGACATGACGCTGCCCGCCGACGTCAACGCGATCTCGCCCGTCGTCGAGCGCGTGATGGAGATCGTCACGCAAATGGGCTGCGCCGCCGGACGCGAGTTCGAGATCGAGCTCGCGATGCGCGAGGCGCTGGCGAATGCGATCGAGCACGGCGGAAAGCACGATGCCTCCAAGCAGATCGAGTGCTGCGTGGCGTGCGATCACGCCCGCGGCATGTTGATCGTGGTCCGCGATCCCGGAGAGGGATTCGATCCCGCGTCGATCCCGAGCCCGGTCGTCGGTCAGAACATCTTCTCGACGGGCGGCCGCGGGATCTATCTGATCAACCAGTTGATGGACGAGGTGCGCTTCGAGCGGGGCGGCACCGAGATCCATATGCGCACCCACCCTCCCGGACCCCGGCCGGCCTAGACCCGCGCTGGGACGGCTCCGCGTCGAGGAGTCAAATCTCCGCCGGTCCCGCCGCGTCCGGCAGCGTCTGCTCCGGAGTTGCAGCGTGGTGGCGGGGCTCGGGAAGGCGGACGAACATCGCGGCCGCGATGAGACCCAGGACGAACGTGAGGCCCCAAAGCACGCGCGCCCCGAAGCGCTCGATGACTACGGTTCCGGCCCAGGGCCCGACGGCAAACGCAACCGAGAACGTGGTTGTGTAGAGGCCGCTGTACTCTCCGCGTCGCGCGTCCGGCGCGATGTCGGTCGCGTAGGCGGCAGACGCCGGGAAAAAGAGCATCTCTCCCAGAGTCCAGACGAGGACGGTCAGCGCCAGCGTCCAGAAACTGCCGGCGAACGCCATGGCGCCGAAGCCGGCTCCCGAGAGAATCGCGCCGAGGGCCAGTGTCCGCCGGTGCGGCCAGTGCGCGGTAGCGGCGTTCAACGGGATCTCGAAGACGACGATCAACAGGCAGTTGAGCGAGAACAGGAGTCCGAACGACGCCGGCGAAAGGTGGAGATCCCGGACGACGTAGAGGGGCATCGACGAGATGTGCTGGAAGAAGATGATCGTCACCGGCAGGACGGCCGCCAGGAAGAAGAGGAAACGGGGGTCCAGGTGCGCCGCCGTCGAGAGCTTCACGCGGGCGGTCGTCGAAGGAGCTCCCGCGTGCCGAGGCGAGGCCGCGCGTCCCGGGATTGCGGCAGCGGCGAGCAGAAGCCCGGCCGCGATCGACGTCGCGCCGTCGGCATAGAAGAGGTAGCGAAAGGACAGCGTCGCCAGGACGCCGCCGACCGCCGGCCCGATCGCCATTCCGAGGTTGATCGCGAGGCGGTAGACGGCGAACGCCGACTTGCGATTTGCGGGCACGACCGTTTCGCCGATGAACGCCATCGCTGCCGGTCGGAACGCCTCCGTCACCGCCGCGAGCACGACCGCCATCGTCCCGATTGCGACGTGCGAGTGCGCGAAGGGGAAGGCCAGCATCACCGCGCCGCCGAGGAAGAGCGACGCGCGCATCAGCGGAACAGCGCCCCAGCGATCGGCCAGCCGTCCGGCGAAGGGGCCCGACACGATCGCGCCGACGCCGTAGAGAAAAAGGACGACGCCGGCGCCTTCGGCCGAAAAACCGCGGTCGTGCGTCAGGTAGAGGACCAGGAACGAGAGCACCATCGAGCCGGCCCGGTTGACGAGCTGCGAAGCCGAGACGATCCACACCGGACGCGGCAGGTGCCGCAGGTCCTTCCAGTACTTCAGCATGGGCTCGGGAATTGGTACGGGAAGCGCAGGCTCGGAGTTCTCAGAGATGCCTCAGGAGCGTCGCGGCGACGAAGGCGAGCAGCGCGAGCACTCCCAGGAATCCGAGGACGTAGAGGAGGATGGGGAGAAATCGGGGACGATCGGGATCCTCCCCGGGATCATCCATGGATTCCCCGGGAAGCGAGCCAGCGCTCGGCGTCGATCGCCGCCTTGCAGCCCTCGCCGGCCGCCGACACCGCCTGACGGTACGTCGGATCGGCCACGTCTCCCGCCGCGAAGACGCCCTCGACGGACGTATAGGTCGACGGATTGCGGACCTTGATGTAGCCGACCTCGTTCATGTCGAGCTTGCCTCGGAAGATCGCGGTGTTGGGCTCGTGGCCGATCGCGATGAAGACGCCCTGCGTCGGAAATTCCGATGTTTGTGCGGTCTTCGTGTCCCGCAGCGTCACCCCCGTCACGCCGGTCTCGGCGCCGTGAATCGCCGCGACCGTGGCGTTGAGCTTCCACGCGATCTTCGGGTTGTGGCGCGCGCGCTCGAGCATGATTCTCGAGGCGCGGAACTCCTCGCGCCGGTGCACGATCGTGACCTTCGTCGCGAATTTGGTGAGGAACGTGGCCTCCTCCATCGCCGTGTCGCCTCCGCCCACGACGATGACCTCCCGTCCCTTGAAGAAGAAGCCGTCGCAGGTCGCGCACGCCGAGACGCCATGCCCCATCAGGCGCTTCTCGGACTCGATCCCGAGCAGCTTCGCCGACGCGCCCGAGGAGACGATGACGGCGTCGGCCGTGATCGAGCCGCCCGAGTCGAGTGTCATGCGGAAGGGTGGCGAGTCGAAGTCCACCTCGGTCACCGTGTCCAGGACGACCTCGGTTCCGAAGCGCCGGGCCTGTTCCCGGAAGATCTCCATCAGCTCGGGGCCCTGGATTCCGTGTTTGAAGCCGGGATAGTTCTCGACCTCGGTCGTGATCGTCAGCTGGCCGCCGGGCTGCGGGCCTTCGAAGACGACTGGCGAGAGCTCCGCGCGCGAAGCGTAGAGCGCCGCGGTCCAGCCCGCCGGGCCCGAGCCGATGATGGCGATTCGGTAGTGCGGTTTCGTCGGTGCCATGGCGCGGGGAGGATATCAGCCGCGGCGCCCGGTATCATCGCGCCATGCGCGGCGCACTCTCCCGCAAGCTGGAAGGCTTCGGAACGACGATCTTCACCGAGATGACGCGCCTCGCCAACGAACGAGGCGCGATCAATCTCGCGCAGGGCTTTCCGGATTTCGACGGTCCGGACTTCGCCAAGGACGCCGCGATCGCGGCGATCCGCGCCGGCCACGGACAGTACGCGCGCATGACGGGGCTGCCGGAGATCCACCGCGCGCTCTCCGAGAAATATCGTCGTGACTACGGACTCGCGTACGCGCCGGATACGGAGCTCACCGTCTGCTCGGGAGCGACCGAGGCGATCTTCGCCGCCATCCAGGGAACTTGCGACGCCGGCGACGAGGTCGTCCTCTTCGAACCATGGTACGACTCCTACAAGGCGAGCGTGGTCATGGCGGGAGCCGTGCCGCGAACCGTTCGGCTCAACGCTCCCGACTGGAGCTTCGATCGGGCGGAGGCGCGGCACGCGTTCTCCGCAAAGACGCGCGTTCTGCTCCTGAACTCGCCGCACAACCCGACGGGTAAGGTCTTCACGCGCGAGGAGCTCCAGTTTCTCGCAGGGCTCTGCCGCGAATTCGGAACGATCTGCGTGACCGACGAGGTCTACGAGCACCTCGTCTACGACGGGCACCGCCACGTGCCGATGGCATCGCTGGCGGGGATGCGCGAGCGCACCATCACGATCTCCTCCTTCGGAAAGACGTTTTCGCTGACGGGCTGGAAGATCGGTTGGGCCGCCGCGCCTCCGGATCTGACTGCCGCCGTGCGCGCCGCCCACCAGTTCATCACCTTCGCGACGGCGACGCCCCTGCAGCTCGGCGCGGCCGCCGCGCTCCAGGCGGGTCCGGATTACTACGCGGAGCTCGCGGCGGAGTACGGCGCGCGGAGGGACTATCTGGTGGACGCACTTTCCCGGATCGGGTTCGATGTGGCACCGCCAGCGGGGACCTATTTCGCCTGCGCCGACTTCCGGCCGTTCGGATTCGACGACGATCGGACCTTCGTACGCCACCTCATCGAGGAATTCGGCGTGGCGGCGATCCCGCCGAGCGTCTTCTACGAGGACCCGACGCGGCCGCAGACCTACGTGCGCTTCGCATTCTGCAAGAAGCGCGAGACGCTCGCGGCCGCGGTCGAGCGTCTTGGCGCCCTCGCCGCGCGGCGGGCCGGAGCCCGGGCGTGAAGATCGCGCTCGTCCAGCTCGACCTGGCGTGGGAGGACGTCGAGGAGAACCATCGCCGCGCCCGGAAACGTCTCGAGGAGGCGAAGTCCAGGGGTGCGGAATTCGCGTTGCTGCCCGAGATGTTCTGCACCGGTTTTTCAATGGACGCCGCGCGCATCGCCCAGCCTGAGGGGGGACCTTCCGAGACTTTTCTCCGAGACACCGCCCGCGAGCTCGGCATGTGGATCATGGCGAGCGTTCCCGAGGCGGGGACGCCGCGACCCCGCAATCTCGCGATCCTCGCCGGTCCCGACGGCTCGGGCGCGAAGTACGCCAAGATCCATCCCTTCACGTTCGGCGGCGAGGACCGCGTCTATTCCGGCGGTGACCGCATCGTCACGGCCTCCGTCGACGGCCTGCGCGTGACGCCGTTCGTCTGCTACGACCTACGCTTCCCGGAGCCGTTCCGGCTGGCGGCGGACGAGACCGATCTCTTCGCCGTCGTCGCCAACTGGCCCAATGCCCGCCGCGAGCACTGGCGGACACTCCTTCGCGCCCGGGCGATCGAGAACCTCTGCTATGTCGCCGGCGTCAACCGCGTGGGCGAGGGTGGGGGGCTGCGCTACGTCGGCGACTCCGCCGTGATCTCGCCGTGGGGAGAGGTCCTGGCCGAGGGCGACGCGTCGGAGGAGGTTCTCCTCGCCGACGTCGAGACTTCCACGGTTCGCGAGGCGCGCGCGAAGTTCCCCGCGCTGGCCGACCGGAGGCCCGAAGCGTACCGGCGTTGAGTTCTGCTCTGTCCGGGCCGGTTCGTCGTCGGCCGTACCGTCGAATCTAATTCGGCCAGTGCAATCCCAGCGCCTTGCTGAGGAAGACGGCCATCTGGCCGCGCGTCAGCGGGTTGTTGGGACAGAAGAGTCCGCCGCCGCAGCCGCCCGTGAGCCCGGACGCCGCCAGCGCCTCGACGTACTGGAAGAATGGGTGGTCGAGGGGCACGTCGGAAAACGTCGCCACCGCCGGTGCCGGGCTAACCTGCAGCTTGTAGTAGAGGCGGACGGAGCGAAAGGACGTCGTCGTATCCATCGTCGTGGTTCCGACACCCAAAAAGTAAGACGTGGCCTCGTTGTCGATCGTGGGAACCATTCCCGTGAGGTCGCGGAGGAAGATGCCGCAACCCGGCGTTGCGGCGCCACCCGTATCCACCGCGATGCCCGTGCAGCTCGCGCTCGAGCCAGCGGGGCATTGGAAGATGACGAGTTGGACCAAGCCCGTCGCCGAGGTGTCGCACGCCTCGATGGCCATGCCGGTCACGCGAACGCCGCTCGGCAGATGGACGCCGGCGTGCACGTTGTCCGCGGGATTGGACGTGCGGTACCGATACACGCCCGCGCCCAGGCCGGTGTTGCCCCAGCTCTGCCCCTCGACGATCTTCTCGAAATCCCAGGCGCTCAACGCCTGAATGCTGGCGTCCTGCTCTCCCCAGTCGGGCAGCTGTACTCCCGTGACCGCATCGGGAGGAGCCGCGGTCTGAGCTTGCCCAGCCTTCGGAAACCCGAGAATCGAAATCAGCGCCGCGGCGGTCAGCGTGGCGCAGCGGCCCGCGCGAGCCCTGGTGTTCATGATGCCCTCCTTTTGGGGGAATCGTAAACCTAGAGGGCCGCGGAACGCGGACCGGCAGCTCAGTCGCCGCCGTACACCTGGAGTCCGAACGTCTTACGGTCGAGCGCCGGCTTTCGCTGGAGACTCGGGACGCCTGCCGCGCTGCGGCAGCCGGGCGAACGCTGTGAGCGCTTCGACGCCACTGGCGATCATCTCCTCCGAGACCGAGAAACTGAATCGCGGAGACCTGTTCTCCGGACACCGAGCCTCAGCCCGTCCGGGTGCGGACTCGACCGGGAGCCTGACCTCCTCGGTGCGTTCTCGCTCCCGCGGCGCGAACCTCGGCTCGGATTCTGCGCGGCCCGCTTCGCGGGCCAACCGACGGGAGAGGGGAAGTCCCTTTCGCATCCTCTCCCGCGAAAGCTCGCAGCGCTTAGTGTGCCGTAGTTAAACCTTGATCACGCACCGTGCCGTAGGGCGGCCCTTGGGGCCGCCCGGAGGCGGGGCCAAGCCCGCTCCTACATTCTCCGAAACACTCGCAAATCTGGTTACGCAACATGAGCGCGGCCGCCGAGTCTCAAGAACTCCTCAAGGCGCAATCCAAACCTCCCGCCGCTCCCGTACGCGGGACAACCGAGATTGCTCGCGGAATGGTTCCGCGGCACGGCAGAAGGGGGAGGAGAATCATGACGAATCGCAGATTTCGATCGAAAGCCGCCGGGCTGGGAGGGCTGATGCTCGCGGTGGTCTTCGGCTGTTCGCTCGCGTCGCCGGCTCTCGCCGCCAGCCACCGCGAGGCTCCGAAGATCGCCCTGGATCCGGCCGCGGACATCACGGATGTCTATTTCTTCCGCAGCTGGGAGGACTCGGGCAAGGTCGTCCTGATCATGAACGTCATTCCCGGGCAGGAGCCGAGCTCCGGCCCCAACTACTTCAACTTCGACGACGACGTTCTCTACGTGATTCACGTCGACACAGACCGCGACGGGAAGGAGGACATCGACTACGAGTTTCGCTTCCGGACCGAGATTCGCCCTCCGTTCGACGACCTTCCCGTGTCCTACGCGGGCGTGGACCCCGTGCCGAGATTGCCCCCGGCGATCACCGCTCTCGACGGCGCAGGTTCGGAAGGACTGGGACTGCGGCAGAGCTACACGGTCCGACAGGTCCGGCGGAGACAAAAGACCAACCTCGGGACGACAACGATGTTCGCCGTGCCCTCCAACATCGGCTCGCGGACGATGCCGGGGTACGAGGCCCTGGCGGCCCAGGGAGTCTACGCGTTGAGCAACGGCGGGCGTGTGTTCGCGGGACAGAGGGACGAGACCTTCTCGATCGACCTGGGCGCGACTTTCGACACCCTGAACCTTCGGCGCAATCCTCCGGTGCTGACCGACGCCGAGGATGCCAGCGACGGCGCGAGCCCGTTCGGCGTCGACATGTTTTCCGGCTTCAACGTCAACACGATCGCGCTGGAGATTCCGATTTCCGAGCTCACCGACGATCCGAACGCCACGCTCGGCATGTACGCTTCCACCAGCCGCGAGAGGAACCGCCACCTCGGCGAAGACGATCAAGGATCGTTCGGATCCTTCGGGTCGGGGAAATTCGTCCAGGTGGCCCGGCTGGCCAATCCCCTGGTCAACGAGTTGATCATCGGCACCGGACAGAAAGACAACTGGAATACCGAAGACCCCAGCGACGAGGCCCGGTTCCTCAACTTCTACCAGACGCCGAGGCTCGCGGCGGTCCTGAACTTCGCCTTCGGGCTCCCGGTTCCGGCGACGCCGCGCAACGACCTCGTGGCGGTCCTTCTCAAGTATCCGGGACAGGATGCGAACGGCTGCTCGCGCCGGAATCCCTGCTCCGAGCTGCTGCGCTTGAACGTCGGCGTCGCGCCGACGGCTCCCGTCGATCAGAAGCGGCTGGCGGTTCTGGCGGGCGATCCGGCCGGTTTCCCCAATGGCCGCCGCCCGAACGACGACGTCACCGACATCGCGCTGCGAGTCGTCGCGGGCGCATTGCTCGGTCCGGTTCCCCGGCTCGGAGACGGCGTGAACTTCAACATCGGCGCCCCCGGTACCAACGTCACCGTCAACGGGATCTCCACCGTCTTCCCGTTCCTTCCGACTCCGCACGCCGGCCGGGATCGGAGGCACATCGACTGCGGCGAGGCGGGCGCCAATCCCTGCAACTGAGTCCCGCTCGACTCGATGGAGAGCGGCCGGCCCGAGGCCGGCCGCTCAGTCTTCGTCCCGGGCCGCCGCGGCCTAGGGCGGATACATCGTGAGGCCGAAGGTCTTCGTCAGGAAGACCGCCATCTGGCCTCGCGTGTTGGGGTTGCCCGGGCAGTAGTTGCCACCGCCACAGCCGCCGGTGATGCCTTCGTCGGCGAGCTGTTCGATCCAGTCGGCGAACTGCGACGGGCACGGTACGTCTCCGAAAACCCCCGTGCAGGTGGGAGGCGTGTAGCTCGAGCCGTGCTCGGCTTTCAGCAGGAAGACGGCCATCTGAGCGCGGGTGACGGGGTTCGACGGGCAATAATTTCCGCCGCCGCAACCGCCGGTGATGCCCTCGGCCGCGAGCTGTTCGATCCAGTCGGCGAACGGCGAGGGACACGGCACGTCGCCGAAGATGCCCGCGCAGGCGGGCGGTAGATACCCCGCGCCGTGCACGGACTTCAGGAGGAAGACCGCCATCTGGGCGCGCGTCACCGCAGACGCCGGACAGTAGTTGCCGCCGATGCAGCCGCCGGTGATCTGATTGTGGAAGAGTGTCTCGACGAACGGGTAGAAGGTGTCCGAGACCAAAACGTCCGGGAAGCTCTCCCCGACGTGCAGCCGCCAGGTCTTGACCGTTCCGGTCGACAGCGTCTCGTCGAACTCGGCGTCCCAGTGCGGCGCGGGCCGCGTCCCCGACACGGTCACGAGGTAGCAATCCGCCGTCGCGCCGAAGCAGTCGCTCGTCGCGCCCGCGCCGATTGTGCCGTAGCCGGCGGTGGAGTCGTCGAGCGTGTAGTTGGCGCCCGCGGGTCCGCGGATGTTCGACGCCGCGCCGGTCACGGCGAAGGGCGTCGCCAGAACGTTCCTCCAGTGCGGCGCCACCTGAACCGTCTCGTCGGCTTCGAGCACGCCATTGGCGTTGGAGGAGGAGCCGGCGACCGAGCGCGCGTCCACGTCGGCCACGCCCGCGGAGGGAGCGCTCAGCCGCGCGGTGATGTTCTCGTCCGGTACCGCTTCGCGGCCCCAGGAGATCACGAAGTTGTCGTGGCCTCCCATGGCGATCGCGGGCAGCTGGCCTCCCGAGCTCGTCGTGGCGTTGATTTGGAACTCCCCGGTCACGGGAGTTGCCGACGAGTCGAACGCCCTCGCGATGACGCCGAAGCTCGCGGGCCCGCCGCCCTGGCCGAAGCTTTCCCAGCTGCAGACGAAGTTGCCCTCGGAGTCCATCGCCATCTCGGGAAAGAGCTGTTGCGAGGTCGTGAATGTATTGACCGGGAACTCGCCGGTCAGCGGCGCTCCGGCCGAGTCGAAGCGCCTTCCGAAAATCCCGTCGAAGTCGCCGTCCTGGGTGAAGCTGTTCCACACGACGACGAAGTTGCCGTCACGGTCCATGCCGATCGTCGGAGCATGTTGCGAATCCGTCGTGTGCGTGTTGACGGGGATCTCGCCCGACAGAGGGGAGCCAGCGGCGTCGTACCGCCGCGCGAAGATGCCGTAGTTGTCGCTGTCCTGGCCGTAGCTCTGCCAGGCCACCACAAACTACCGCGAGTCGTTGATAGCCACGACGGGATAGCTCTGGGCGTCGGCCGTGGTCGTGTTGACCTGGAACTCCGTACCGAGCTTGTTACCAGAGGCGTCGAACCGCTGGCCGAACACCCCGTAACCGTCGCCGTCCTGGCCGTCGCTCGTCCAGACCACGACGAACTCGCCGGAGGGCGCCATCGCGACGGCCTGGCCGACCACGAACTGGTCGCCGGTCGTGTGCGTGTTGACGACGAACTCGGGGCCGGCCGGGTTGCCGCCGACGAAGCGGCGCGCGTAGACCTCCGTGTCCGTCGGGTTGAGCTGTCCGTAGCTCGTCCACACGACGACGAAGTCGCCATTGCGATCCGCGGCCACCCAGGGGTCGTACTGGTCACCCGTCGCTGTGCTGACGGCGAACTCGCCGGAGGTCGGGTTCCCGCTCTCGTCGAACAGGCGCGCCGCGACTCCGTCTCCGTCCGCGTCGGGCGTCTCCCAGGCGACGACGAAATTCCCCGCGCCATCCATGGCCACCGACGAAACGATCTGGATCCCCGCGGTGCTTGTGTTGACGGGAATCTCGGGGCTCATCGGCGGTCCCACGGCGAGCGCGGCCGTCGAGAGAATCAGGGTGAATGGGGCAAGGGTGACCCAGCGGCGCATGCTTCCCTCCCGAAGTGCGCGAAGCATACCGGCGAAGAAGGGAATCCTGACCAGGGAAATCGCGAGTCGCGCCGATCGGGGATACGGCCGCGCCGAATGGCGGAAGTCCGACTCAGTCGGCGCCGTAGAGCTGCAGGCCGAAGGTCTTGACGAGGAACACGGCCATCTGGCCGCGCGTATTGGGATTTCCGGGACAGTAGTTGCCTCCGCCGCAGCCGCCGGTGATCTGCTCCGCGAAGAGCTGCTCGATCCAGTCGGCGAACGGATACAAACACGAAACGTCCTGGAAGATCCCGCTGCAGGGGGGCGGCGCGAATCCGGAGCCGTGCTCCGCCTTCAACAGGAAGACGGCCATCTGGCCCCGCGTCACGGGACTGTCGGCACAGTAGTTGCCGCCGCCGCAACCTCCGGTGATCGCTTCGGCGGAAAGCTCCTCGACCCAATCGGTAAACGGGCCGGGGCAGGGGACATCCGGAAAGACTCCCTCGCAGGGCGGCGGCACGAAGCCTGCTCCGTGCTTGGCCTTCAAAAGGAACACCGCCATCTGGGCGCGCGTCACGGGTTTGTCCGGACAGTAGCCTCCGCCACAGCCCCCCGTAATCCGATTGTGGAAGAGGTTTTCGATGAACGGGTAGAACGTATGGGTCAGCGGCACGTCGGGAAAGCTCTCGCCGACGTGCAGTATCCAGGTCTTAGTCACGCCGAAGGGGACGGTCTCGTCGAGCGTCGCGTCCCAGTGCGGGGCGGGGCGCGCGCCCGAGACCGAAATCTCCAGACAATCTCCGGTCGCCGCGAAGCAGTCGGCGGAGGAATTCGGAGCGATGGAGCCGTAGTCCGTTGTCGAATCATCGATCGTGTAGATGGGGCCTGCGGGCCCCGTGAGATTCGACGCGGTTCCGGTGAGAGAAAGGGGTTCCGTGCTCGTGTTCTTCCAGGTTGGGTCGACAGTGACGCGCTCACCCGACTCGAGGATGCCGTTGACATTGGACGTCCCGGCGCTCGGACGGGAGTCGACCGTCATCGACTGCACGTCCGGAAAGCCCCCGCGCCGCGCAAACACACCCCAGACAAAACCGTCACCGGGATTGTCGTCGGACCAGGTCGCCACGAAATCCCCCCAGCTCTTCATGGCCACGGCCGGAAAGTCGGCGTCCAGGTCCGTGTTCAGCGCGAACACCTTTCCCGACCTGTTCGCGTTGGAGTCGAATCGCTGGGCGAGCACGGAGGAGCTCAGGAAATCGCGCCAGACGACGACGAATTCGCCCGACGGCGCGCGAGCGAGTCGAGCCTTGTCCTGAGAATATGCAGTGTTCGTGTTGACCAGGAGATCTCCCGAGAGGGGCGTGCCGGTCGCGTCGAACGATCGGGCCCATGTGTCCAGCCAGTAACCCTGAGCGTCGATACCTCCCCACACGACGACGAAGTTGCCGGTGGAATCGCAGGCCACGTCGGGTGTGTACTGACTCCCGGCCGTCGCGGCGTTGATGACGATTTCGGCCGAGAGCGGCGATCCCGAGCTGGAGAATCGTCGGCCGACGATCCCGTAGCCCGATCCGTCGCCGTCGTTTTCGTTCTCCCACACCACGACGAAGTTCCCCGCGGCGTCGGAAGCGACGGCGGGATGGCTCTGATGGCCGGCCGTGGCCACGTTGACCGGAATCTCGGCGGAAAGCAGCGTTCCGTCGCCTCCGAACCGCCGCGCGAAAATCCCGCGGCCGTCGCCGTCCTGATCGTAGCTGACCCAGGCCACCACGAATCCGCCGGAGCCGTCCGCGGCCACGGCGGGGTTGGCTTGCGTCGACGTCGTGTGGGAGTTGACTGGGAAGTCACTGCCCAGTGGCGTGCCCGACGCGTCGATGAGGCGGCCCGAGATGCCGAATGGATCTTCCGCGGAGACTCCAGCCCACACGACGACGAACTTTCCTCCCTCCAGCGCCGCCGCTCGCGTATCGAGCTGATAGCTCGTCGTGTAGGTGTTGATCTGGAAGTCCGGTCCGGCCGGCGCTCCGGCATCGTCGTAGAGCCGCCCGAAGACGCCGGCCGTCGACCCGTCCTGACCGAGACTCATCCAGGTGATCAGGAAACGGCCGCTGGAGTCGATCGCGACCGAGCTATTCGCCTGGTTGGACGTCGTGTAAGTGTTGACCGCGAGCACCGGCGTCATCGGAGGAGCTTGCGCACTCGTCCATGCGCTGACGGCCAGACCCGCGACAGAGAGAATGCCCCGAGTCTTCACGGGCACCTCCGGAGTTGTTGTCTCGCGAGACTATACCCCGAAGGGCGGACGACGCTAGGGCGCCGCTGTCGAAGCGGCGAAGCTCGCGAGCGCCTCGACGCCGCCGGCGATCATCTCCTCGGACACGGAAAATGAGAAGCGCAGGCGTCCCTCGCCCTCCGGACCGAACACGATGCCGGGAACGGTCGCGATCTTCGCGCCATCGAGCAGGGCTCTCGCGGCCTCGCGCGAGTCGGCCGGCAGCCACGACGGCGTCTTCGGAAAGAGGTAGAGCGCGGCGCGCGGTTTCTCGAGGTCGAATCCGGCGGCCTGGAGTCCCTCGACGAGGCGATCGCGCCGGGACCGATATCCGTCGCGCCAGGCGGCCACGAACTCGGTCCCGCGGTTCAGAGCCTCGACCGCGGCCCACTGGGTCGGCGTCGAGACGCCGTTCGTCGTGTAGAGCACGACCGTCTTGACCGGCGTCTGGTAGCGCTTGGGCGCGACGACGTAGCCCAGACGCCATCCCGTCATCGAGTAGGACTTCGAGAGAGTGAAGCAGGAGAGTGTACGCTCCCCCATCCCCGGCAGCGACGCGATGGCGACGGGCGGCTCGCCTTCGTAGACCAGGTCTTCATAGGCCTCGTCCGAGATGACGGCCAGTCCGCGCTCGCGGGCGAACGCCGCGACCTCTTCGGTTTCGGCGCGGGTGAAGACGTCTCCGGTCGGGTTGGCGGGCGAGTTCCAGTAGAGGACCTTGGTTTTCGGCGTGGCGAGCGCCGCGAGCGTCGCCGAGAAGCCCTTGCGCCGCGCCGCCGCGGTGGGAACGAGGACCGACTTGGCCTCGTGAAACGCGACGAGGTCCACGATCGGGGTCCAGTACGGCGAGAACATCAGGACCTCGTCGCCGGGCTCGAGCAGCGTCGAGAACGACGCGAAGAGTCCCTGCATCCCTCCGTTGACCACGACCGGGCTCTCGTCGTCGGCCGGGATGCGGTTGCGCGACCGGACCTTCTCCAGAATCGCCTGGCGCAGCTCGGGGATTCCGGACGAGGGCGCATAGCGCGTCTGTTGGCGCGCGAGCGCGTCGGTCATAGCCTCCTTGATGGGCTCGGGCGAGTTCATCCAGGGCTCGCCGCCCTCGAAGCGCCAGACCTTCTGGCCCGCGGCCAGCAGCTCCATCACGCGGTTGCGAACCTTGACGATCTCCGAGAATCCGACGCTCTCGAAGCGCCGAGCCGGACGCGGAAAGGGACCTTCGGTCATTGCGCCAACCTCAGATGACGGTCCGGCGGCCCGGACCCATCAGGAAATAGAGAATCATGCCGAGCACCGGAAGGAGGATGACGAGAACGATCCAGAGCAGCTTCGTGCCGCTGTCGGCGCCGCTCTTCAGGATCGAAACGATCGCGATGATGTCGAGCACCGTGACGAGGACCCAGAGCAGGGGATGACCGAACATCGCTGCCTCCTTCGCCTCTCCTACAGCTTTTCCGAGATGGCCTTCTGCTGCGTGAACAGGTAGAGGTACTCGCGGCCGCCCGCCTTCGAGTCCGTGCCGGACATGTTGAAGCCGCCGAACGGGTGGACGCCGACGAGCGCTCCCGTGCACTTTCGGTTCAGATACAGGTTGCCGACGTGGAGCTCGCGTTTGCCGCGCTCGAGCCGCTCCCGGACCCGCGAATAGAGCGAGCCGGTGAGGCCGTACTCGGAATCGTTGGCGACGCGGATGCCTTCCTCGAAGTTGGCGACCTTCAGCACCGCGAGCACCGGGCCAAAGATCTCCTCGCGCGCGATGCGCGCCTTGGGCTTGACGCCGTCCACGATCGTGGGCATGACGAAGTATCCGGACTTGGGCCCGGCCTTGCCGCCGGCGACGATCCGACCTTCTTTCTTTCCGATCGCGACGTACTCCAGGATCTTCTTCTGGGCGCCCTCGTTGATGACGGCGCCGACCGTGTTCTTCGGGTCGCGCACGTCGCCCACCGAGAGCGCCTTCGTCTTCGCGACGACGCGCGAGAGCAGATCCTTGTGCACTTTCTGATGGACGATCAGGCGCGAGCACGCCGAGCACTTCTGTCCCTGGAAGCCGAACGCCGCGGCCACGATCCCGTTGGCCGCCTCTTCGAGATCCGCGGTCTCGTCGACCAAAATGAAGTCCTTGCCGCCCATCTCGAGAATCGCGCGCTTGATCCAGAGCTGGCCCTCAACGACGCGGCCGGCCTTCTCGCTGATCTCCACACCGACGGCGCGTGAACCCGTGAACGCGACGAGCCGGGTCTTCGGGCTTTCGACGAGTGCGTTGCCGACCGTCGCGCCGCCGCCCGTCACGAAGTTCAAGACACCGTCCGGTACGCCGGCCTCCTCGCAGGCCTCCACGAACATCGTGGCGATGCCCGCCGCGTCGGAGGACGGCTTGAGAACGACCGTATTGCCCGCGACGAGCGCGGCGGTCGTCATGCCGGCCAGGATCGCCAGCGGGAAGTTCCACGGCGGAATGACGACGACCACACCCAAGGGGATGTGCTCGAGGTCGTTCTGCTCGCCCGGATACGGGGTCAGCGGCTGGGGCTGCGCGAGTCGCTCCATCTCGCGGGCGTAGAACTCGCAGAAGTCGATCGCCTCGGCCGTGTCTCCGTCGGCCTCCGCCCAGGACTTGGATTCCTCGAGCACCATCATCGCGGAGAACTCGTGCTTGCGCCGGCGCAGGATCGACGCGATCCGAAGCACCAGCGCCGCGCGCTCCTCCGCCGGAGTGCGGCTCCAGGCCGGAAACGCCTTCGTCGCGGCGTCCACGGCGCGGGTGGCATCGGCGGCGGTTCCCTCGGGGAAGCGGCCGACGAGCTGGCGGAAGTCGCAGGGATTGCGCGATTCGAAATACTTCTTGGAGCCGAAGCGCTTTCCGCCGATCCGGTTCTGTCCCTGGATCGGCAGCTGCTTCTCCACGGCGGCCAGGGCGGACCGGAAGGCCTTGGCGTTGGCGTCAACGGAGAAATCCGTCAGCGGCTCGTTGCGGAATTCAGGAAGCAAAGTCAGATCCTCCGGACCGGAAGCCTATCAATCTTCAGGAGTTTGCGTCGGGCGGCCTTGACGCCGGGCCGCCGTCGTAATACTAAGGAGGCGATGGTTTCGTTCCGGGCGGCCGCCTGCTGTTGTCCGACCCGCCTCGAGGGTCTGGCCGCTCCCGGTCCATCGATCTAGAAACTCCCCGACGCAGACAGGACCCCGAGCCCGCCGGACCCCGGCGGGCTTCGTCGTTTTGGAGGGCATGCGGTGAACGAAAAGGATTCGAGGTGGCGCAACGAGAGGCGGAGCCGATGAGCGCTCCGCAGAGGGTCGCTGCGCTCTCGCGCGCCGAGGGCGGCGTCGGACTGTTCGACGCCGTGGGCGGCACTCCGCTTCTCGAGCTTTCGCGCGTCGGACGGGAAGTTCCGGCGCTGCGTCTTCTCGTCAAGGCCGAGCACATGAATCCCTGCGGCAGCGTCAAGGATCGGCCGGTGCGCGCGATGCTCCTGGCGGGAATCGCGTCGGGCCGGCTCAAGCCCGGAAAGACGATCCTGGAGGCGACCTCCGGCAACACCGGGATCGCCAACGCGATGCTCGGCGGCGCGCTCGGGTATCCCGTCACTCTCTTCCTGCCGGCCAGCGCGTCCTCGGAACGCCGGGCGATCCTGACGGCCTTCGGGGCGCGCCTCGTTCTGACGGATCCGCTCGAGGGGACCGACGGCGCGATCCGCGCGGCCCGGCGAGCGGTCGAGGAACGGCCGGCGGCGTACTTTTATCCGGACCAGTACTCCAATCCGGCCAACTGGACCGCGCACTTCGAGACGACGGGCCCGGAGATCTGGGCGCAGACGCGGGGAAAGATCACCCACTTCGTCGCGGGGCTCGGCACTTCCGGAACCTTCGTCGGGGTATCGCGGTTTCTCAAGACGAGAAACCCGGTAGTTCGCTGCGTCTCGGTGGAGCCGGACGGACCGATGCACGGCCTGGAAGGGATGAAGCACATGGCGAGCGCGATCGTGCCGCCCATCTACGATCCCACGCTCGCCGACGAGCGGATCGCGATGGCGACGGAGGAGGCCTACGCGATGTGCCGCCGCCTGGCGCGCGAGGAGGGACTCTTCGTGGGACCCTCGGCCGGCGCCAACGTCGCGGCGGCGATTCGGGTTGGCCGGGCGGCGGTGCGGCCGGCCACGGTCGTCACGGTCCTCTGCGACGGGGGAGAGCGATATCTCTCCGAGGATTTCTGGAAGGAGCCATGATCGCGCCGGCGAGCGTCCTCGAAGAGATCCGCCGCCATGGCGCGGAGGCCTATCCGGAGGAGTGCTGCGGCGCGCTCTTCGGCGTGAGGGTCGACGGGGAAGTGCGCGTCCGCCGCACCGAGCGCGTGCCGAACCGCCAGACGGACCAGCGGGAACGGCGCTTCTTCATCGATCCCAGGGACTACGGGCGGCTGGAACGGATCGCGGACGAGGCGGGGCTCGGCCTGGTGGGGATCTATCACTCTCACCCCGACCATCCCGCCGCTCCCTCGGAGTACGACCGGGAACACGCGTTCCCGTTTTTCCATTATCTGATCGTGGCCGTCGAAGCGGGCCGCCCGCGGGACATGACGTGCTGGATCCTCTCGGAGGATCGCGGCACGTTCGAACGCGAGCCTCTGCGCTCCGACGGCGAGGAGTAGTACCCATGCCGAAGATTCACCTGCCGACGCCGTTGCGGCCCTACGCGGACGACGCGGCCACCGTCGAGGTGCGCGGCGGGACGGTCGCCGAGGCTCTCGAGGCGCTCGTGTCGCGGCACGCGGCCCTGCGACCGCATCTCTTCGACGGATCGGGGAAGCTGCGGTCGTTCGTCAACGTGTACCGCAACGACGAGGACGTCCGCCACCTCGCGCGCGAGAAGACGGCTCTTGCCGACGGCGATACGCTATCGATCGTGCCGTCCATCGCCGGCGGTTCCTCCGCGCCGTTCTCGCCCGAAGAGCTGCGGCGTTACGCGCGCCATCTGATCCTCCCGGGTGTGGGCCCGGAGGGCCAGGCGCGGTTGAAGGCGGCGCGCGTCCTCCTCGTTGGCGCGGGAGGCCTCGGCTCGCCCGCCGCGCTCTACCTCGCCGCGGCCGGCGTCGGAACTCTGGGACTGGTGGACTTCGACGCCGTGGACGAATCGAACCTCCACCGCCAGGTTCTCTTCGGAAGCGCGGACGTGGGCCGGTCCAAGCTCGCCGCGGCGGGTGAGCGGCTCGCGCAGACGAATCCGCACGTCCGTGTCGTCCCGTTCGAGGAGCGCCTGACCTCGAAAAACGCGCTGGAGATCCTGAAGGGCTTCGACGTCGTCGCGGACGGGACGGACAACTTCGCCACGCGCTATCTCGTCAACGACGCGTGCGTCCTGCTCGGCAAGCCCAACGTCTACGCCTCGATCTTCCGCTTCGAGGGGCAGGCCTCGGTCTTCTGGGCTGAGAAGGGGCCCTGTTATCGGTGCCTCTTCGCCGAGCCGCCTCCGCCGGACCTCGTTCCCTCCTGCGCCGAAGGAGGAGTCCTCGGAGTCCTTCCGGGATTGCTCGGCGTCCTTCAAGCGACCGAGACGATCAAGCTGATCCTGAAAACGGGGGAGCCCCTGATCGGGCGACTCCTGCTCGTCGACGCGCTGTCGATGCGCTTCCGCGAGATGCGGGTGCGGAAGGATCCGGAGTGCGTCGTCTGCGGGCCGAACCCGACGGTCACCGCCCTGATCGACTACGACGCGTTCTGCGCCGGGCCGGCGCCTCTGGTATCGTCCGCGCCCATGCACAATCACGAAGTGTCGGTCGAGGAGCTCAAGGCGATGCGCGACCGCGGCGACGCCCTGGTCCTGGTCGACGTTCGCGAGCCGCGCGAGTGGGCGATCTCGGACCTCCCGGACTCGGTCAAGATCCCGCTGGGAACGCTGCCGCAGAGCCTCGACAAGCTCTCGAAGGACGACGAGATCGTCGTCTACTGCCGCACCGGGGGCCGCAGCGGCAACGCCGTCAACTTCTTGATGCAGCACGGCTTCGAAAAGGTCAAGAACCTCGTCGGCGGCATCAACCGGTGGGCCGAACGGATCGATTCTTCGATGGCGCGATACTAAGCGCCGCCGGACGTCCCCCGGTCCGGTGAGCGGGGGTGGGGGGAATGGGCCAGAGTTCCAGGGAGATTTTGCGAAGGAAGCCGGGACGGATCCCCGTCCGGCCCTCGCCGCGCGCGAGTCGGATCCCGAAGCCCGCGCCCGCATCCGAGTCTCTTCCGGCCGCACGAGTGACGGTTGTCGTCGCGACGCGCCCCGCGCTTGTGCGCGAAGTGCTGGCGCGGCAGCTCGGCAGTGAGCCCGGCCTAAGCATCGTGGGTCTGGCGCGCGACGAAGACGGAATCGGCCTGCTCCTGAGCAAGGAGAGACCCCGGGTGCTCGTGCTCGACTACGAGGGCCTCGGTCCGAACAGCGAGGCGATGGTTCCGCGTCTGCGGCGCGCTTCGCCTTCGACGCGAATCCTCGTGATGGCGACGCGCTCGACCGACGAGACGGTCGAGCGCGTGCTCCGCGTCGGAGCGACGGGTCTGGTCGGAAAGCAGCTCGGATTCGCCACGCTCGTGCGCGCGATCCGCGTCGTCGCGGCCGGCGAGCTCTGGGCGAACCGGCGGGTGACGGCACAGACCGTCGAGCATCTGGCCGACGGTGGAGACCGAAGTTCCTGGGAAGGCCGGCTCACACGGCGGGAAGTCGAGGTCGCCACAGCCGTGGGCCGAGGATTGCGCAACAAGGACATCGCGCACCGGCTTTCCATCAGCGAAAAGACGGTCAAGAGTCATCTCAACAACATCTTTCGAAAGCTCGGCGTCGACAACCGATTCGCCGTCGGCCTCTACGCCCTGGACATGAAGCCCGCGAACTGAGCAGGGTGAGCGGGCGGACACCCTCGAGGGCGCGGCGACGCACCCCTTTTGCTATCGTTCCGGTCGTTTCGTGGATTTCGGCCGCGCGCGGTGTCGGCCGGACGTGCAAGGAGGAGCGGATGCGGCGGGTGGGCCTGATTCTTCTCGTGATCGGGCTGGCCGGGTTTCTGTTCGCCTCCGCGCAGCGCGCGCGTTACGAGAAGGCCGCGAGCGCGTCCCCCGCGCCGCCGGCGGAGAAGTCGCGCCGCAGACTCGAGGCGTGGGAGACGGCGCGCTGGATGATCCTCGGCGCCGCGGTCATGGGCCTCGTTTTTACGGTCCTCCCGGGGAAGGAGTCGTAGCCGGCTTCGCGCGCTCGCGCTTTTCCTCGTTGCGTTCCCGCTCTCGCTCGCGCTCCTCTTCCCGCTCCTTTTCCTCTTCCGACTCGCGTTCGGAGCGCAGCTCGACGGGCTCGGTGCCGGTCTTGCCCTCGCGTTGCACCTCGACGTAGATACCGTGCAGTCCGTCGTAGATCCGATCGAACGTCGGATGCGGCGCGCCCGCGCCTTCGGCCTTCTCGCCGCCGAACCGCCGGCCGCTGACGACCTGCTCCCGATTGAGGACCTTGACGCGAAGGTCCGTGTACTGGGCGCTGTAGACGCTGGGCGGCAGCGCGCCGACGTCGTTGGAGGAGAGAAGCGCGACGAGAATCTGGAACTGTTTGTCCGAAAGCGTCAGCTTCTTGGGGGCGTCCGGCGCGCGTCCGCCCGGCATGCGCCGTCCGGTGGCGTCCCGCCCCTCGACGCGCAGGATCCAGTTCTCGGCTCCGGCCGCCGAACTCGAGCGGCTCTCCCGACGCTGAACGAGCGCTTCGAACGCCTGGGGCGAGAGCTTGCCCGAGGCGAGCTTGGCGAGTCCGTCGGCCAGGCTCGACGCGGCGACGCCGCGCTTGGGCGCGCCGTCACACGTCTTGAGAATCCGGGTCGCGAGGGTTTCGAGCTCCTGCGACTGCTCGGGGCCCTGCATCTGCAGAACGGTCTTGGAGACGGGGCCCAGACGCACTTCGAGCCGCCCGCGCATTTGCGGGATGTCTCCGCCCTGACCTTGACGTTCGTTTTCCTCCTCCTCGCCGCCGAACCGATCGGGCATCGCGCCGAAGCGGGCCGTGCGCACGGCCTCGAGAAGCGCGACGACCTCGGATCGCGAGACGGGGATCTGATACGCGTTGTCGCAGATCCCGACGCCGGCGCCGTAGACGCGCGCGTTCTGTTTGCCCCAGAGCAAATCCAGCTCGACGTCGCCGAGCTTTCGCTTGCCCGAGATGCGCTCGGACAGAGGCCTGGCGAGCGCGTCCGGTGCGGGCAGCGGCGTGGGAGTCTTCTTCGTCGGCGTATCCGGGGCGCCGAGGGCCGCGGAACCCGCCACGGCGAGGGACAGCAGCGCGGCAGAGGCAAACTTCGATCGGGGCCGGTTCATCGTGTCTCCTCGGATAGGGATGATTTCGCGCCCGAGATTATCCCGCCATCGCGTCGGGATCGTCCTCGAGCAGGCGATTGATCTTCGCCGCCAGGATGAAGTCGTTTTCGTGCAGTCCGCCGATCTTGTGCGTCCAGAGGGTCAGGTCGACTTTGTTCCAGTGGATCGCGATGTCGGGATGGTGGCCTTGCTGCTCGGCGAGGTCCGCGACCCGGTTGACGAACCGCATCGCTTCGACGAAGTCGCGAAACTCGAATCGGCGCATCAGTCGAGTGGACGCCTCCTCCAGGCTCCAGCCGGGCGTCGACGAGACGAGCTCGCGCGCTCTCGCGGGCGGGAGGGGCGGGATCCCACCCCGGCAGGGGACGCAACTCCTGGCGGCGAGGCCATGAACGTCGTCGACCATCGGTAGCCGCGCATCGTACCGCGAGTCACTTATTCCTGCCCGATGGAATAACTCCGCATCGTCCTTAGGTTCAATGGCGGTCACTCATCGGAACGCTGTACATAGCGACGTCCGCCTTACACGGATTCGCGCATACGGAGGAAAGCATGTCTCGGAGGGCGTCGCTGCAGGTGTGGATACTCGTTTGCGCTGCGCTGAGCCTCGCGCCGGCGGTTGCGGTTCGCGGCGCGAGTCCGAAGCGCAACGAAAAGCCGCCGGTTCTGGGGTTTGCGACGCGCCATACAAGGTCGGCGCGGCTTTCCGAGTACAGGCCCGTCGGACCCGTCGTGCCCGGTCCGCAGCGGGAGCGCCCCAACGAGGTCTACCCGAAGAAGGGATCGGGCCTGTCGCGCCCCGCGTCGGATCCCGCGGTCCAGACCCGCTTCGGCCTCTCGCAGCCGGAGGCGCTGCTCCAGTTCGAGGGCGCTTCCGAGGACGACAACTCGGCCGTCGTCGGACATCAAATCGTGCCGCCCGACACGGAAGGCGACGTCGGCCCGAACCACTATGTCCAGTACATCAACAACGTTGCCACGATCTACGACAAGAGCGGCAGCATCGTGCTCGGGCCGTTCGCCGGCAACGCGTTCTGGTCCGGACTCGGCGGACCCTGCGAGGTCCAGAACGACGGCGACCCGCTGGTCCGCTACGACCGGCAGGCGGACCGCTGGGTCGTCTCGCAGTTTGCGCTTCCCAATTTCCCGGCCGGGCCCTTCTACCAGTGTTTCGCCGTCTCGACGACGAACGATCCCACGGACGACTACTGGCAATACGAGTTCAAGACGAGCGACGACGTCTTCACCGACTACGGAAAGCTCGGGATCTGGCCCGACGCCTACTACGTGTCGTTCAACATGTTCGGTCCTGCGGGCGAAGTGCAGGGAGGGGCTTACGCTTTCGACCGCGCCGCGATGCTGGCCGGCGCTCCCGCGGGCATGATCGCGTTCGACACCGGAGACCAGACCGGCGCGCTGCCGTCGGACCTGGACGGTCCCACGCCTCCGCCGGCCGGCTCGCCAAACTACTTCATGACCTTCGACGTCAATCCCGCGCGGCTTCTCGAATGGCGGTTCCATGTCGACTGGACGACGCCCGCAAACAGCACGCTGACGGGTCCAATCGAGATCCCGGTGGCCGAGTTTCTCTATCCGGTGTGCGACGCCAACCGGAGCCAGTGCGTTCCGCAGTTCGAGACGTCGGAGAAGCTCGAGACGCTCGACCACACTTTGATGTACCGGCTCGTCTACCGCAACTTCGGCGACCACGAGTCACTCGTGGTCAATCACACGGTCGGCACCGCGGCGGGTAGCGCCGCTCCGCGCTGGTACGAGATCCGCAGTCCCGGAGGCGCGCCGACGATCCATCAGCAGGGGACCTTCGCGCCGGACGCGACGTTCCGTTGGATGGGCTCAATCGCGATGGACGGCAACGGCAACATCGCCCTCGGCTACTCCACGTCGAGCGCGACGACGTACCCGTCGATCGCGATCACCGGCCGGCTCGCGGGCGATCCGCTCGGGACGATGGGCGCGGAAGACGTGTGGCTCGCGGGCGGGGGCAGCCAGTTCGGGAGCTCGAGCCGCTGGGGCGACTACAGCACGATGTCGATCGACCCCGTCGACGACTGCACGTTCTGGTACACGCAGGAGTATTACGAGCAGACCGGCAGCTTCGACTTCAAGACGCGCGTCGGCTCCTTTCGCTTCCCCAGCTGCACGTCCGGTCCGGCCGGCTCCCTCCAGGGCACGGTGACGGATGGTTCCGACCCGATCCAAGAGGCGACCGTCACGGCGACGCCCACGGGTTCGGCCTCAGCCGGCGCCTCGTCCACGACGACCGACGCTTCGGGCCACTATCAGTTCTCGACGCTTCCGGCGGGCACGTACGACGTGACCGCGTCGAAGTATCCCTACGTGCCGTCGACGGCGAATGGCGTCGTCGTGGCCTCGGGTGGAACGGCCTCGCAGGATTTCGCGCTCACGCCGGGCGCGACCAACCAGGTGGTCGGAACGGTCAAGGACGGATCGGGACAGGGTTGGCCGTTGTACGCGAAGGTCGTCGTATCGGGTCCCAGCGGCTTCCCGCGCGCGACGCTGTTCACCGATCCCGCGAGCGGCGCTTATTCCGTCGAGCTCGCTGCCGGCTTCACATACGACTTCGCAGTCACGTCCCTCGTGCCCGGCTACGCGCCGGGAGGAGGGCCGCTGACCATCCCCGCGGCCCCGGCTTCGGCGATCGTCGCCAACTGGACTCTCTCCGCCGCGCCTACGTGCACGGCGCCCGGATACGGACCCGGCAGCTTCTCCGGACCGCTCGTCCTCTCCGAGGGGTTCGGCGGCGGCGCGATTCCGGCGGGCTGGTCCGTCGAGACACCGTCCGGCGTGAGCTGGAAGGTCTACACGGCGGGAGATCCGTGCTTCCAGTTCGATGGCAACCGCACCGGCGGCTCCGGGCCGTACGCGATCGTCAACAGCGGCTGCGAAACGCAGTTCACCAGCGACGACACGCGGCTCGTCACGCCGCCGATGGATCTTTCCGGTCAGACGAGCGCCGCGATCCAGTGGGCCAACGATTTCATCGATCAGAACTCCGGGTCCATCGCCAGCGTGGACGTCAGCGCCGACGACGGCGCGACGTGGACGAACATCTGGCAGGCGCTGCACGGCGTGCCGGGCCCGGGCCTCCAGATCGCCGACATGTCCTCCGCCGCGGGCCACGCCAACGTCCGCGCGCGCTTCCACTACCAGGGCTTCTTCTCCTGGTGGTGGCAGGTGGACGACGTCAAGGTCGGCACGTTCGCGTGCAGCGCGGTTCCCGGCGGCCTCGTTGTGGGTCGGGTCACCGACGCGAACACCGGCGCGGGTCTCAACGGAGCGGACGTCTCGAATCCCCCGAGCGGCGGCTCGACGACGACCTACGCCGTGAACGAGGGTCCGCAGGGCGACGGCTTCTACAGCCTCTTTTCGAAGGACGGAGGATCGCAGAGCCTCTCGGCTTCGTTTCCCGCGTACGAGGCGCTGACGAAGAGCACGACGGTCATCCCGAATGCGACCGTGCGGGTGGACTTCGCGCTGCCCGCGGGCCTTCTCCAGGCGAGCCCGCGTCCGCTGTCCATGATCATGAGCCCCGGCGGCGTCGGGAACAAAATGCTCACTCTCGCCAACGTCGGCACGGCGGACGCTCAGGTCGCCATCCAGGAGATCAACGTTCCGCCGGTAAACCTCGTGCCTCCGACGAATCGCTTGAAAGCCGATCCCGTGCAGATTCGCCGCGCGCAGCGCCGCGTCGGCTTCGAGCACGCCAACGACCGGCATCACGCGAGCCCGACTCCGGCCGGCGCGCCGGCGAGCGTTCCCGCGCTCGCCGCGGCCGGCGCCGTCGTGCGCTCGTTCCCGACCGGACTCGCGTCCGGATGGGGTCTCGCCTACGACACGAAGTCGGACCGGCTCTGGATATCCAACCCCGACAATCCCGACTCCGGTTTCTCGGGCGACGGCTTCGAGCATGCATTCCTTCCGGACGGCACCCCGACGCCGGGCGCGATCGACATCCACGACACGGGCGGTTTCTGGCAGGCCGACGGAACGTTCAATGCTCGGACCCGGATGCTCTGGCAGGTCAACGTCGGCGGCGACAACTGCCTCTTCGAGATGGATCCCGCGGCGCAGACCGTCACCGGAGGGAAGATCTGCGGCCCCTGGACCTCGTCGCAGCGCGCGGTGGCGTACGACTATGCGACCGACACGTATTACGTCGGCGGGAACAACGACGGCGCGGTCTACCACGTCGACGGCTCCGGGAATCTGCTGGACTCCAAGGACATCGGGATCTCGAAAGTCGGCCTGGCGTTCAACCCGACGACGCGTCACCTCTACGTTGCCTCGGAAGGCGCGGTGCCGTACAACGTCTGGGTCGTCGCACCCGACGAGGACTATGCCTTCCTCGGCGGATTCCAGATCACCGACGGCGGAGCCCCTCTTCCGAACGCGACCGTGAGCCTCGAGGCGTCCTGCGACGGCCGTCTCTTCGCCGTCGACGAAGTCGCTCAGGTCGTCTACGAGTTCGAATCCGGCGAAACCGGCTGGTGCGTCCACGACATCCCGTGGCTGACCGAGACCCCCGACGCCGGCTCGGTGCCACAGGGCGGAAATCTTCCCGTGACGGTCGCGTTCGATCCGGCGGGTCTTCTGCCGGGCCTGCGCCTGGGCTCGTTGATTTTTTCGACCGACACTCCGACGGGCGTTGCGCCGGTGCCGGTCCAGTTCACGCTCCTCTTCGGCGACGTGCCCGAAGGCAGCTTCGCGTGGAACTACATTTACGGCGCGGCCGGCGCCGGGGTCATGCCCGGATGCGCGCCGCAGACGCCGACCTTCTCGTTTTGCCCGGGAGAGGTGGTGACGCGGCGCAGCATGGCCGGCTTCATCGAACGCGCGCTGCACGGCGCGCTCACGCCTCCGCCGGTCTATCTCGGCGAGTTCGACGACGTTCTCGCCGGCAGCTTCAACGCGAACTACATCCAGGGTCTCGTCGAAGATCGCGTCACCGCGGGCTGCAGCGTCGCGCCGCCGCTCTACTGCCCAGACGTCCCGGTCACGCGCGCGCAGATGGCGGTTTTCGTCTGGAAGGCCTCGAACGGCGATGCGCCACCGCCCTCCTGCACCGGCGTCTTCGCCGACGTACCGTGCCCCGGCGGGTTCGCGGTCGACTACATCGAAGGCATCGCTTCCGCGGGCATCACGGCCGGCTGCGGTGGAGACAACTACTGCCCGGATGCTGCGATCACGAACGCACAGATGGCCGTGTACATGGTCAAGGCCTTCGGTCTGCCATACCTCGTAACGCCATGAAGAAACAGGAAGAGACTTTCATGCATGTGACGTCGATGAAGAAACTCGCGGGCTGGCTCGTTCTCGCGGCGGTGCTCGGAGCGATGCCCGCGTTCGCGGGCTCGCCGAACGTGACGGTCAGCGGCGATGTCAAGGACGGCTCCGGCCACGGCTGGCCGGTCTTCGCGAAGCTCGAGTTCACGTCGGCCTCGACGGACCCCGTCGTCGCCTACTCGGATCCCGTGACGGGCGCCTACGCGGCCAGCGTCCCGGACGGCGCGACCTACGCGGTCACGGTCACGTCGGTCGGCGTCGGGTACGCGCCGAAAACCGGACAGGTGGTGACGTCGGGTTCGCCGGTCCACGCCGACTGGACGCTCGTCGCGTCGGCGATCTGTGATGCTCCCGGATACTCACCCGGCACATTCGGGCCGGCGGTCCTCTCGGAAGGCTTCGACGGCGGCGTGCTGCCGGCGGGTTGGACGCTCGACACGCAGGGCGGCGATGGCTGGACGATCGAGAGCGGAAGCGATCCCTGCGGCCAGTTCGACGGAAACCGGACCGGCGGCTCGGGCCCTTACGCGCTTCTCAACAGCAACTGCCCGGGATTTCAGTTCGACGACGCCTCCCTCGTCACGCCTTCGATCGACCTGTCGTCGCAGTCGAACGCCGCAATCCAGTGGGCCAATGACTTCATCAACTCGGAAGTGTTTTCGGTCGCCGACGTCGACGTCTCCATCGACGGCGGCACGACCTGGGTGAACGTGTGGCACGCGGACCAGACGGTCAGCGGGCCGGGTACGGTGATCGCCGACATGTCCTTCGCGGCGGGACACGCGAACGTGAAAGCGCGCTTCCACTACGTCGGCTTCTATGGCTGGTGGTGGCAGGTCGACGACGTCCGGATCGGTCCCTTCGCGTGCGCCGTTGTTACCGGCGGTCTCGTCGTCGGCAAAGTCAGCGACTTGAACACCGGCGTCGGCTTAAACGGCGCGACCGTTTCCGACATCCACACCGGAGGCTTCGAGACGACGACCGGCCCCGCGCCCGATCAGGGCGACGGGTTCTACTCGCTCTTCGCGGAGGGCTCCGGGGTCCAGGACTTCCAGGCATCCGCCGACCGCCACACGATCATCGTGCAGAACACGACCGTCGTTCCCGACGCGACGGTGCGTCTCGACTTCTCGCTCCCGGCGGGGATCCTCGATGCCTCGCCGCGACCCTTATCCGCCGTGGTGCCCCCGGGAGGCTCGCAGTCGCTGACGCTCGACGTCGTCAACACCGGCAGTGGCGACGGCTTTTTCTCGATCCACGAGGTCGACGTGCCGCCTCCCCAGGCGGTCGCTGCGTCACGGCCGGCTCACGTCCTGAGTCCGCAAGAGCGTCTCGCGCTTCGTCGGCGGCTGACTCTCACTCCGAGCGTTGCGAAGAAACCGCCGGTTGTTTCGCCGATCCGTGCCCCTCAGACTGCCGGCGCTGGAAATGTCGTGAGCTCTTTCGCGCCGGGCCTCGTCGGAGCGTACGGCCTGGCGTACGACACCGACGCGAATCGCATCTGGATCTCCAACTCCGACGCTCCGCAGGCGGGTTTTTTCGGCGACGGCCTCGACTACGAGTTTCAGCCGGACGGCACGACGACCGGAGAGACCATCGATCTCCAGGACGCCCCGAGCCCCTGGCAGGGCGACGGCACCTACAACGCCCGCACAGGGATGATCTGGCAGACCGGCGTGGCGTTCCTCCTCGGGGCCCCCGGCCAGTGCCTCTTCGAGATCGATCCGTCCACGAAAGCGGTCACGGGCAAACGCATCTGCGGTCCGTGGCAGAGCGCTCCCTCTCTCGTCGGACTCGCCTACGACTACGCGACGGACACCTTCTACGTGGGAGACCAGGTGGGCACGATCACGCACATCGACAGCGCCGGCAACGTCCTCGACACGGGCTACATCAACGCTCAGGTCTCCGGACTCGCGTACAACCCGACGACGCGGCATCTCTTCGTCCAGACCTTCTTGATGGTTCCGTACGACATCTATGTCGTGGCGCCGGACGAGGGTTATCACATCCTTTCCGGATTCGCGGTGACGAGCAACGGCGTTCCCGTCTTGAACGCGGGAGGCGTCAGCCTGGAGGCGGATTGCGCGGGCCACCTCTGGGTCTACGACGTCTTCGGGGGCAAGGTCCTCGAGGTCGAGTCGGGCGAGCCGGGTTGGTGCGTGACGGACATTCCGTGGCTTTCGGAGGATCCGGTGTCGGGCACGATCCCGGCCTCCGGCGGCGGAGGCGGCAACACGCTTCCCGTGACGGTGTCGTTCGATTCGATAGGGCTCCTGCCGGGACTGCGTATGCGGTCGCTGGTCTTCACCACCGACACGCCGGCTCCGGTCGCACCGGTCCCCGTCGCGTTCACGGTGCTCTTCAACGACGTGCCCGAAGGCGCCTTCGCGTGGAACTTCATCCACGCCGCTGCGGGAGCGGGCGTCATGCCGGGCTGCAATCCCTATGCGCCCGCGTACGCGTTCTGTCCGACGGAGGTGGTGACGCGGCGGAGCATGGCGGGATTCATCGAGCGCGGGGCGCACGGTGCCCTCACGCCTCCGCCCGTGTACCAGGGCGAGTTCGACGATGTGCTCCTCGGCAGCTTCAACGCGGACTACATCCAGGGTCTTCTGGAGGATGGGATCACGGCCGGCTGCAGCGTGCAGCCGAGGTTGTACTGTCCGGAGGTGCCCGTGACGCGGGCGCAGATGGCGGTCTTCGTGTGGAAGGGGCTCAAGGGCGACGAAGCGCCGCCTTCCTGCACGGGGATGTTCGCGGACGTTCCGTGCCCGGGCGGCTTCGCGGTCGACTACATCGAGGGCATCGCGACGGCCGGGATCACGGCCGGTTGCGGCGGAGGCAACTACTGCCCGGACGCGGGAATCACGAACGCGCAGATGGCGGTGTTTTTGGTGAAGGCGTTCCAGATTCCCTACCTGCCGTAGCGAGCCGAGGCAGGCTCCGGCGGTCGAGTTGACCGCCGGCACCCGATCCTCGATAATCCGCGTCCCGCGAACGACTGGGAGGTCGTTCAATGGTAGGACAACTGGCTCTGGACCAGTGAATCGGGGTTCGAGTCCCTGCCTCCCAGCCAACACGTCGCGAGCGCGCCGCGCCGGATCTGCGCCTTTGGCGCACCGCCGGTCGGCTCGCCGAAAAGAGGCTCGACCGACCGG
Organism: Acidobacteriota bacterium; assembly: GCA_046725935.1. Taxonomy (GTDB): domain Bacteria; phylum Acidobacteriota; class Thermoanaerobaculia; order UBA5066; family Gp7-AA6; genus DAHUXD01. The sequence continues at coordinate 5,582 of JBKOZO010000119.1, read as the reverse complement.
CTGATCCGTCGCGGTGCCCTCGCTCCCGCGGCGCAAACCTCCTCCCTCCCTTCGGTCGGGAGACTATTCGCGCCGCGAACGATTGGACGAGTGCCGCTGACATCAATGAAGCGCTCTCTTTGATCCCCTCTCCCCCCATCGGGGGGAGAGGGCGAGGGTGAGGGGGGCGAGTAGAGAGACGCCGACTACTTGTTCGCGGACGTTCTCTTTGGCCGGCGGACGGCCCGGACCTTCCCGCTCCGTCCGCCTCCGCAGAAGAACCGATCGCCGCCGTCGGACTCGAGCCCCGAAACTCCGACTCCGCGCGGCATCTCGAGCCTCTCGAGGACCTTTCCGGTCCCGGGGTCGATTCTCCGCACGTCGCTCTCGTCGCCTTCCCAAGTGCCGTGCCAGAGTTCTCCGTCGACCCAGGTGACACCGGTGACGAAGCGATTGGACTCGATCGTGCGGAGGATCTTTCCGGTTTCGGGATCCACCTGATGGATCTTCCGATCCCGGTATTGCCCGACCCAGAGAGTCCCTTCGGCCCACGCGAGCCCCGAGTCGCGGCCGCCGCCGGGCGCGGGAATCGAGGCGAGCACATGCCCGGTCTTCGGATCGATCTTCTCGATGCGATCCTCGACGAACTGATAAAGGTGCTTGCCGTCGAACGCCGTTCCCGCGTGCCCCGGCACGTCGAGCGAGCGCACCGTCTTTCCGCTCGCGGGATCGAGCGCCTCGACCGAATGTCCTGTTGCGAACCAGACGTGCCGCCCGTCGTACGTCACTCCATGCACGTGGTCCACACCCGGAAAGGGTCCATACTCACGGACGATCTCGGCCATTGATCGCTTCATGCTTCCATCCTAGTCACCCGGCAGCGGAGCCGGGAGTAACAAGGTCGTCGTGAATCCCGGCAGAGGGGGGGTCATCCAACGGCGCGCTCGCCCGCGGCCGAACGACCGCACCTTGCCCGCCGCCGCGAGCGAATCGAGCGCCCGCTGGACGGTGCGCTGGCTGGCTCCCAGCGCCAGCGCCAGCGCGGAGCTCGACCACGATTCTCCGTCGGCGAGGAAGGCGAGGACCGCCGCGTGTTCCCCTTCGGCGGGCGGCGCCAGCACGACGACCTCGCGTGCGCGGCGCGGCGCCAGCATGAACCCTCGCTTCGTCGCGTTCACGCCGGCGAGCCGGCCGAGCACTCGGCGAAGTCGTCCGACTTCGACGCGCAATCGCGCGCGATGAGAATCGTCGGCCTGCCTCGCGCCGAACGCCCGCGCGACGAGCACGTCCCTCGGTACGTCTCCCGGCCACGCCTCGGCGAGCGCGCGGGCGAGCGCGAACAACACCGGACGCCTGGCGAGCGGGACCATGCGGCTCTCGTGACGCAGGACGTGGCGGCACGCGTCCACGATCAGCGCTTTCGACGCCAGCAGCGCTTCGACTTCCTCGAGCCGGAGGAGCCGCTCCCGGCCGCTCGCGATCCGGCGCGCCGCGGGCGTGCTCAAGACGAGGGACGCGCTTTCGACCTCCGCCGTCAGCGCGGGGATGGCGGCCTGCCGCGCCGCGCGCTCCGCCCGGACGAGCGCTGCGCGCGCCGCCTTCGTCCGGAGGCGCCGCATCGCGACACCCGCGACGACCAGCTCGAGGGCGGCCCGCGACGGGGGCGGGAAGTGAGAGGGGTCGAGGCGGCCGAGCCTCCACTCGGCCTCGTCGAGGTGCCCGATCAGAAGGAGGCGCCGGACTTCGAGGTACCGCGCATACGCGGCGTTGACGCGGTCCCCGTGCGATTCGAGCGTGGCCCGCGCCCCGTCGACGGCTTTCGCCGGCCAGCCCAGGTCGCGCGACACGAGCGCGATCTCGGCCTCCGCGACGACGCACCTCGCGCGGGCGACCGCTTCGTTCGGTCCGAAGGCCCGGGCGGCCTTTCGCAGGAGCGCTTTCGCGCGAACGAAATCGCCGAGCTGCGCCATCGCGATGCCTCGAAACGCGAGCGCCGGCGGGTCGTTGCGCAGGGCGACCCGCTTGAGGGCGCCGAGGGGGTCGCCCGCGGCGAGTGCCCGCGCCGCGGCGGTGATCAGCGAGTCCATGGAAATCCCGCCACACTTGTCACTCCCAACGCTCGTAACTCCGCGCTAAGACTATGGCGTACGAAGGAGGCCGAGCGATGGCAACACACAAGACCGGGACACGCAAACAGTGGCTCGCCGAGCGGCTCGAGCTGCTGAAGGCGGAAAAGGAGCTGACGCGGAAGGGCGACGAGTTGGCCCGTCGGCGACAGGAGTTGCCGTGGGTTCGGATCGACAAGGAGTATCGCTTCGACACGGACGAGGGGAACGTCTCGCTGGCGGACCTCTTCCGGGGGCGCTCGCAGCTCCTGATCTACCACTTCATGTTCGGGCCCGACTACACGGCGGGATGTCCGGCGTGCTCGGCGATCGCCGACGGGTTCAACGGTATCGCCCTCCACCTGGCCAACCACGACGTCATGCTCTGGGCGGTGTCGCGGGCGCCTCTGGAGAAGCTGCAGGCGTACAAGAAGCGAATGGGGTGGACGTTCCCCTGGGCCTCTTCGTTCGGCAGCGACTTCAACCCCGACTTCAGCGTCGGATTCACCGAGGATCAGCAGCGCGAGGGCATCGAATACAACTACCATCGCGAGGCGCCGATGGAGCCTCGTGCCGAAACGATCCCCTCGCGCACGACACCCGACGGGGCGGCTCTCTTCGCGGCCATGACCGGAACCGATAAGGCGACCTATACCCGCGAGAGGCCGGGCATGAGCGCGTTCGTGCTCGAGGACGGCGCCGTCTACCACACCTATTCCGCCTATGCGCGCGGTCTGGACGGCCTCTGGGGCATGTACCAGTGGCTCGACCGCGCCCCCATGGGGCGTAACGAGACGGGCGTTTGGTTCCGCCGCCACGACGAGTACGGCAAGGGCTGAGCGCAAATACGAAAAGAGCGAGGAGCGAGAAATGGAAAAGAACAAGGAAAGAGATGGAGAGCACCGAATCGAGCGTCTTCCAAAGAACATACCGCCGGTCGTATCGGCGCAGGAATGGGAGGCTGCGCGCCAGCAGCTCCTCGTGAAGGAGAAAGCGTTGACCCGCGCCCGTGATGCGCTGGCCGCCGAGCGTCGGCGGATGCCGTGGCTGGCCGTGGACAAGGCGTACGAGTTCGTCGGCCCGAAGGGAAAGGCGAGCCTGCTCGACCTGTTCGACGGCCGCCGTCAACTGATCCTCTACCGCGCCTTCTTCGAGCCCGGCGTGTTCGGCTGGCCCGAACATGCCTGCCGCGGCTGCTCGTTCGTCGCCGATCAGGTCGCCCATGTCGCCCATCTGAACGCCCGCAACACCACCCTCTCCTTCGCCTCGCGTGCGCCACAGACCGACATCGCGCGGCTGAAAGCACGAATGGGCTGGGAGATACCGTGGTACACGATCACTGACAGTTTCGACGCTGACTTCGGCGTGGACCAGTGGCATGGCACGAATGCATTCATCCGGGACGATGGCAGCAAGGTGTTCCGCACGTATTTCGTAAACAATCGGGGTGACGAACAAATGGGAAGCACCTGGAACTACCTCGACATCACCGCGCTCGGCCGCCAGGAGGAATGGGAGGACTCGCCGGAGGGCTACCCCCAGACCCCGCCGTACAAGTGGTGGAACTGGCACGACAACTACGACGCCGAAGCCTCGCCAGACCCGAAGTGGGTCCAGGTGTCCGACGCTGGAGAAGCCGCCTTCCGAAAGCGCGACGCAGAGACGAAAAAATGACCGAGGCGTCTTCGTAACCGACTGGACGACCGGCCGCGACGTAGAGGCAATGGACTACAGCGACGCGCTCATGGATCTCACCGAGTGGCGCAAACCGCGAGATGGTCCACGCGCGACAAGAGAGGACAGGCCATGCTGCTTCAGAACAAGAACGCTGTGATCTACGGAGCCGGAGGCGCGATCGGCGGCGCTGTCGCGCGCGCCTTTGCGCGCGAGGGGGCCAGGCTTTTTCTCACCGGGCGCCACCGGGCACCCGTCGACGTTGTCGCCAGGGACATCGTTGCCGCCGGCGGATCCGCCGAGGCCGCGGAGGTCGACGCTCTCGACGAGCAGGCCGTGGACGAGCATGTCCAGTCCGTGATCGACAAGTCGGGCCGCGTCGATATCTCGTTCAACGCGATCGGCATCCCGAATCCGAAGACTCGTGTGCCCTTAGTCGAGCTGGATGTCGAGCAGTTCTCCCTGCCGATTGCGACCTACACGAGGTCGTACTTCCTGACCGCACGCCTGGCGGCCCGGCGGATGGTCGCGAACCGATCGGGGGTGATCATGACCGTCACCGCAACGCCTTCGCGGACGGGCGTCCCATTCGTGGGGGGCGGCGGTCCGGCGATGGCGGCCGTGGAGGCACTCACTCGAGGTCTATCCGCCGAGCTCGCGCCTCAGGGGATTCGTGTGGTCGGTCTGCGACCACAGGGCATTCCGGAGACAGGCAGGATCAAGGGAAGCTTCGAGCTTTACGCCAAGGCATCGGGAATGACCTGGGAACAGTTCCACGATTCACTCGCGAGCAGGACCCACACGCGACGGCTTTCGACGCTCGCGGAGCTGGCGGGCGTGGCGGTCTTCATGGCTTCCGACAAGGCAAGCGGGATGACGGGGACGACCGTCAACTTGACGATGGGGAGTCTGGACGACTGACGTCTTCAGACCAAATGGAGACTGGCATGCGGATGCTGATCGCGGCAATGAAGAGTTCCGTCGATGGGAAGGTGGAGGGACCGGAGGGTATGGCGGATTGGGTCGCCGCGTGGTCGGACGACTATGGCCTGATCCCCCAGATCGACGCGTGCCTGCTCGGGGGAGGCATGTATCCCGGCTACGAGCGGTACTGGTCGACGATACGCGAAGAGCCGGACAAGCCGCACTGGATCACCGGCGAGCCGCCGACGGCGGCGGAGCTCGAGTGGGCCCGTTTCGCCGCGCAGACCCCGCACTACGTGCTCTCGAGCACCCTGACTTCGGCTCTCTGGCCGAGCACGAGCTTCGTCCGCAGACTCGACGAGATTGCCGCCCTCAAGCGGCAACCCGGCAAGGACATCTATCTCGTCGGGGGAGCTCGAACGACCGCGAGTCTCATCGATGCCGGCCTCGTCGATGAGCTTCGGCTCATCGTCTATCCGTTGATCGCCGGGCCCGGGAAGGCCCTGTTTGCGACGACGGAACGTCGTCGTGGGCTCGAGCCGCGGAAAGTTGAGCAGCTTCCAGACGGGCGGGTCAGCCTGATCTACGGAATCGGCGGATGAGCACGGCGATCGGCTGCAGCGAGACAGGGGGACGCGCCGTCCCACGACGCATAGCCACCGAGCGCGCATCCGAACACGTCTTCCTCGGCGTCTCGGCGTTGCTCTTCGCCTGCAGTGCGGCGGTCACGATCGTCTGGTGTGCGTCGATGTCGGCGATGGGCGAGATGCCGATGCCCGGCGGCTGGACGATGTCGATGGCGTGGATGCGGATGCCCGGGCAGACGTGGGCCGCCGCCGCGGCGTCCTTTCTCGGCATGTGGATCGTGATGATGGTGGCGATGATGATGCCGTCGCTCTA
>JBKOZO010000118.1:0-26648 GCA_046725935.1 Acidobacteriota bacterium | reverse complement strand
GTCCTCGCCCTTCAGACCTACAACGGATTCGCGCGCTTCAACGCCCAGAGCCTCGTCGGCAGCGTCGTGGCCCTGTCTCTCATGCGCGAGCTCTCGCCGGTCCTGGCGGCGCTGATGGTCACCGGGAGAGTCGGCAGCTCCATGGCGGCCGAGATTGGCAGCATGCGGGTGACCGAGCAGATCGACGCCCTGAAGGCCCTGGCCACCGAGCCCGTCCAGTACCTGATGGTGCCCCGCGTCCTCGCGTCGATCCTGATGCTGCCCCTGCTCGTCGTCCTCGGCGACGTGGTCGGAATGTTCGGCGGCTACTTCGTCGCGGTTCAGCTGCTGGGCTCCAACCCCGTGACGTACTACGACGCGTCGTTCCAGTACGTGGACATGGAGGATTTCACCTCGGGGCTGATCAAGGCCGCCGTGTTCGGGTTGATCTTCTCGGTCGTGGCGTGTACGCGCGGCTACTACACCGAAGGCGGCGCGGAGGGCGTCGGCCGTTCGACGACCCAGGCCGTCGTCGTGGCCAGCCTCGCGATCCTCCTGACGGACTTCTTCCTGACGAGGCTGCTGTTCTGAGCGGCGGCGGAAACACCCGGTCAGGCGCCGCGCAACCCAAGCTGCGTGTAGAAGGGCTGCACAAATCCTTCGGGCAGCGGCCGGTCCTGGACGGCATCGACCTGTCGGTCGCGCCGGGCGAGTCGCTGGTCATCGTGGGTCCGTCGGGCACCGGCAAGAGCGTCCTGCTCAAACATCTGATCGGTCTCATCCAGCCGGATTCCGGAAAGGTGTTCGTGGACGGGCAGGACCTCTGGGCCCTGGATTCCGTGGAGCAGAACGATTTGCGCAAGAAGTTCGGCATGTCGTTCCAGGAGGGAGCCCTCTTCGACTCGATGAGCGTTTTCGACAACGTCGCATTTCCCCTGCGGCGGTCGGGGCGCAAGCCCTCGGACGTCCGGGCGAGGGTGGAGGAGTGCCTCGAGCTCGTCCAGCTGCCCGACATCGCCAACAAGCGGCCCGCCGAGCTCTCGGGAGGCATGCGCCGCCGGGTCGGTTTCGCGCGTGCCATCGCCCACCAGCCCGAGATCCTGCTCTTCGACGAGCCCAACACCGGCCTGGACCCGATCATGACCGCCGTCATCGCCGAGGTCATCCTGGGCATCCGCAAGCAGCTGCGCCCGACGATCGTTACGATCACGCACCACGTGCAAAGCGCGCGGAAGATCAGCGACCGGCTGGCGCTTCTCTTCGGTGGGCATATCCTGTTCGAGGCGCCGCCGGAGGAGTTCTTGAAATCCAACGATCCCGCGGTTCGCCAGTTCGTGGAGGGAGGGGCCGAGGGACCGCTGACCGTGGAATCGGAACTGGGCGCGCGCCGCGTCCTTTGGGAGGCACGATGAGCACCGCAGCGAAAGTCGGAGCGTTTTTCTTGGTCGTCCTCGTCCTGGCGGGGCTGCTGATCTGGAAGATCGAGGACCTCAAGATCGGCCGCATCATCGGCAAGACCGTATCGGTCCAGTTCGACGACGTCGCCGGACTCAAGGAGAAGTCCGATGTCCGCATGGCCGGAGTGCTCGTCGGGAAGGTCGCCAAGATCCGCCTCGTCGGCGGCAAGGCCCTCGTGGACATCGAGCTGACGCGGGACGTCGAGCTCCGCAACGGCGCCTCGGCCTCGATCCAGAGCCTCGGGATGCTCGGCGATAAATACATCGAGCTGATCCCGGGTCCCGTGGGCGCGCCGGCGCTGGCCGCGGGCACGACCCTGCAGGGCAACACACCCGTCAGTTTCGACCAGATCACCAAGCTCGCGCGGGACATCGAGGTCGACATACGGGAGATCACCGGGAACCTGAAGACGTCGCTCGGCGGCGCCCTGGGCGAGGAGCGGCTGACGGGGATCGTCGAGAACGTGCTGGTCCTCTCTCAGGAGCTGCGGAAGCTCCTGGAGTCCAATCGCGCCAACATCGATTCGACCACTGCGAACTTCAAGGAATTCTCCTCGCAGATGACCGAGCTCGTGGACCGCATCGACAAGCTCGTCGCCGCCAACTCGGGAGGCGTCACCGCCTCGATCGCCAACGCCCGCGAGCTGACGTCGAAGCTCCAGACGACCGTCGACAACATGAACGCGATCACCGGCAAGATCAACGAGGGGAAGGGCACCGTCGGCGCGCTGGTCAACAGCGACGAAACCAACAAGAACTTGAACGACGCGCTGGTGGCCGTCAAGGAAGGGGTCAACAGCCTCTCGGGAGCGTTCACCACTGTCAAGAAGCTCAACGTGGATCTGGGACTCCGCGAGGAGTACCTGACGTCGCCGTCCAAGGGCAAGGCGTACTTCAACGTCGACCTGGCGAAGGTCGGCAGCCCCCGCTTCTACCGGCTGGAGCTGGCGACGCAGCCCTTCGGGACCAAGAAGGACACGACCACGATCACGACGACGACGTTCCCCGACGGACACACCGAGACCGTGCGGCAGGACGAGCAGAAGTTCACCGACACCGTGTCGTTCACCGCCCAGGTCGGCTATCGCCTGGGCCACTGGATCGGCCGTGTGGGTCTGACCGAGAACTCGGGCGGGGGCGGAATCGACTACCTCACGCTGAAGGACCGCCTCCGTTTCTCAGCGGACGTCTGGGATTTCAACGCGGGCGAGAACCTGAACGCCCACGCCAAGGTCACCGGCCGGTACTACTTCTCGCCGTCGGTGTTTGTCATCGGCGGCTGGGACAACTTCCTGAACACGAAGGCGAATCTGGATTCGCCCTTCATCGGCGCTGGAATCCGCTGGGGCGACGACGACATCAAGTACCTCGCCGGCGCGGCCAAGCCGTGACAAAGAGATAAACAGGAGGCATCCCGCGGCGCGCACCGCCACCGTCTTCGCCTGCCAGAGCTGCGGCGCCACGGCGCCGAAGTGGCTGGGCCGCTGCCCCGAGTGCGGGGAGTGGAACTCCTATGTCGAGGAAGCGCACGGACCGGTTCGCGCCTCGGCCTCGCCGGAACCGCGCGCCGCGTCGATCGCCGACATCGAGACGGAGTCGGCGCCGCGGCTCGCCACCGGGCTGCCGGGGTTCGACCGCGTGCTCGGCGGAGGCCTGGTGCCGGGCTCGGTCGTGCTGCTGGGCGGAGAACCGGGCATCGGGAAGTCCACACTCCTGCTGCAGGCCGGCCGCGGACTGGCGGCGGACCGCAGGGACGTGCTCTACGCCAGCGCGGAGGAGTCCGCGGCCCAGGTGCGCCTGCGCGGCGAGCGGCTGGGCATTCGAGAAGGACGGCTGCTGGTGCTGGCCGAGACCGACGTCGCGCGAATCGTCGCGGAGGCGCAGGGACGCTCTCCGGCGGTCCTCGTCGTGGACTCGGTGCAGGCGGTCCGGGAGCCCTCGCTCGACTCCGCGGCCGGCACGGTCTCGCAGGTGCGGGCGGCCGCGGCGGAGCTGACGCGCTACGCCAAAGCACGCGGCGTGCCGGTTCTCCTCGTCGGGCACGTCACCAAGGACGGGTCGCTCGCCGGGCCCAAGTCGCTCGAGCACCTCGTCGACGCGGTCGTGGCCATCGAAGGGGAGCGAAGCGGCTCGCGCCGGATCCTGCGTGCGACCAAGAATCGTTTCGGGCCCGTGGACGAGGTGGCTCTCTACGAGATGACGGGGGAGGGTATCTCCGAGCTTCCGGACGCGTCGGCGGCGCTCCTGGCCGAGAGGCGGCCGGGACTGCCGGGCAGCGCCGTCACCGCCGCGCGCGAGGGGACGCGATCCGTGCTCGTCGAGATCCAGGCGCTCGTGGGCCCGGCCGCCGCGGGTTCCCCGCGCCGCGTCGGGATCGGCGTGGACGTCGGCCGGCTGGCGCTGCTTCTCGCCGTGCTCGAAGGCGCGGGCCTGTCGCTTTCCTCGCGCGAGGTCTTCGTGTCGTGCACGGGCGGACTGGAGGTCGGCGAGCCTGCCGCGGATCTCGCGATCGTGGGCGCGCTCTGCTCCTCGGCCGCGTCGCGGCCGCTGCCCGAAGGCGCGGTCCTGTTCGGTGAGATCGGCCTTCTCGGCGAAGTGCGGCGGGTGCCGGGCGCGGCTTCGCGTCTGAAGGAGGCGTCGGCACTGGGATTCCGGACGGTCTTCCTGCCGTCGGGCAACGCGGGCGACGCGGCGGCGTTTCCGGACCTCGAGATCCGGCCCGTCGATCGAGTGGCGGAGTTGCTGAGACAGCTGCGGGGCGGTAATTAGCCCCTATCCGTTCAGGTGCTCGGGCTCGCCGCCCGTCAGCTTCCGGTAGGCGTCCAGGTACTTCTCGCGTGTAGTCCGGACGACGCCTTCCGGGAGCTTCGGCGCGGGCGGGCGCTTATCCCAACCCGTGGAGTCCAGCCAGTCCCGGACGAACTGCTTGTCGAAAGAGGCCTGCCCGCGGCCCGGGGCGTAGAGGGAGGCGTCCCAGTACCGCGAGGAGTCGGGCGTCAACGCCTCGTCGATCCAGACCAGTCGGCCGTCCAGCCGGCCGAACTCGAGCTTCGTGTCCGCGAGGATCAGTCCGCGGGTCGCGGCGTACTCGCTCGCCCGCTCGTAGAGCGACAGCGTCCTGTCGCGCAGCGCTTCCGCCTCTCCCTCGGGAAGCCCGGCGGCCATAGTCTCGAAGGAGATGTTCTCGTCGTGCCCGGTCTCGGCTTTGGTCGCGGGAGTGAAGATGGGCTGCGGCAGGCGGTCAGCCTCGCGCAGACCTTCGGGCAGTTTGATGCCGCAGACGTGGCCGGTCTTCTTGTACTCGGCCCAGCCGGACCCGGCGAGGTAGCCTCTCGCGACGCACTCGAAGGGCACGACCTCGCACTTCTTGACCAGCACCGAGCGCCCGGCCAGCGTGGCGGCGTCGGCCCTCAGGTCCTCGGGAAATCGGGAGATGTCGGTCTCGAGAAGGTGATTCTCGACGTCCGAGAACTTCCGGAACCAGAAGTTCGACAACTGCGTCAGGACCTTCCCCTTGTCGGGAATGCCGGGAGAGAGCACGACGTCGAACGCCGAGATGCGGTCGCTCGCGACGAGGAGAAGTGAGTCCCCGAGGTCGTAGAGCTCGCGGACCTTTCCGCGCCGGGACAGGCGCACTCCGGAGAGATGCGTTTCGGTGATCGTCGTCATCGGGCGTGAAAGTTAGCACATCGGCTGCTCTGTTATCGTTGGGGGCCTCATGCGAATTCGACTTACGGATTCCCCGCCTCGGGGCGCCGCATTCACACGCGTCGCGTTTTTGCACGACGGTCGCGATCCCGCGGCCGGGGCGCCGGGATCGCTTCGGGCTTCCCTCCGGAGCGCCGTCAAAACCGCGGCCTTTCGCGGGCGAACCCGCGAGCGCGTCCCGGCCGGGACGCAGGGCTGGGCGCTCTACGGTCTGGGCAAGGCTCCGGTTTCGCCGGCGGCACTGCGCACGGCGCTCCGGAGGGCCATCAAGGACGGCCTCTCGTCCTCGCGGCGCAAGCTCCTGATCTGCTTCGACTCCGCGGTTTCCGAGGCGGCATTCGCGTCGCTTCTGCCGCACCTCGCCCTCGCCGACTACTGCTTCAACCGTTACAAGACCGGAAAGGACGCCAGCCGCAGTCCCGAAGCCGAGGTCGTCGTCGTTCCGCCGCCGCCCATGAAGGCCCGTGCATTCGCAGCCTCGGTCCGCGCCGCCGACGCGATCGCAGACGCGGTGCGGTGGGCGCGGGACATGGGCAACGCGCCGGGCAACGACCTCGGGCCCCAGGACTTCGCCCGGGAGATCCGGGCTCTGTGTCAGAAGCGCGGCCTGCGTCTCCGGGTCCTCGACAAGAAAGAGATCGAACGCGAGAAGATGGGAGGCCTCCTCGGCGTCAACGCCGGGAGCGCTCGGCCGCCGGTCTTTCTGGTCGGCGAGTACGCGCCCGCGAAGGCGCGCGGCACGGTCGTGCTTGTGGGCAAGGGCATCACCTTCGATTCCGGCGGCATCTCGCTCAAGCCCGCCGCGTCGATGGGCGAGATGAAGTACGACATGATGGGCGCGGCCACGGCGTTCGCGTGCCTGGCGTGCGCGAAGGCGCTGGGCCTGCCGGTTCGGATCGTCGCGCTCGCGCCCGTGACCGAGAACATGCCGGGAGGAACGGCGACGCGTCCCGGCGACATCCTGCGCATGCGCAACGGCAAGACCGTCGAGGTCGATAACACCGACGCGGAAGGCCGGCTCATCCTCGGCGACGCGCTGTCGTATGCGGAGTCCTTCCGCCCCGACGTGCTGGTGGACTTCGCGACGCTGACCGGAGCCGTTCAGATCGCACTGGGCTCCGAGTGCGCCGGCCTGATGAGCACCGACGACCACCTCGCCGGCGCGATCACGGAGGCCGGCGAAGCGACCGGCGAGCGCGTCTGGCGACTGCCGCTCTGGGACGAGTATCGAGAAAATTTGAAATCCGAGTGGGCGGACATGCGCAACACGGGCGGCCGCGCCGCGGGCACGATCAACGGCGCCGTGTTCCTCAAGGAGTTCGCCCCGGCGGGCGTGCCGTGGGCGCACCTGGACATCGCCTCGGTCGCGCACTTCGAGAAGGAGCAGAGCGGCTGGCCCGCCGGCGCCTCGGGCTTCGGCGTCGCCCTGACGATGGAGTTTCTGCGGCGCCGTTTCCCGGCTCCGGCTTCGAGCTGATCGGTGGCGCTCGAAGCGCGCCGGGTCGCGATCGTCACGGCCGCGAGCCGCGGCATCGGCGCCGGCTGCGCGCGGGCCCTCGCGCAGAAGGGCTACCGCGTCGCGCTCATGTCGCGGTCGGACGACGTGGCCGCGCTGGCCGGAGAGCTCTCGGGGATCGCGGTGCGGGGCTCGGTCGCGGAAGGCGCCGATCTGGAGCGCCTGGTCGAGACGGCGCTGAAGGAGTACGGCCGGATCGACGCCGTCGTCAACAACAGCGGGCATCCGGCCAAGGGCGACCTGCTCGAGATCGACGACGCCGCCTGGGCGGAGGGGTTCGACCTGATCCTCCGGAGTGTCGTGCGGATGGCGCGCTTGGCGACGCCCGTGTTCCTGCGCCAGGGCCGTGGTACGGTGGTGAACATCTCGTCGCTCTGGGCCGTCGAGCCGAACCTCGACGCGCCGGTCTCGTCGACGCTGCGCGCCGCGCTCTCGGCCTTCACCAAGCTCTACGCGGACCGGTACGCGTCCCACGGAATCCGGATGAACTGTCTTCTGCCGGGCTTCGTCGACACGTATCCCGTGCCCGAGCGCTTCACCCGGTCGATTCCGACGGCCCGCCCCGCGTCCGCCGACGAGATCGGCCGCATCGCGGCGTTCCTGCTTTCGGACGAGGCCGGCTACATCACCGGCCAGAGCCTGCGCGCCGACGGGGGATTGACGCGCTCGATCTGAGGCGGCCGGACCGCGCGCCGCGCGTATCGGTTTGACTCGACACCACCGCTTTGCTACGGTCCCGCGCCATGCCGCTGCGCGACTTCAAGATCGGTCCCGAAGGCGAAGCCCTGTTTCCGCGATTCGTCGAGCGTCTGGCCGGGCAGCTCGACGATCCGGCGCTCGACCGCAACGTGGTCGTGCGCGACGCGCTGGCCGAGCTGTACCTGGGCCACGCCGTGGACCACGACGCGGTCATGGGCGACGCGCAGGTCCCGCCGGCGCGCAAGGCCCTGGTGGCCTCGTTCGATCCGCGCAACGCCACGATGGAGGCCGAGTACTACCGCGAAATCGATCTCGCGAAATGGAAGCCCGTCAAGCCGCTGCTCTGGTTCTGGCAGATGTTCGACCACTCCCCGGTGGGTCGAAACGTCCGGCTCGGCACGCAGATGCGCTACATGCTGGCGCAGCGCGTGTTCCGCAAGTGTGGCAAGGGCGTCCGCATCTTCCACGAGGTCGAGTTCTCCTTCGGCTACAACCTGACCGTGGGCGACGGCGTCACCATCCACCGCAACGTCTTGATCGACGACCGCGGCGAGGTCCTCCTCGGCAACGACGCCTCGATCTCCGACTACGCCAACATCTATTCGCACGCCCACGCGACCGAAGACATCCACAAGATCACGCTCGGCAAGACCGAGATCGGCGACCGGGCCCGCATCACCTACCACGCCGTGATCCTGTCGGGCGTGAAAGTCGGCAAGGACGCGATCGTGGGCTCGATGGGCGTGGCCTCGAAGAACGTCGAGCCGGGCTGGATCGTGGGCGGCATTCCGGCGAAGCTCATCGCGCAGAAGTCGGTCCAGCCGTAAAGAGGGCTTGACGGCTCCGGCCCCGTCGGCGTCCGGCGGTTGACGGTAAACTTTCTCCCGTGCTTCGGCGCCTGACGGTCAAGAACCTCGCCATCGTCGAGGACCTGGATCTGGAGCTCTCGGATGGCATGACGGTGATCACGGGCGAGACCGGCGCGGGCAAGTCGATCCTCGTGGACGCACTGGCGCTGATCGCCGGCGGCCGCGGTTCCTCGGACCTCGTTCGGCAGGGGGCGTCGCGCCTTTCGGTCTCCGGCGAGTTCGACGCGGATGCCGCGGTTCGCGGAATCCTGAGTGAGGCGGGCCTGCCGCTGTCGGAGGAGCGCGTGCTCTTGCGCCGCGAGCTGTCGGCCGACGGACGGGGACGGGCCTTCGTGGAGGACGAGCCCGCGTCCGTCCGCACGCTCGCGCGTCTGGGCGAGCGCCTCGTCGCCATTCACGGCCAGAACACGGAGCAGGAGCTCGTCGACCCCGGAGCTCCTCTCGAGATCCTGGACGCCTTCGCGAAGTCGGACGTCGAGCGCGCGGCCGTTGCGGAGGCGGCGGCGCGCTGGAAGGAGGCGCGGAGCCGGCTCGAAGCCCTGGAGGCCTCGCGCCGCGACCGCGGCCGTCGGCTCGAGATGCTCGAGTTCGAGATCCGGGAGATCGAGGCGCCGAATCTCGGCGAGTCCGACGAGACCGAGCTTCCGGCCGAGCGGGAGAGACTCTTCCACGCGGATCGCATCCGCCGCGCGGGAGAGACGGCGCTCGCGGCGCTGTCGGAGGCCGAAGGCTCGGCCGCCGACCGTCTGGGCGAAGCCGCCCGCGCGTTCGCCGAGCTCGCCGCGATCGATCCCCGCGAAGCCGGCCACCGCGAAGAGGCGGAAGACTTGAAGCGCCGCATCGCCGACCTCGCCGCGGCCGCTCGCGACGCCGCCGAGGCGACCGAGGCGGACCCGGACCGGCTGACCGCCCTCGAAACACGCCTGGAAACGCTCAGCCGCCTGAAGCGCAAGTACGGCGGCTCGGTCGCCGAGATCCTGTCGGGACTCGCGGAGCGCAAGGCCGAGCGCGACGAGCTCGCGAACGTCGAGGACGCGCTCGAACGCCGCAAAGCCGAGGAGGAGACTGCGCGCAAGGCATACCGCGCTGCGGCCGCGGCCCTGTCGGCCAAGAGGCGCGCCGCCGCGCCGCGGTTCGCCGCGGCCGTGCAGAAGGAGCTTTCGGGTCTGGCGCTCGAAAAGGCGGGCCTGCGCGTGGCGCTCGATGCGGTCGCCGACGAGACGCCCCGCGAGTCGGGGAGCGAGACGGCCGCCTTCTGGTTCGCGCCCAACCCCGGAGAGCCCGAGAAGCCGCTGGAAAAGATCGCGTCGGGAGGCGAGCTCTCCCGGGTCCAGCTCGCGATCCGGACCGTGGCCGCCGGAAAGCGGAGCCGGGGCCGCACGCTCGTCTTCGACGAGGTCGACGCGGGCATCGGAGGGCGGGTTGCCGAAGTGGTCGGCCGCAAGCTCCGCGACCTCGCCGAAAACGAGCAGGTGCTGTGCGTGACGCACGTGCCCCAGATCGCGGCCCTGGCCGAGCGGCACTATCTCGCCGAGAAGAAGGAGACGCGGGGCCGGACGATCGCATCCGTTCGCCTCCTCGAGGGGAAAGAGCGCGTGGCCGAGGTGGCCAGAATGCTGGCCGGCGAGAAGGTGCCCGAGACGGCGATGAAGCATGCCCGCACGCTGCTGGAGGCGGCGCGATGAACCCGGAGAGACACTCCCGCTCGATTCTCTTTCCGGGGATCGGTGAAGGGGGTCAGCGGCGGATCGGGGCCTTCTCGATCGCCTTCGTCGGAGTCGGCGCGGTCGGCGCGGCCGCCGCGGAGATGGCCGTGCGCGCGGGATTCGGGCGCGTTACGCTCATCGACCGCGACGTCGTCGAGCCGTCGAACCTGGCGCGGCAGCTTCTCTTCGACGCCGAGGACGCCGAGCGCGTTGCGCCGAAGGCCGACGCCGCCGCTTCGAGGCTCTCCGAGATCGATCCCTCGGCCTCGATCCGTCCGGTCGTGGCGGACATGGACGCGGCCAACGCGCGCACTCTTCTTGCCGGTCACGATATCGTCTTCGACGGCTCCGACAATTTCGAAACGCGCCTGCTCTCCTCCGACACGGCGCGCGCTCTCGGCCTGCCCTACGTCTACGCCGCATGCGTGGGGTCGGAGGGACGGGTGGCCCTGACGCGGCCGGGATCGCCGTGCCTGCGCTGCTACCTCGAGACACTGCCACCGGCGGGGTCCGGCCCGACGTGCGACACGGCCGGCGTCGTTCCCACACTCCCGCCCCTCGTCGCATCGATCGGGATGACGGAGGTCGCACGGCTCGCCGCGGGAGCCGAGCCGTCGCCGGGGATCCTGACGGTCGAGGTGTGGGGCAGCGAGCTTCGCACGCGACGCCTCTTCGCCGGCGCGCGCCCCTCGGCGGGCTGCCCCGTGTGCGCAGGCGGGCGCTTTCCGGCCCTCGAAGGCGAGGGATCCTCGGAGCTGACGAAGCTGTGCGGCCGCCAGTCGGTCCAGGTCTCGCCGGCCAACCGCGTGCGGCCCGACTTCGAAGCTCTCGAGCGTCGGCTCGCGCCTCTGGCTCGAGTTCGCCGCTCGCCGCAGCTCCTGAACGCGGATCTGGAAGGCGTCAGCCTCACCGTCTTTCCGGACGGCCGCTGCGTCGTGCGCGGCACCGACGATCCGCGGCGCGCGCGCTCGCTGTACGACCGCTACATTGGAGGCTGACGCTTGCGTCGCATTGGCCTCGAGGACCTCCTCGCGTCGGAGGCCGAGCGCCTTTCGCTCTTCGAAACGCTGCATGGCGGAGGCCTCGCGGCGATTCCGACGGAGACGTTCTACGGCCTCGCGGCCGATCCGCGGAGCCGCTCCGGCGTCGAGCGCGCTCTCGCGACCAAGCGGCGCGGCGAGGAGAAGGCTCTTCTCGTCCTGTGCGCCGACCGCGAGCAGCTGGCAGGGCTCGGCGTCGCCGCTGACGCTGCGACACTCGATCGCTTCTTCGCGATCTGGCCGGCGCCTCTGACGGTCGTCCTTCCGCTCGTGGCGCCTCTGCCCGCCTCTCTCGGCGCCTCGACGCTCGCGGTGCGCGTCCCGGCGCACGCGGGCCTGCGCGCGTTGCTCCGGTCGGTCGGACCGGTCACCGCGACGAGCATGAACCGCGCCGGCGAGCCTCCCTGCGAGACTGCGGAGGAAGTGGAGCGGCAGTTCGCCGAGGAGATCGACGTTCTCGTGGACGGAGGCGCCTCGCCCGGCGGGCTGCCGACGACGCTCGTCGACGCCACCGTCGATCCGACGCGAGTCCTTCGCAAGGGCGCGTTCGCCTGGCCGCCGGCGCGGGTCTGAAACGCGACCGAGCCCCGGTTCCGTGCTAAATTGCCCGCTTTTATGGGCATCCTCAAGGAATACGGGGGCAAGAAGCCCGTCCTCGGGCAGCGGGTTTATCTCGCCGAGACGGCGGCGGTGATCGGCGACGTCGTCCTCGGCGACGACGTGTCCGTCTGGTACAACTCGGTCGTCCGCGGCGACTGCAACTACATCCGCATCGGCGCGCGGTCCAATATCCAGGACAACTGCGCGATCCACGTCACCGTCGGGACGCATCCCACGGTGCTCGAGGATGAGGTCACGCTGGGTCACGGCGCGATTGTCCACGGCGCGACGGTCCGGAAGGGCGCGCTGATCGGCATCCGCGCGACCGTGATGGACGGCGCGGACGTCGGCGCGTCCGCGTTCATCGGCGCCGGCGCGCTCGTGACGCCTCGCACGATCGTCCCGCCGCGGACACTGTGGCTGGGGGCGCCCGCGAAGAAAGCGCGGGATCTCTCCGATGCCGAGGTCGAGGATCTGCGGCGCTATCACCTCAACTATCTCGGCTACAAAGAGGAGTACTACAGGGTCGACGGGGCGTGGGCGCGGTGAGAGGCCGGCTGAAGGCGCCCAAGGGGACCCACGACCTCCTGCCTCCCGAGAGCGAGCGGTTCGCGGCCGTGGAGGCGACGGCCCGCCGGGTGTTCGGGTCGTACGGGTACGGAGAGATCCGCACGCCGACGTTCGAAGCCACGGACCTCTTCTCGCGCTCGGTGGGCGACACGACCGACATCGTCCACAAGGAGATGTACACGTTCCCGGACCGCAAGGGCCGTTCCCTGACGCTGCGGCCCGAGAACACGGCCGGGGTCGTGCGCGCGCTCATCGAGCGGGGCCTGCAGGACATGGCGAGGCCGATCCGGCTGTGGTACGCGGGCTCCCAGTTCCGTTACGAGCAGCCGCAGGCCGGACGCTACCGGGAGTTTCGCCAGATCGGCGTGGAGCTCGTCGGAGTTGCGGGAGCGGCGGGGGACGCCGAGGTCCTCATCATGCTCTTTGACTTTCTCGGAGCCCTCGGCTTTCGCGACCTGACGGCGACGCTCAACTGCATCCCGGTCGGCGAGGCGCGGACGATCTTCTCCAAGTCCCTTCAGGATCACGTGCGCCCCCAGGCCGAGCGGCTGGGAGCGGAAGACCGCCGCCGGCTCGAGGAGAATCCGCTGCGCCTCTTCGACTCCAAGGATCCGGAAGTGACTCGGGTCCTCGAAGGCGGGCCGCGCACGCTCGACTTTCTGGACGAGGCGTCGCGCCGGCAGCACGAGGAGCTCAAGGCGCTGCTGACGTCGGCGGGCGTGCGGTTTACCGAGAGCGCTTCGATCGTCCGGGGCCTGGACTACTACACGCGGACGGTCTTCGAGGTCGCTTCCGAGAGGCTCGGGGCTCAGAACGCGCTGCTGGGAGGAGGCCGCTACGACAACCTGGTCGGAGACCTCGGCGGCCCGCCCACGCCGGCGGTGGGCTTCGCGATCGGCGAGGACCGCCTGATCGCGGCGATGCAGAGCGACGTTCGGACCGCGCGTCCCGTGTTCTTCGTGGTGCCCGATTCGCACGACGAGCTCGCGTACGCGCTGGCGGTGGCTGAGGAGATCCGCGTCGCGGCTCCCGACGCGGTCGTCGAAAGCGATCTGACGGGCCGGGGCCTGGTCAAGGGGCTGGCCCGCGCGGCGCAGGCCGCGAGGGAGCCGAATCAATATGCGTTCTGCGCGAGCGGAATTCACGCGGTGCTTCTCGGATCCCGGGAGCGGGAAGAGAAGGCGGTCACGATCAAGGACCTGTCGACCGGCGAGCAGCAGACCTTTTCGCGCTCACAGCTGGCGGAGCGGCTGGGCGCGGGGAGGGAACGATGACGAAAGAGAGACAAGCCGCCGGCGCGCTACGCGCCTCCGATGCCGGAAAGACGGTATTGGCTCAGGGATGGGTCTCGCGCCGGCGCGACCTCGGCGACCTGATCTTCCTGACGCTGCGCGACCGCAGCGGGCTCGTCCAGGTCGTCTTCGACCGCGCGCGCAGCCCGGAGGCGGCGGTCGCCGCGGCGTCCGAGGCGCGCCACGAGGACGTCGTGGCGATCGAGGGACAGGTCGTGATGCGCGGGGAAGGGCAACGCAACCGCGATCTGCCGACCGGCGACGTCGAGGTCATCGCTTCGAGCCTGGAGTTCCTGGCGCGCTCGGAGACTCCTCCGTTCGTCGTCGAGGACCGCACCAACGCCACCGAAGAGCTCCGGCTCGAGTACCGGTACCTCGACCTGCGGCGGCCGGCGATGCTCAAGAACTTCGTGCTCCGCGACGAGATCGCCTTCCGCGTGAGGAAGGTCCTCCATGAGCGCGGATTCCTCGAGGTCGAGACGCCGATGCTGACCCGTTCCACACCCGAAGGGGCGCGCGATTTCCTGGTGCCCTCCCGCGTCCACCGGGGCCAGTGGTACGCGTTGCCCCAGTCTCCCCAGCTCTTCAAACAGATCCTGATGATGTCGGGCTTCGAGAAGTACTTCCAGATCGCCCGCTGCTTCCGCGACGAGGACCTGCGCGCCGACCGGCAGTTCGAGTTCACGCAGATCGACCTGGAGATGTCGTTCCCGACCGAGGAGATGGTCTTCGATACGGTCGAGGCGTTTCTGGTCGAGGCCTTCGCCGCGGCCGGAATTCGCGCCCAGCGGCCGTTCCCGCGCCTGACGTTCCGCGAGGCGATGGAGAAGTACGGGACCGACCGCCCGGACCTGCGCTACGACCTGCCCCTGTGCGACCTGTCGGCGGCGGCGGGCACGAGGTTCGCCCCGTTCGAGAAGGCGCTCGGTTCGAAAGGGACGGTCCGGGGACTGCGCGTGCCGGGCGGAGCGTCCGCTTCCCGGAAGCGCCTGGACGAGCTGACCGAGAAGGCCCGCGAGCACGGCGCCGCCGGATTGCTCTGGGTCAAGCGCGCGGCCGGCGAGATCGCGTCGCCGGCGAAGAAGAGCCTGCCGGAGGGCACGCTCGAGCGGCTCCTGGAGACGGCCGGCGCCGGCGACGGCGATCTGTTGTTGGTCGTCGCGGACCGGGAGACGGCGGCGTTCGCCGCCCTCGCGGCTCTGAGGGCCGAGGTCGCCCGCGAGCGCAAGCTCGTGGACGAGTCCCGCTATGCGTTCTTGTGGGTCACGGAGTTCCCGCTTCTGGGCTTCGACGAAGAGAAGAAGGAGTGGTTCCCGATGAACCATCCCTTCACGGGGCCGCGCGAGGAGGACATCGACCGGCTCGAGTCGGATCCGGGCAGCGTGCGCGCCCGCGCCTACGACGTGGTGGTCAACGGCTGGGAGCTCGGCTCGGGGTCCATCCGAATCCACCGGGCGGACCTGCAGGAGCGCGTCTTCCGCGTCCTCGGAATCTCGGAGACCGAGGGTCGCGAGAGGTTCGGCTTCCTGCTGGACGCGCTGAAGTACGGCGCGCCGCCGCACGGCGGCATCGCGCTGGGTCTGGATCGGATCTGCGCAATCGCCGCGGGAGCGTCCTCGCTGCGCGACGTGATCGCCTTCCCGAAGACGACTTCGGGGATCGACCTGATGACGAAGGCGCCCACGAGCGTCCTCCCGGTGCAGCTGAAAGAGCTCGGCCTCGAGCCGCCGAAGCGGTCGGACGGGTGAGCGCGGCGCCTTCGCCCGAGACGATCGAAGTCGCGGGCGGCGGCGTCATCCTCGCGGGCAAGCGCCTCCTCGACGACGCGGCCCTCCACCTCGTGTCACCGTCGGGACGGTTTCTGTTGGTCGGACCGCGGTCCGCCGAGGCGGCAGTTGCCCGCGTCCGCGCCGCGCTGCCGGGCCGGCTCCTCCTGGATCTGACGATCGAGGACGGCGAGCGCGCCAAGACGCTGGCGACCATCGAAACGATCGCGGAGGCCGCGCTCGCGGCGGGTCTGCGGCGGGACGACGCGTTCGTGGCCGTCGGGGGAGGCGTCGTCACCGACGTCGTCGGCTTCGCGGCCGCGATCCTGCTGCGCGGCGTGGCCTGGAACGCCGTTCCGACGACGACCGCAGGCATGTCGGACGCCGCGATCGGCGGCAAGACGGGAGTCAATCACCCGCGCGGGAAGAACCTGCTCGGCAGCTTCCATCCGCCGAAGACGGTTCTGATCGATCCGACGTGCCTGGAGACACTGCCCGAGCGCGACTACCGCGCCGGACTGGTCGAGGCCTTCAAGGCCTCATGGATCGCGGACGCCGCGCTTCACGAGGCGAGCGCGCGGGCGTTGCCGGAGATCCTCGCGCGCGATCCCGACGGGGTCCTTTCGCTTCTGGCCGGCGCGGCGCGCGTGAAAGCCGCGGTGGTCTCTTCGGATCCGCGCGAGAGCGGCCGGCGCCGCATCCTCAATTTCGGGCACACGCTCGGTCACGCCCTGGAGGCCGCGGGGAATTACGAGACGCTGCGCCACGGCGAGGCGGTGGCGTGGGGCATCGCGGCCGCGCTCGAGCTTTCGCGCCGCCGCGCCGGGTTGCCGGCCGCGGACGCCGATGTGATCCGAGCCACGCTTTCGCGTCTGGGACCTTTCCCCGAGCCCGAACGGCGCGCGGAGAGGCTGCGGCCTTTGATCGCGCTGGACAAGAAGGCGACGGCCGACGGCGTCGCCGGCGTCCTGCTCGAGAGAATCGGCAGGGCGCGCGTGGAGGAAGCGCTGCCGGCGGAAGAGTGGATCGAAGCAGCGGCTATAATGACGTTATCGTGAGCGGGCGTTCCGGTCAGCGTCGGATTCGCCTCTTCGTCCTGCTTTCGGGCGCCCTGATCCTCGCTTCGCTGGTTCCTCTCCTAGTCGCCGAGGCCGTCCTGATCCGGCGCAATCGGAGCACGCTCGAAACCCTGGAAGCGAAGTATCTGACTCGTTCGTCCGCGGCGATCGCGGACCACATCACCAACTACTTCGCGAGCGCCGAGCAGCAACTGGCCAAAGCGGCCGACGCCATCCGCCTCGGAAAACACCTGACCAACAAGGACCCGTTCAGTCAGGCGGCGGGTCCGGACATCCTGAAAAGCGCCCTGCAAGTCGCGGGCCCGCTCTTCGCGCTGCGCGGTGTGAATCTGGAGGGGGTCGGCAGCTTCGTGGGTCCCGACGTCCGAGCCCCGGAAATCGACCTCGAGTTCCGGCGGGGATTCGAATCCGCGCGCGACGGCGCCCGGTACGTGGGGACTCCCTTCGCGGCGGGCGCGCTCGGAGCCGTCGCGGTTCTGGCGGCTCCGGTCCACGACGATGAAGGCGCGCGCATCGGGGTCGTGGAGGCGCTGGTCTCGTGGCAGCCGATTGTCCGCGAGCTCCAGGACGAGGCCCGCCGCGAGCTCCGCACGACGGTCGTGGATCGGGGGGGCCGCATCCTGTTTCCGGTTTCCAAGAGACCCGAGGTCCACCCCTCCTCCCTCGTGGCCGACTTCGTGCGCTTCCCGGCCCGCCTGACGCGCTCGGAGACGACGTCGGCGGGCACGGTCCAGGCCTCGATCGCGCCGGTCGGCGAACCTCCCTGGGGCGTCCTCGTCGAACGCGACCGCAACATCATTTTCGCTTCCGTAGACCGGATGGTCCGAGACACGGTGCTCTGGAGCACCGCCAGCCTCGCCGGCGCCCTCCTGTTCGGACTTCTCTTCGCGCGCGCTCTCTCGAAGCCGATCGCGCACCTGGTGGAGTCGACACGGGCGGTCAGCCAGGGCCAGTACGGCACCGAGGTGGAGGTCTCCGGAACGGCCGAGATCGCGGATCTGACCGAGAACTTCAACGCGATGAGCGTCTCGATCAAAGACGCCTTCGAGAGGGTGCAGAAGGCCGCGCGCGAGAACCAGGAGCTGTTTCTCTCGGCGATCCGGGCGCTCGCGGCCGCGATCGACGCCAAGGATCCCTACACGCGAGGCCACTCCGAGCGCGTCGCCCGTTACGCGTCGGCGATCGCCAAGGAGATGGGGCTGCCGACCGACGAGATCCGCAAGACGCGCCTCTCGGCGCTGCTCCACGACGTCGGCAAGATCGGCGTGGACGACCGTATCATCCGCAAGCCCACGGCGCTGACCGACGAAGAGTTCGAGCTGATGAAGGCGCATCCGGCCAAGGGCGCCGCGATCATGGAGACAATTCCCCAGCTGGCCGCTATCATTCCGGGCATGAAGTGGCACCACGAAAAGTGGGAGGGAGGCGGGTATCCCGACGGTCTGAAGGGCGAGCAGATTCCGCTGCAGGCCCGGATCGTCGCCGTCGCCGACGCGTTCGACGCGATGACGACCACCCGGCCCTATCAGAAGGCCATGGAGGTTTCGTACGTGATCCAGAGGCTTCGCGAGATGTCGGGAACGCGGTTCAACGGGGAAGTGGTCGAGGCGCTGGCGCGCTCGTATTCGCGGGGCGACCTCATTCCGGGCGACGCGGCCGGCGCGGCCGGACGGGCCGCGGCGGCGGCGCGATGAGGCATCCCGGCAACGCGATCCGATTCGCGGCGGCCCTGGCGCTGGTCCTGGCCGTCTCGGGCTGCGCGAGCAAGTCCTCGAAGGCCAAGACTCCGGCCGAGGTCCTCCTGAACGAGCGCATGGCCCAGGTCCTCCTGCGCGACGGACGCGCCGTCGAGGCCGAGAAGGCGTTTCGCGAATGCCTAAAGGAGGATCCGAAAAACGCCGAGGTCCACGACGGCCTGGGGCTTTCGCTGCTGATGCAGGGCCGCTTCAAGGAAGCCCTGGGACCCCTGGACAAGGCCGTGAGCCTGGCGCCGGAGAATGGCTCGTACCACAACAACCGCGGCGTGGCCCGGATGGAGCTGGGCCAGTACAAGGAGGCCCAGTCCGATTTCGACGCGGCCGAGCGGTCGCAGAATCCGGACGACCGGCTTTCGGCGACGATCAACCTGGGGAGGCTCCGCCAGCGGCAGGGAGACTACGCGGCGGCGGAGGACGAGTTCACCAACGCCCTGGCCCGGGATCCGAAATCGTTCCTCGCGATGCTGGGGCGCGGAATCGCCAAAGAGTCCTCGGGCGATCTCCAGGGCGCCGCCGAGGACTATCTGGCGGCGATCAAGCTCGACAACACTAACGCCGAAGCCAACCTGCGCCTGGGAATGTGCCTGTTGTCGCTGAAGAAGGCCGACCTGGGGCGCCGTTACCTGCAGCGCGCCGTAGACCTGGATCCGACGGGCGACACGGGCGCGAAGGCGCGGCTGGTGCTGGAGAAAAGCACGTCGTAGGCGGCCGGGCGAGCGCCCGGCTTTCAAGGTATCTTCCCCCTTCCCCGATGAGCGACGAGATCGTCTCGCCCGACAAGCCCGCGCGCCGCGGCTTCTTCGCCAAGGTCCGGCGCGGCCTCTTCATGACGCACACCGAGATCCTCGAGAAGCTCGGGACGGCGGTGAAGAAGGGGCTTGGCATCGACGAGTCGGTGCTCGAGACCCTGGAGGAGGCTCTCGTCTCGGCGGACGTCGGCGCGGAGACGGCGGCGGCGCTGACCGATGCCGTGCGCGAGCGGGCCGGATCGGCGCAGCGCACGGATTTCGAGGCCTTGAAAACGATGCTCCTCGAGGAGATCGAGAAGGTGCTCGCGGGCGCTCCCCGGCCCGGCCGGCGTGCCGAGGTTCCTCTGTTCGTGACGTTTCTCGTCGGTGTCAACGGCTCGGGCAAGACGACGACCACGGCCAAGCTCGCGTCCCGCGAGAAGGCCGAGGGCCGGAGCGTGCTGCTGGCCGCGGCCGACACGTTTCGCGCCGGCGCGATCGACCAGCTCCAGATCTGGGCCGATCGGCTGGACCTTCCGGTCGTGCGCCACAGCGAGGGCGCGGACCCCTCGGCGGTCCTCTTCGACGCGCTGTCGGCCGCCAAGGCGCGCGGTGTTGAGTCGCTCCTGGTGGACACGGCCGGGCGGCTCCACACCAAGAAAAACCTCATGGAGGAGCTGGCGAAGATGCGGAGGATCGCCGGCCGGGAGGTTCCGGGCGCTCCCCACGAGACGCTGCTCGTCCTCGACGCGACCACCGGCGTCAACGGCCTCGCCCAGGCGCGCCGCTTCGTGGAGGCGGCGGGAGCGACGGGGGTCGTGTTGACGAAGCTCGACGGCAGCGCCCGCGGCGGCATCGTGCTCGCGATCTATCGCGAGCTCAAGCTGCCGGTTCTCTACGTGGGCGTGGGGGAGGGTGTGGACGACCTCGTCCCCTTCGATCCGGCCGAGTACGCCCGGGCCCTCCTGGGCGGAGACGATGCCGCCCATTGACCTGGGCTGGCTCGATCGCGCCTTCGCGCTGGCCGAGCGCGGGCGTGAATCCGTCTCGCCGAATCCGATGGTGGGAGCGGTCGTGGTCTCGCGCGGCCGCCTCGTCGGCGAAGGGTTCCACCGAAAGGCGGGCGAGGTACACGCGGAGATCCTGGCGTTGAGGAAGGCCGGATCGGCCGCGCGCGGGTCCGACCTCTACCTCACGCTCGAGCCGTGCGCGCATCAGGGACGCATGCCTCCCTGCGCGCCGGCGGTCGCGGCGTCCGGCGTGCGCCGGGTCATCGTGGCCGCGTCGGACCCGAATCCGCTGGTCGCCGGCCGCGGCCTCTCGGCGCTCCGCCGGGCCGGAGTGGAAGTGCGCCTGGCGCCCGCCCTCTGGAGGCGCCGCGCCGAGGCGCAGAACGAGAAGTTTTGGAAGTGGATCGCTTCGGGCCGGCCGTTCGTGCTCGCCAAGTGGGCGGCGACGCTGGACGGCAAGATCGCCTCGGCCGCGGGGGAGAGCCGCTGGATCACGGGACCGGCGGCGCGGCGGCGAGCCCTGCGTCTTCGCGAGGAGTACGACGCGGTTCTCGTCGGCGCCGGCACAGTCGCGGCGGATGACCCCCGCCTGTCGCGCCGCCTCACGCGCGGCCGGTCGCGGACGCACTGGCGAATCGTCCTCGACGGGAAGCTCCGGGTGCCGGTGAAAGCCCGCGTGTTCTCGGGCCCCGGCCGAAAGCTCGTGGTGACCGCGGTCCGCCTTCCGCATCCGAAGGCGCGCCGTCTGGAAGCCCGCGGCGTCGAAGTCTGGAGCCTGCCGGGTCGTTCCCGCGGAACCGTCGACCTCCGCTGCCTGCTCTCCGAGCTCGGTCGGCGCGAGGTCGCGAGCGTGATGGTCGAAGGGGGAGCCGAGACGCTCGGGTCGTTTTTCGAGGCCGGGCTCGTGGACCGCCTTGCGGTGTTCACGGCGCCGCGCGTGCTCGGCGGCCGCGCCGCCATGAGCGCCGTCGGCGGCGACGGGTTTTCCCTTTCCCGGGCGGTGAGCCTCGACGACGTCGTCTGCGAGCCCGTCGGCGAGGACTTCCTCTGGACGGCACGCGTCGGGCGCCGCGGCCGGGCCTCGGGCTAGACTCAGGCGGATGTTCACGGGCATCGTCTCCGGCGTGGGCACGGTCGAGTCGGTCGAGCCGCGGCGGGGAGGAGCGCGCCTGACCCTGTCGCTTCCGGCCGGCTGGCGCCGCGTCGCCGCCGGGGAGAGCGTGTGCGTGTCGGGAGTCTGCCTGACCGCGGCGAAGAGCTCCTCGCGGTGGCTTCTGGCCGATCTTTCCCCGGAGACACTGAGAAGGTCGAGTCTGGGAGCGCTGCGTCCGGGCAGCCGCGTCAACCTCGAGCGTGCGCTACGCTGGGGAGACCGGCTCTCCGGCCATTTCGTCCTCGGGCACGTCGACGGCGTGGCGCGCATCCTCGGCGTCGAACGCTCCGGAAACTCCTGGACATACCGGTTCACGATCCCTTCCGGCCAGTCGCGTTTCGTGGTGGAGAAGGGCTCCGTGGCGCTCGACGGCGTGAGCCTCACGGTGGCGCGCCGCCGCGGCCGCGCGTTCGACGTGGCCGTCATTCCCGAGACGCACCGGCGCACCACGCTCGGGAGCGCCCGCCCCGGGGACCGCGTCAACTTCGAGGCGGACGTCTTCGCCCGCTATGGCCGGTCCGGTTCCATCTCCCGGGCGCGCCGGGCGTCGCGGCGGTGATCGTCTACGAGCCGGCGGCATCGGCGGCCGCGCGGATCGGGGAAACAGTGGTGGCCGGGCGGCGCCTCGCTGGCCGGCTCCTCCCGTACGGTCCCGACCCGATCGGTCCGAGCTTTCGCTTCGATCCGGTCGAGCGCCGCTTTCGCAACGGCAGAGCCGATGCAGTGGTCTTCGCGGGACCCGGCGACCCTGCGGCTTGGCGTGAATCGCTGGGACGGATTCCCGACGGCCCTATCCTGATCGGTCCGTGCGCTCCGGCCGAGGAGGTCAGGGGCGCCTTTCGCGCCGCCGGGGAGGCCGCGATCGAGTCGGGCAGGGCCGCGTATCTCCTGGATCCCGATCCGGCGGGCCTGCCCGCCGCGCCGGGCGGCGAGGCTGTGGTCCTCTGCTCCTGGCGGCCCGGCCGGGCAGCGGCCGCGTTTCCGGGCCTCGCGGAGGCGAACGCAGCGGGTCTGCCCGCGGCGGCGCTGGTTCCGCTGCTTCCCGGGTGGACGGCGGAGCCCGATGAGATGGATGCGTTGATCGCGGCGGCGCGGGCGGAAGGCGCGGCGTCGCTCTCGGCAATCGTTCCCGCGGCGGACGGACCGGGCCGTCGTGCGATCGTGGCCGCGCGGGAAGAGGCCGCGGAGGCGACCGACCGGTTCTTCGACCTCATCCATCACGGCGACTGGCCCGCCGAAATGAGCCGACGGCTCTCGGCATTTCATTCGGCCTGCACCGCGGCGGGCCTCTCGCTTCTGCCCCCGCGCGCGGTCGGACGGGGCACTCCGCCGGGCAACGTTCGGGCCGCGGCACGCCTCGAGGAGCTGGCCGAGACGTCCAGCCGCGGCGACCATCACGCCGCCCTCCTGCACGCGGCGGTCCGATGGATCGACGAGGCGCCGCGGGACCTGGCCGCGGTCGCCCGCGAAGGGAACTTCCGCAAGGTGTTCCCGTTCCCCGACGAAATCCGGCACGAGGCCGAGGCGGCCCTGTCGGCGACGCCATGACCCCCGGCGGCATCTACGTCCACTTGCCCTACTGCGCCTCGCGCTGCGGGTACTGCGCGTTCGTCGTGACGACGGACGGCTCGTCCCGGGAGGCGTATCTGCGGGCTCTCGAGGCGGAAGCCGCGCTGGCCGCCGAGGAAGCCCGCGGGTGGGTCTTCGACTCGATCTACCTCGGCGGCGGAACGCCCTCGCTCCTGCCTCCGGCGTCGATCGAGCGGCTGCTGTCGACGCTGCGACGCGGGTTCGCCGTTTCGGCGGACGCCGAGGTCACGCTCGAAGCCAATCCGGAGGATGTTTCGGCGGCTGCGGCACGGGCATGGAGCGCCGCCGGCATAACGCGCATCTCCGTCGGCGTGCAGTCGCTCTCCGACGAGGAGCTTCTGGCCGTCGGACGCCGGCATGACTCCGCGAAGGCGCGCGCAGCCGTGTCGTTGCTGTCGGCCGCGGGCATGTCGGTCTCCGGCGACCTCATTGTGGGCCTGCCGTTCCAGACCGCGGGAAGCTTTCGCGGCAGCCTCGCGGGAGTGCTGGAGGCGGGCGTCTCCCACGTCTCGGTCTACTTGCTCGAGGTCGAGAAGTCCCGCGTCATGGAGGAGGACCGGAGGCTCCATCCCGAGAAGTACCTCGGCGACGACGCCCAGGCGGACTTGTGGCTGGAGATGGCCGAGACGCTGGCGAGACGGGGTCTACGCCATTACGAGATCTCCAACTGGGGGGAGGCCGGCCGCGAGTCCCGCCACAACCTCAAGTACTGGACCAGGACGCCGACGCTGGGCCTCGGCGTCGCGGCGCACGAGCACTGGGCCGGTCGCCGCCGGGCCAACGTATCGGCCCTGGAGGGCTACATCGCGGGTCTCGCACAGGGCCGTCGGCCGCGCGCCCTCGATGCGGCGGTCAGCGACGGGGAGGCCGCAAGGGAGTCGGTGTACCTGGGCCTGCGCCTCTCCGATGGCGTCGCCCGAACCGCGATCGAAGCTCTGGTCGAAAGCTCTGGCGACGATCGCCTGAGCGGCGACTACGACGGCTGGTTCGCCGCCGGGATCCTCGAGCGCTCCGGCGACCATGTGCGGTTCACTGAGCGGGGATTCCTCGTGTCCAACGAGGTCTTGAGCCGGTTCGTCTGAGTGTCCGGCGTAGGGGCGGCCCTTGCGGCCGCCCGCTTCGCGCCGGGCGGGGACAAGCCCCGCCCCTACGAGTCGGCCGCTATATGAACAGCGGCGCCAGAACCAGCGTGATCGTCGCGAGCAGCTTGATGAGCACGTGGAGCGACGGTCCGGCCGTGTCCTTGAACGGATCCCCGACGGTGTCGCCCACGACTGCGGCCTTGTGCGTCGGCGAGCCCTTGCCCCCGTAGGCTCCGGTCTCGATGTACTTCTTGGCGTTGTCCCAGGCGCCGCCCGAGTTGTTGAGGAACGTGGCGACGACGATGCCGGCGATCGTCCCGACCATGAGCAGGCCGGCGACGGCCTCGGCTCCGACGCCGAATCGCTTGAAGATCAGGCCCACGGCGATCGGCGTGCCCACGGCGACCAACCCCGGCGCGATCATCTGGCGTAGGGCCCCGCGCGTCACGATGTCGACCGTGCGGCCATAGTCCGGCTTTTCCGTGCCCTGCATGATGCCCGGGTGTTCCTTGAACTGGGCGCGCACGTCCTGGATCACAACGTAGGCGGCCTTGCCAACGGCCTTGATCGCCAGGCCCGAGAAGAAGAACACCAGCATCGCGCCGAACAGAGCTCCGATAAACACCTCGGGCTTGGCGAGGTTGACGGAATTCAGCTCCGCGCCGTAGTTCTTGAGCTCGTCGAGGTATGCCGAGAACAGCAGGAACGCGGCCAGCGCCGCGGACCCGATCGCGTAGCCCTTGGTCAGCGCCTTGGTCGTGTTCCCGACCGCGTCGAGCCGGTCCGTCTTCTTGCGGATCTCCTCCGGCTGCTTCGACATCTCGACGATGCCTCCCGCGTTGTCCGTGATGGGGCCAAACGTGTCCATGGCGAGGATGTACGCTGCCGTTCCGAGCATGCCCATCGTGGCCACGGCGGTTCCGAAGAGGCCTCCGCCCGGAAGAGCCGCCGAGCCGATCTTGTAGGACGCTAGGATGGCGGCGGAGATCGCCACGACCGGGGCGAGCGTGCACTCGAAGCCGACCGCGACGCCCGTGATGATGTTCGTGGCGGGGCCCGTCTGGGACGCTTCGGCGATCTCACGGACCGGCCGGTAGCGGTACTCGGTGTAGTACTGCGTAATGAATACGAACAAGATCGACGTGAGCACGCCGATCATGCCGCACAGGAAGTACATCCACCACGCGTCGGGACGGGCGTCGTTGTGGAGCAGCCACTTGGTGGCCACGAAGAAGCCTCCGATCGCCAGCGCGGCCGCCACGTAGTAGCCGCGGTTGAGGGCCTGCATCGGGTCGGCGTCCTCGCGCGTCTTGACGAGGAAGATGCCAATGATCGAGGCGATGAGGCCGAACGCGCGCGCGACCAGCGGGAAGAGCATCACGCCCACGATCCCCGCCGAGAAGGCCATGTTCTGCTTCTGAAGGGCCGCGGCCAGCGTCGCGCCGAGGATCATCGCGCCGATGTTCTCGGCGGCGGTCGACTCGAAGAGGTCGGCGCCGCGGCCGGCGCAGTCTCCGACGTTGTCGCCGACGAGGTCCGCGATCACGGCGGGGTTGCGCGGGTCGTCCTCGGGGATCCCGGCCTCGACCTTGCCGACGAGATCCGCGCCGACGTCGGCGGCCTTGGTGTAGATGCCGCCGCCGAGCTGGGCGAAGAGGGCGACGAAGGACGCGCCGAAGCCGTAGCCGACGATGAGGAGCGGGATGTGCTCGGGAGCGACCTCGGTGAAGTGGCTGACCAGCCAGTAGAGGCCGCCGACGCCGAAGAGGGACATCGCGACGACGAAGAGGCCCGAGACGGCGCCCCCGCGGAGGGCGATCCGAAGCGCGTCGTTCAAGGAGCTGCGGGCCGCCGAGGCGGTCCGGATGTTGGCGCGGATCGAGACCCACATGCCGATGTACCCGGCGATGACCGAGCA
This sequence comes from Acidobacteriota bacterium, assembly GCA_046725935.1. Lineage (GTDB taxonomy): Bacteria > Acidobacteriota > Thermoanaerobaculia > UBA5066 > Gp7-AA6 > DAHUXD01. Next base: position 1,129 of record JBKOZO010000118.1, on the reverse strand, counting down.
GGCCGCTCCGAGGACGAAGGACAGCGTCGTCCAGAAGGCCAGTCGCAGGGCGGTCGGGACCGGGTCGAAGTCGTGATGGGAACGGACGAAGCCGTAGAGGACGAAGATCAGCGCCGCCAGCAGGACGGCCAGCAGGCCGATGGTGCGGTTCTGCCGGCGGAGGAAGGCTTCGGCGCCCTCCTTGATCGCGTTGGAGATCGCCTGCATCGCGGAGGTTCCGGTGTCCTTGCGAAGAACCCAGGAGGCCAGGAAACCGGCCACGAAGAGCGACCCGACCGAAACGGCCAGGATCAGGGGCAGAGCAAGCTCGAAAGACATTCGTCCAACTCCTGTTTTCGCGTGATTCGGCGGCTGCCGGCGCTGCCGGCCAACCGGCCGGGGAGGATATCAGAAGGGCTCGAGACTCGAGACTCGGGGCTGGAAACCCGACTTACTGCCCGACCGGAACGGTCTCCATGACGATGCCCATGTTCTTGGCTCCGGCGTTGCGGGCCAGGTCCATGACCTTGATGACCTCGCCGTAGCTCGCGGCGTCGTCGCCCGAGAAGAAGATCGTCTTGTTGGCGCGGTTCTTGAGGATTTCGGTCAACCGCAGGGACAAAGTCTGCGCCGTGACCTCTTCCTTGTTGAGGAAGATCTTGTTCGTTGGCGTCAGCGACACGATGATGAGGTCTGTCGGAGGCGGCTGGTTCTCCGTCGGCGGCACCTTGGGCGGCACCTTCACGTCGTAGCCCATCTGGAGCAGCGGCGTGATGACCATGAAGATGATCAGCAGCACGAGCACCACGTCCACGAGGGGCGTGATGTTGATGTCACTCTTGTAGTCGCTGCTGCCGCCACCGGCTCCCATCGCCATGTCTGGGGTCTCCTTGCTAGGTCTTCTGCTTCTTCTCGGCGATCAGGCCGACGTCCTGGAACCCGGCGTCCTTGGCCATCTTGAAGACGTCCTTGACGTCGCCGTACTTCAGACGCTGGTCGGCCTTGATGATGATCTCGGCCGTCGGATTGCGCTGGTAGATCTCGTCGAGAGCGTTCTGGAACTCGGCTTTGTTGTACTGCTTGGCGTCCATCCAGTAGGACGGAGGATTCGTGTACTGGACCGAGATCAGCCGCTGTTTGCTGTTCTCGG
>JBKOZO010000117.1:0-18715 GCA_046725935.1 Acidobacteriota bacterium | reverse complement strand
ACGCTGTCGTATCCCTTCGGATTCGCAAGAGCCGCCGGCGCCCCCTCGGCGAGCTTGCCGTCTTTCTCGAAGAGGCCGCGCGGCGCTTTCGCGGGGCGGCTCTCCGCGTCGGCGACCGCATAGTCCACGACGCCCGAGGAGTAGAACGTGCGGTCGAAGAACCAGTTCCAGTTCCGGCCGGTCGAATCGTTCACCGCCTGGATGAAGTCTTTCGTGGTCGGATGGCGGAAGCGCCATCGGTCGGCGTAGAGCCGGAGCGCGCGGTCCATCGTCGCCGTCCCCATCAGGCGCTCGAGCGTCGCCAGGGTCAGGGCGGTCTTCGAGTAGACCTGTCCGCCGTAGGACTTGCGGTCGCGGAAACGCCAGCTCTCCGAAGCCAGGACGTCCCAGTCGGCGACCTCGAAGTAGCGGCGATTGACGTCGAGCGGCTGGTGAATGTCGATCCCGAGCGGAAAGTGAAGGCCGAACACCGACAGGTCCACGTGGTTCGGTCCGAAAACGGCAGCGAGCACGCGGTCGGTCATGTAGGTGTTGAAGCCTTCGTCCAGCCAGGCTTCCTCGAACTCGTTGTTCGCGATGATCCCGTAGAAAAACTGGTGGCCCGTCTCGTGGACCGTCACGCCCTCGGGCCGCAGGATCTTCGTCGGCGCGCTCCAGGACGTGCCCGCCGTGATCAGCGTCGGGTACTCCATCCCTCCGGCGCCGCGCGCGCCCCAGGGAGGATCCACGATCGTGAGCGTCGGATAGGGGTACGGGCCCAGGATGCGTCCGTAGCCCGAGAGGGCCGCCTTGGCGGCGCGGAAGTGCCGTTCCGCCTGCGATGCGTGCTCGGACTGCAGCAGCAGGACGAGCTTCGCGTCGCCGACGCCGGGCTCGCGGAAGATGTCCTCGAGAACGATATAACCCGGGTCCGCCGTCCAGGCGAAGTCGTGCACGCCGTACTGCTGGAAGCGATAGAGGATGCGGCCGGACGAGGTCTCGCGCGTCTCGACCAGGCGCCCGGTGGCGCCGACTTTGCCCCGGTAGCGCGCCGGCACGTCGATCGAGACGTCGTAGCTGCCGAAGTCGGCGAAGAACTCGCTCGTGGCATGGTACTGGTGGCAGTTCCAGCCGTTATCCTCGAACACGCCGATCTTCGGGAACCACTGCACTACCAAGAAGAATTCGTCCCGGTAGCCGGTCCGGACCGAAATCCTGGGGAGGCGCGAGAGAAAGTCGATCGCCACCGAGATCGTCTCTCCGGGCGCGACCGGTTTGGGCAACAGCACTTCGGCGACGGTGCGGTCGTGGACGTTGCCGTCGTCGGGCGCGACGTACTTGAGCGAGGGAAGCAGGTCCGCCCCGTCCGCCGCCGTCATCCGGATGACCTCGATCGAGCCCCACGACTCGGGCAGCTTGCCTCCGCGGTTCTCGCCCCCCGACTCCTTCCAGAAGGTCGAGAGCGTGTTGCGAAACGCGTTCAAGTAGAGGTGAAAGCGCAGGGTCGAGGCAGGGCGCGACGTGGTGTTCTTCCACGTCAGGACCTCGGTGCCCTCGACGGTCTTCTTCTCGGCGTCGAGGCGGCAGGAAATCTGGTACGAGGCGACGGGAGGAGGAGGAAACGCGTCGGCGAAGAGCGCCGGGGATGCGGCTCCGAGGAGCGCGAGGGCAAGAGCTCGCAGCTTTGCCGGAGGCATCGCGGGGACTGTAGCATGACGCGCGTGACGGGACCGGCGGAAGAGCAAGCTTCGACGGCGGCGCGGCGCGTGGAGGCGCTGCGTGAAAAAATCCGGCGCCACGAGCGCCTGTACTACGTCGAAAACCGTCCCGAGATCACCGACGCCGAGTTCGACCGCCTGATGCGCGAGCTCCAGGAGCTCGAGGCGCGTCACCCCGAGCTCGCCAGCCCGGACTCCCCGACGCGCCGCGTCGGCGGCGCGCCCGCCGAAGGATTCGAGTCGGTCACGCACACGCGGCCGATGCTCTCGCTCGAGAACGCGTACTCCTGGCCGGAGGCCGAGGCGTGGCGGAGCCGCGCCGCGCGCATCCTGGGACGGGAGCCGAAAGGGTTCGTCGCGGAGCTGAAGATCGACGGCCTCTCGATCTCCCTGCGCTACGAGGGGGGTCGCCTCGTCCGGGGAGCAACCCGAGGCGACGGCGTGCGCGGAGACGACGTCACGACGAACGTGCGCACGATTCGGACGGTGCCGCTCACGATTCCGGAGACGACGCCGCTGGAAGTCCGCGGCGAGGTCTACTACTCGAAGAAGGCCTTCGAGCGCGTCAACGCCGATCGCGAAGCCGAGGGCGAGCCGCTCTTCGCCAACCCGCGCAACGCGGCGGCCGGCACCCTGCGCCTGCTCGACTCCCGGATCACGGCCCGGCGACGCCTCGACGCGTGGCTCTACGGAGTCGTGGAGGCCTCGCCGATGCCCCGGACCCAGGAGGAGACGCTCACGAGGCTGAAGGCACTGGGCTTCCCGGTCAGCTCCCACTGGCGGCGGTGCGAGACCTTCGAGGACGTCCGCCGCTTCGTGGACGAGTGGCAGGAGAAGCGGCACGAGCTGGGTTTCGAGACCGACGGCGTCGTGATCAAGGTCGACGACCGCGCGACGCAGGGCGAGCTCGGCGCCACGGCGAAGTCTCCGCGCTGGGCGCTGGCCTACAAGTTCCCGGCGGAGGAGGCGACGACGGTCGTGCGGGACATCGGCGTCAACGTCGGGCGCACCGGGACGCTCACCCCGGTGGCGTTCTTCGATCCGGTCCTGCTCGCCGGTACGACGGTCAAGCGCGCGACCCTTCACAACTACGAGGACCTCTCCCGAAAGGACGTGCGGGTCGGAGACACCGTCGTCGTCGAGAAGGGCGGAGACATCATTCCCAAGGTCGTCCGCGTGATCGTCGAGAAGCGGCCCGCGGATGCGATTCCCTTCGCGATGCCGCGAAACTGCCCCGAGTGCGGCGATCCGGTCGTGCGCGAGGAAGGCGAGGTCGCGACGCGCTGCGTCAACCCCGCGTGCCCGGCCGTCGTGCGCGAAGCGCTGCGTCACTTCTGCGGGCGCCGCGCCATGGACATCGAGGGGCTCGGCGAGAAGCTGATCGACCAGCTGGTCGGGGCAGGCCTGCTTTCGGACGTCGCGTCGATCTACGATCTGAAGGCGAAGGACCTCGAGGAGCTGGAGCGCTGGGGCGAGAAATCGGCGGGCAACCTTCTCGCCCAAATCGAGAAGAGCAAGACCAACGACTTCTCGCGGCTGCTCTTCGCGCTCGGGATCCGGCACGTCGGCGAGAAGGCGGCCCGCACGCTGGCTCTGCACTTCGGGTCCCTCGACGCGCTCGCGGCGGCGGGGGAGGAGGAGCTCCAGGCGGCCGAGGAAGTCGGACCCAACACGGCCGCGGCGGTCCACGCGTGGTTCTCGCATCCGCGCCATCGGGAGCTCGTCGAGAAGCTGCGCGGGCACGGCGTCAATTTCGAGGCGGCCCGGCCGGTCCGCGCGGCGTCGGGAACCCTGGCGGGCAAGACGGTGGTCCTGACCGGGACGTTGCCGGGCATCTCGCGCGAGGAGGCGGCGGAGCGCCTCGAAGCGGCCGGAGCGAGGATTGCGAGCTCCGTTTCCAAGAAGACGGACTTCCTGGTCGTGGGAGAATCAGCGGGATCGAAGCTCGAAAAAGCGAAGGCTCTCAAGGTCCGGACGGTCGCCTGGGAGGAGATGCTCGAGATCCTCGAGAACGAGAAGGAGTGATCCGACGATGCCCGCCAAAGTCATCGTGTTCTGCCCGATGCTCGATTTCAAGAACAAGCCCGCGATGCTGATGACGATCTCCCCGCACGGCTACTACGAGTGCCGCGTGGACATGGCCGCCGGCAATCACACCGTCTATCTGCCGATCTCCGGCACCGCGATCGTCTTCACTGAGCCCAACGTCATCAGCCAGGTCCCGCCCGACGTCGAGAGATACTGATTTCCGCGACATCCCCTCTCCCCCCATCGGGGGGAAGAGCAGGGGTGAGGGGGGCCTACGCCGTCGCCGCCGCGATCGGTAGCTCTCCCATCTTCTTGACCTTGAAGGCCAGGATGCAGAGCAGGATTCCCCACGCGATCGCGAACCACCCGATCAACCAGAGCACCGACACCGCGCCGGCGCCGGGCCGCGCGATCAACAGCACGCCCAGAATCACGGTCAGGATCCCGGAAAGGATCCAGAGCCACTCGCCCTGGACCTCCTTACGCAGTCGAATCGCGGCCGAGATCTGCATGATGCCGATGACGATCGCCCAGATGGCGATTACCCAGAGAAGCGCGATCGCCGTGATCCCGGGCCACATGAACGTGAGGACGCCGGCGGCGATGCCGAGGATCCCCAGAAACACCAGCCCCCACCACTTGCCGCGGACCCCGGCGATCACCTCGAAGATGCCGTCCACCAGCGCGTAGGCGCCCCACAACAGGACGAGGGCCGCGAGGGTCACTCCCGGCCAGGCGAAGGCCATGATCCCGAAGAGGATCGCGATGAGTCCGCGCAGGAGGAGAAGCCACCAGTGTGCCGCGAGAGTTCGAACGGCTGAGAATCCGGCCATGGGAGTCCCTCCTTCCGCCGCTCTCGCGGCGGTGCTCAGGGCCGCCCTATTTTTTCTTGGCGGCCTTTGTTTTTTCCGCCTTGCTCTTTCTCGCCATGTCGGCGCGGTGCGCGCGCTCGTACGTCTGGATGTCTTTGAATCGGCCGGCCGCGTCCCGAACGGCGTAGAGCTTCTTGCCGGCGACGCTGCGGTGGGTGGTCCGTCTGGCCATCGTGACCTCCTTCTCTAGGTCAAACCGCGAAGGGCGAAGCGGTTGCCGGAGTCTATGCGAAGGAAGGAAAGAGGGTGAGTAGAGACTGGAGGTCCGGGACCCGGATCACCGGGCCCGCGGCCGGGCCCTCGCCGATCAGAATCGGATGCAGGCCGGCGCCCGCCGCGCCGACCACGTCGATCTCGTAGATGTCCCCGACGTAGGCGCAGGCCTCCGGGGGAAGGCCCAGCCGCAACGTCGCGGTCTGGAAGATCCGCGCGTCGGGCTTCTCGAAACCCACTTCCGCCGAGTCCACCACGAACTCCAGGTGCGGCGAGAGGCCCGCCGCCTCGAGGAGACCGCGGACGCGCCCGTCGGCGTTGGACACCACGGCGGTCCGGTACCCGCGGCGCCGCAACTCTTCGAGGGTCTCGGCCGACCCGTCCGCCCGCTTCGACCAGAGGTTGTGGCGGCCGTGCTCGGCGGCGATGGCTCGCGCGCCTTCGAGACGCCGGTCGGCATCGTCGACTCCGAGCGCGGAGAGCATCGTGTCGAAATACAGCGGGATCCGTTCGGCGTCCCGCGACTCCGGCTTCGCGAGGACGAGAGCCCGGACCGCCGTGACCGCCGTCGCTTCGGCGTCCCGGAACACCGGCGGGTCGTACCCCACGCCGGCCGCCCGGCAGATTCTTTCCCCGTCGACGTGGATCAGCGTCCCGCCCGCGTCGAAGAGGACCGCCCGGATGGCTTTCAAACGACTGCGAGCTCCGCCCGCACCGCCGCCTCCAGCTCGTCGGCGATGGATCGGACCTCGCCGGCTTCCGGGCCCTCGACCAGGATCCGCAGGAGCGGCTCGGTGCCGGAGTACCGAAGGAAGACCCGTCCCCGCGCGCTCAGGGCTTGCTCTGCCTGACGCACGGCCCGCGAGATGCCGGCGACCTCCTCGATCGGCACGCGCCGGCCGACCCTAATGTTGCGCAGCGTCTGCGGCATCTTCTCCAGCGTCGCCAGCTCCGAGAGGGGTCGGTCGCTGCGATACACGATGGCCGAGAGAAGCAGGGCCGTCAGGATCCCGTCGCCGGCCGGGGAGAGCGGAGCGAGAAGGACGTGGCCGGACGTCTCGCCTCCGAGGACCGCGCCGGTCTCGTCCATGCGGCGCGCCACGTTGCGGTCCCCGACGGCGGCGCGATGAAACGCGATCCCTTCGCGCTTGAGCGCCGCTTCGAGCCCGAAGTTGGACATGACGGTTCCGACGACACCTCCCGGCGTCAACTTTCCGGCGACTTTCCAGGCGCGGGCCACGATCCAGAGAACGTCGTCGCCGTCGAGGATGCGGCCCCGCTCGTCGGCGAAGATCGAGCGGTCGGCGTCGCCGTCGAACGCTACTCCCAGCGCCGCGCCCTCCAGGCGTGTGGCCTGAGCCATGCCCTCGGGATGCAGCGCTCCGCAGCCGAGGTTGATGTTGCGGCCGTCGGGAGCGTCGTGAATTGCCTTCACCCGAGCTCCGGCGCGCTGGAACGTCCTCGGGCCGATCTGGTAGGCGGCGCCGTGGCCCGCGTCCATGAGAACGCGAAATCCGCCGAGGTTCTCCGGCACGCTGGCTTTGAGCCGCGAGATGTATGTCGCCGCGAGCCCTGGATCCGGATCGGGCGGCGAAGGGGTCGGCGTCGCCTTGCGGCCGGGACCGGCCCCGAGCAGCATTCGCTCCAGGTGCTCCTCTCCCTCGTCCGGCCACTTGCGGCCGTCGGGTCCGAAGATCTTGATGCCGTTGTCCTCGTAAGGATTGTGCGACGCTGACACGGCGACACCCGCCGCCGCCTCGATTTCCAGGACCAGCTCGGCGACGCCGGGCGTCGTGATGACGCCGGCCGACGCCACGCCGCAACCGCCTTCCGCGAGGCCGGCCGAGAGGTCCGCGACGATGCGGGGTGTCGATTCGCGCGTGTCGCCGCCGACGACCACGCGGCGTCCTCCGTCGGCCGAGAGTCTCGACGCGAGCTCGCGGCCCAGCAGCCGGACCGAGGCCGGATCGAGTGGAAACTCACCCGCCTTGCCGCGCAGACCGTCCGTACCGAAGAGCTTCATGGGTTTCGCTATTTTCGCCTGAGACGTGTCGGAGTCGGAGACGGCGGCGCCGACGGGGACGGAACGATGCGGACGCGGACGGTGACGATCTGGCCTTCGCGCACGCGCACGCCCGGCGCCTGCGAGGCGAGCGTCGTCGTCGCCGAGAAGGAGGCCGTCCGGCCCTCCACCGAGACCGGCTCCGTGCTCACGTTGAGCATGCGGGAAACCACCTTTTCCGGGCCGAACACCCTCGCCTGCCGGGGCTCGACGAAGACGTCTTCCACCCGGGCGCCGGCTCCCGGGACGCCGGTCAGGTCCGCCACGATCGGCAGGGATTTCTCGGCCACCGCGTCGAGGACGAGGCGGAGATCCGAAGGCGCGATCGAGATGACTTCGACCGACGGCGGAACGTTGACATCGCCGGACTCCAGGCGAAAACGCTTTTCGCCGGGAGGCGTTCCCGCGAGGTCCACCACGGCCTCGAGCTTGGACGGCTCGATCTGCCGCAGAGGCGTGAACGGGCCGCGCAGCCGCACGTCCACGGCGTCGGGCAGTGGCGATACGATCATCGTCTTCGCCGGGACGTTCACGATCGACAGCGGGATGCGGTAGCTCCTCTCGGAGATCCTCTCGCGGCGCTCTCCGGACAGCAGGTACCAGGTCACGCAGGCGATCCCGAGCGCCAGCAGCTTGGTGCCGAAGTTGCGGAAGAGGATGCGGGTGATCTGCATCGTCAGCTCGCTCCCTCAAGGCTCCGCCGCGAACTCGCGGAAGAGAAGGTCGCGCAGCGCCTTGCCGTCCAGATCTTCCTGCAGCTCGCCGTTCTGCGCGAGCGAGATCGTCCCACGCTCCTCGGACACCAGGATCGCCAGGGCGTCCGTCTCCTCCGTGATTCCGATCGCCGCGCGGTGCCGCGTGCCGTAGCGCTTCGGCAGGCCCTCCTTGAGCGAGAGGGGCAGGAAGCACGCGGCGGCCGCAACGCGGTCTCCGCTGACGATCACGGCGCCGTCGTGCAGCGGTGTTCCCGGCGCGAACACGGTCACGAGGAGTTCGTAGGAGATGGCGGAGTCGATCTGCGAGCCGTTCTCGATGTACGTCTTCAGCCCCTCGCGCCGCTCGAGGACGACGAGGGCGCCCACGCGGCGCGCCGAAAGCGACGTCACGGCCAGGACGATCTCCGAGATCGTCTCTTCCGCGTGGAAGCCGGAGAAGAGCGAGAAGAACGGAGTCCGGCCGAACGTGGCCAGGGCGCGGCGCAGCTCGTGCGAGAAGAGGACGATGATCGCGAACGGGACGTAAAAGATCAGGGCCTTCAGCACCGTCGTCAGAGCGGCGAGCTTCAGCAGGACGGCTACGGCGTATACGGCGAAGACCGCGAAGAGTCCCAGCACCATCTGGACCGCCCGCGTCCCGCGGATCAGGCGCAGGAGGCCGTACGTGATGACGGCGACGATCAGGATGTCGAGAACGTCGCGCCAGCCGAAGTTCAGGTGCGCGAGTGGCGCGAGTCGATTGGCGAGGGCTTCGAACACTACGTCACCGCGTCACGGCCCCGGCGGGCGTGGGAGCCGAAGACGCGGCGCGCGACAAGGCGCGGGCCATCCGCAGATAGCGGGCGGACTCGGCGACGTCATGGACGCGGACGATCACGGCGCCGGCGGCCGCGGCGTGACCCAGAGCGGCGAGGGAGCCCGGCAGCCTCTCCCCCGGGGAGGCGTCCTCGGCGACCCCCGAGAACCGGCGGACGAATCCTTTTCGCGAGGCACCCACGGCGAGCGGGAAGCCCAGGGATCGCAAGGCCTGCAGGTGACGGATGAGGAGGAGGCTTCCCTCGGGGCTCTTGCCGAAGCCCAGGCCCGGATCGATCGCGATGGACTCGGCGGCCACGCCGGCCTCGAGCGCTCGCGCGGCGGACTCCGCGAGCGCCGACGCCACGTCGGCGATCGGGTGGTCGTAGCGCACGTCGTTCTGCATCGTGCGCGGATCCGTGCCCTTCATGTGCATCAGGATAGCTCCGGCGCCGGCCTCGGCGATCGCCGGCGCCATCGCGGGATCGAATCGGCCCGCGGTGACGTCGTTGACGAGGTCCGCGCCGGCGCGAAGGGCTTCGCGCGCGACGGCGGACTTGCGCGTGTCGATGGAGAGGGGAGCGTCGGTCCGTTCGCGGATTCCGGCGATCACCGGCAGGACGCGCGACAGCTCCTCGTCCGCGGAAAGCTCGCGGGCCTCGCCGTAGTTGCTCGGCCTCGTGGACTCTCCGCCGACGTCCACGACGCCCGCCCCGGCCTCGAGCATCGAGAGCCCGTGCGCGACGGCGGAGTCGCGATCGAAGAAGAGCCCTCCGTCGGAAAAGGAATCGGGGGTCACGTTCAGGATGCCCATCAGGAGCGGTCCGCCCGTGAAATCGAGGGAGCGGCCGCGCGCCGTCCGGAGTCCCGAGATGCGGCGCTCGGCTCTTGCGAACGCCTCCTCCGCCCGCGTCCGGAGCGAGGCCGGAAGGGCCTTGAGCGTCTCCGGCCGGCGGGCGCGTGAGATGACGACGGGCCGGGACGAGGAGCCCTCGAACCGGACGACGGCCATCGGAAAGTCCGATGCCGGGAAAGTGGCCGGGCGGAACGAGTCCCAGGCGCAGATCTCGCGCAGGCTTTCCGCATCGGGCGCCGGGATGACGAGGTCGGCGCGGAGCGTCATTCGGCGGCAGTCTAGCGGACTCCTTGTCGCCATTGGGCGCCTTGCCCGCCCGGTCGCGCGCCTCCTCCGGCGGTTCACCGATTCGCCGCGAAAGCCCCGGCCAGGCGCGCGTAGAAGCCTCGCAGGAGGACGTCATGGCCTTTCTCGCAGCAATGCTCATTGCCGCGGCGGCGCTGATCGCGCCGCCGGCGGCCCGCAACGACGAAGCGCGGCTGACCGAGCTCGCCTCGGCGGTCTTGTCCGCGGACTACCGCGGGAATCGGGCCGAGCTCGCCCGGCTCGATGCGGAGCTGAGCAGGCTCCCGAACGGGCCGCTGTCCGAATACCGCGACTACTGGCGGGGATTCGCGCTCTGGCGACGGACAATGAATGGCTTCAATGAGACCCCGACGCCCGACGACCTCGACGCGGACCTCGTGAAGGCGCTCGAACGCTTTCAGTCCGCGCTCGGCCGCCACCCGGATTGGGACGAGGTCAAGAGCGCGATGGTGGGCTGTTGGGGGAATCGGATCTATCTCGCCGGGCACGACGCCGAGAAACGCAAGAAGCTCCTCGAGGAGTCCGGAGCGTTCTACAAGTGGGTCATGGCGTACGAAGGCGACAATCCGCGCGTGCTGTGGATCAAGGGCGGCCTCCAAATGGTGGTGCCTCCGTCGAGCGGGGGAGATTGGACGAAGGCCGCCGCGACGCTGCGCAAGGGTGTGGCGGGCGCATGGCTCGAGGCCAACGCTCGGCCGCCCGCCTCACCCTGGATGCCGAGGTGGGGCGGGCCGGAGAATCTGATGAACCTCGCGTACCTGTACTCTCACGGGAAGAGCCCGGACCGCGCCACGGCTCTGGCTTACGCCGAGGGCGCGATCACGGCGGCTCCCGAGTGGCACTACGCCAGAGACGTCCTGCTTCCCCAGATCGAGGCTCTCCCGGTGGCCGCGGCGGCGGCCGCTCCGGCGACGGCACCCTGACCCGATTGCCGCGCTTGCGCCGGACGCGGCCGGCCGCAACAATCGGGTCCGGCGACGTTATGCGCGACCCCGACGCTCCGCCCGCGCTCCGCCCGCCGCTCGCGGCGTACGCGGGGGCGTGGACGGCGCTGGCCATCCTCTACGCCGTCCTCTACACCTCGGGCGGCATCGCGCCTTTCATGGCCGTGCGCGGCGCCCTCGCGGCCGTGGTTCCCAACGCGCTCTTCGGCCTCGTGTCGCTTCGTCTCGCCAGGCGCTGGCCGGTCGGCGGCGGATGGCGTCTCTTCTCCCGTCTCGCGCCCGCGGTTCTCGGGCTCGCCCTCGCCTCGACGGCGGTGTGGCTCGCGCTGATCGAGATCGACGGCCGGATCGTCAGCGGCGCGTTCAAGTGGCCGAACCCGTTCATCGCGGCCTGGCAGACGGTGGTCAACGTTCTCATTCACCTGGCTCTGGCGGGGATCGGCTACGCGTGGCACACGGCCGAAGCGCTGCGCGAGGCCCGCGACCGCGCCGCGCGGGCGGACGTCCTTCGGGCGCGCGCCGAGCTCGAGCTCCTGCGGTCGCAGCTTCATCCCCACTTCGTGCTCAACGTGCTCCACGCGTTGCTCGGCCTCGTCCGGCGGGACCCGGGTCTGGCCGAGAAGGCCCTCGAGCGCCTGGGGGAGCTTCTCCGCTTCGGCCAGTGGGTCCAGCAGACCGGGAGCGACTGGGTTCCGCTGTCGCGGGAGTGGGACTTCGTGCGGAGCTATCTGGATCTCGAACGCATGCGCCTGGGCGATCGCCTCCGCGTCGAGATCCACGCCGATGACGGGGCGCTGCAGGTTCCGGTTCCGCCGTTCGCCCTGCAGCCGCTGGTCGAGAATGCCGTGGTGCACGCCGTCGCGCCGCGGGCGTCGGGCGGACGGATCGCGGTGTCGGCGCGTCGCTCAAACGGACGGCTCTGTCTCTCTGTCTGCGACGACGGGCCCGGGACCTCGGAGGCGGAAATCGCCGCGAGCCCGCGGATGGGACTGCGTCTCCTCCAGGAGCGACTTTCGGCGCTGTACGCGGGCCGCGCGCGCCTCGCCTTCGAGGCGCCCGAAGACGGGGGCTTCCGGGTGCGCCTGGAGCTTCCGGAAGACGTCTCGCCGGAGGTCGCGTGAGCGTTTCGCGCATCCGCGCGCTGATCGCCGAGGACGAGGCCCCCGCGAGGGACACGCTTCGCGACTATCTCGCCGGGTCGCCGTGGATCGAGGTCGTGGGAGAGGCGGTGGACGGCGCCTCGGCGGTCGCCCTGGCGGACGAGCGCAAGCCCGACCTGCTGTTTCTGGACGTGCGGCTGCCGGAGCTCTCGGGCCTCGAGGTGGCTCGGCGGCTCCGGCATCCCGCGGAAATCGTCTTCACCACCGCCTACGACCGGTTCGCCGTGGCGGCGTTCGAGATCGGGGCGCTCGACTACCTCGTCAAGCCGTTCGGCAGGGAGCGGCTGGCCGCCGCGCTCGAGCGCGTCCGGGCGCGTCTGGGCCAGGCTCCCGTTTCCGCCGCCGATCGCGCGCGCAGCTCGTTCTCGCCGGAGCCGCTGGGACGTCTCTTCGCCCGCCACGGAGACCGCATCGTGCCGATCGCCACCGGAGGCATCCGTCGGATCCAGGCTCAGGGCGATTACGCCGAGGTCCATGCGTCCGAGGGCGTCTTTCTGCTCCATCTCACACTCGCCGAGCTCGCGGCCCGGCTCGACCCGAAGAAGTTCCGCCAGGTCCACCGCTCCCACATCGTCAATCTCGATGCGGTGAAACACCTGAAGCCCTACGACGACCGGCGCCTGGCGATCACGCTCGAGGACGGAACGGTCGTCGTCGCGAGCCGCGCCGCCTCGGAGGAGCTGCGCCGGCTCGCGCGCTGAGAGGCCTCGCCGCGCACCCGGTGAGGCCCTTGGTTCCCGGGAGCGGCCGCTGTACCGTATTCCTCGTATGACGCGGGGGCCCTGCGACATCGTCCTCATCATCGCCGACGCGTATCGCCAGGACAGCGCGGAGCGCGCGTCCGCCGAGAGCGCCGGATCGCCGTTCTTCGGCAAGCTTCGACCGTTCTTCTGGTTCCCACGGTGCTTCAGCTCGGCGCCCTGGACGCTGCCTTCCTGCTCGAGCATCCTGTCCGGAGTCGACAGCGCCCGGCACGGATACTTTGTCCACACGCGGCCCTTCGGATTGCCCACGATCGGGCGCCACCTCAAAGGGGCCTTCCACCGGGCGGCCGTCGTCAACAACGGCAACCTCCGGCCGTTCACGGGATTTCAGGAAGACTTCGACGAATACCATTACCTCTCGGGCCACCAGAATCCATTCGACAAGGCGCGGGACATACTGAAAGCCCGAAGTTCCGGGAAGCCTCTGTTCCTCTTCCTGCACACGAACATTCCGCACGACTACTACCTGAAGTACAGCCGCGAGTACTACGAAACCTACTTTCCCGGCCGCGAGGACTGGTTCTACGTGGCGGCGCGCGTCCTCTCCTGGAACGGACTGTCTCCGCAACAGCGCGTCACGATCCCTTCCTTCTACGAAGCATCGACGCGCAACATGGAGGAGCGTCTCGGGGCGCTCGTGGACCTGCTCGACCTCGAGCGCACCATCGTGTGTTTCGTGGCCGACCACGGAGAAGGGTTCGACTACGACCGCGCGCGCGTGCATCACGGCGGCCGGCTTCACGACGACCTCCTGAGGGTGCCTCTCCTGATCCGGCTTCCGCAGAGCTTCGACCGGGATGTCCGCGAGCGGCTTGCGGCCGCCCAGGGATTCGGCTGCAGCAGCACCGACATCGTTCCGACGCTTCTGGAGCTGGCCGGTTACGAGGTCCCGTCCGGAATCGACGGCACGAGCCTACTCGCGGATTCGGCCCGCAGAGCCGGCCGAAGGCTCGTCGCGGAGGATCGGCGTTATCTCTACAAGCCCAACCGCGAGCGTTTGAACGTCAACTCCGCGGGGAAGAACATGACGCGCTGGGCACGCCTGAAGAATCGGATAGTCAAGCGAACTCTGCTGCGCGGATTCAATATCAAGAGTTACGTTCGATACCCTCACAAGCTCATCGTCACTTCGCTCGCTCTGACGACCCGGCTGCTGCCCCGCCCGCTGATGTCCCTCTTCCTCGATGGTCTGTTCCTGTCGAAAGACCAGCTCCGGCACGTCGGCAACGTCGTGCTCTCGCTGGAGCTCTTCGATCTCGAGAAGGACCCGGGAGAAACACGTAACCTGCTCCGCGATCTGCCGGGCGATCGGCTTCGCGACCCGATCGCCGACCGGATCGGCGGCCTGAGCGATCTCGAAGTCACCGTCGGAGGGCAGAGAGTCGCCCTCGAGGCTTCTCTCCCGTCGTAGGCGCGGCGGAGAGCTCCTACGCTCCCGGAGCCCGTGCGGTCGCGGTGAATAGGCCCCAGAGCCAGTCGATCTTGTAGCGCTCGACGAGGACATCGATGAATCCCGCGCGCCGGAGCAGGAGGTCGCATTCGCGCTGCGTGAAGGCGCGGAAGTGCGCCCGGCGGAACAGCCGCAGGTAGATGCTGCAGAGGCGGCAGGCGAGGTAGTCGTCGCACCAGTCGGTGACGACCACGCGGCCGCCCGGACGTAGGACCCGCTGCATCTCGGAGAGCGCGGCCTCGGGGTCGTGGGCGTAATGGAGCGCACTGCTCGAGACCACGACGTCGAAGCATCCCGCGTCGAAGGAGAGATGCTCGGCCCAGCATTCGTGGAGATCGACGGACGCCGGCAGGCGGCCTCGCGCGGCGGCGAGCATCTCGGGCACCGGCTCGAGCCCGGCCAACCGGGCGTCGGGGTACGCTCGCGCCAGTCGTTCGAGGAGGGCGCCGGTGCCGCAACCGACGTCGAGCACCCGGTCTCCGGGCGCGAGCGTCAGGCGAGCCAGGGTCTCCCGGATCGACGCCTCGGTGTAGCGCGCCCATCGGACGTCGTATTCGGGCGCGAGCTTCGCGTACTCGGCGAGGACGCGTTCGCGATGGACGTTATACGTTTTCGTCCGCCGTCGGTCCGTAGATCGCGGGAAGGGGCACGTCGTTCTGCCGGAGGTAGACGGTCAACTGCCCGCGGTGGTGGATGGCGTGGTTGAACAGAACGAACCGGAGGATCTCACGGCGCCGATGCTGGAAGAAGAGCTCGCCGTTGGGCTTCAAGACCCGGAAGTTCTCGTCCATCGCGGCGTCATCCACGCTGAGCAGCGAGGCGCGCGACTCCTTCACGTTCTGATCGAACCGGGCGAGGAAGTCCTCCGCGCTCTTCATCTCCGGCGCCTTCTCGCTGCCGACCTGGAAGCTCTCCTTCGTGAAGCGGATTCCCCAGCGGGCGAGCTCCGTCACGTGCGTCGCGAGCTCGCCGAGGCTTCGCGATTTCGGATGTGGCTTCCAGCCCAGCCGGTCGGCGGGGACGCGCGCGAGCACCTTCCGCGTCGACGCCATCTCGGCGTCGAACTCGGGGAGGAAGGACTCGGCGATGGTCATGAATCAGACGGCAGACCTCGGACGGCGGACCGCAGAACGTGTATCCCTCTGCCGTCTGCCATCTGTCGTCTGCCGTCTGTCACTACGCCGGTTCGGGAACCAGCGGTCCGATCGAGCCTTCCGCGACGTCGGGCGTGGGCCCCGGCATGATTGGCGGCTTCGGAGGGCCGGTCTTGCGCAGCTTCGCGAGGTCCAGCCCCGACTCCTCGGCCAGGATCTGGAGCACCTCGTCGCCGTCGAGCACTTCCTTCTCCAGGAGAGTCCTCGCCAGACGGTGCATGGCCTTCTCGTTGTCGGTGATGACTTTCTTGGCGCGTTCGTACGCGGCCGTCACGATGCGCTTGACCTCGGCGTCGATCTGGTTGGCCGTGGCCTCCGAGTAGTCCTGGGTGCGTCCGAAGTCGCGGCCCAGGAAGATCTCCTGCTCGGGCCGTCCGAACGTGAGCGGCCCCATCTCGCTCATGCCCCACTCGCAGACCATCTTGCGGGCCATGTCGGTGGCGCGCTCGATGTCGTTGCCGGCGCCGGTCGTCATGTGGCCCAGGAACTTCTCCTCGGCGATGCGGCCGCCCATCATCACGGTGATCGTGGCCTCGAGGTACTCCTTGGTGTGGGAGTACTTGTCCTCGGCGGGCAGCTGCATCGTCACGCCCAGCGCGCGGCCGCGCGGGATGATCGTGACCTTGTGCACCGGGTCCGCGTCCGGAAGCATCGCGGCGACCAGAGCGTGGCCGCCCTCGTGGTACGCGGTGTTGCGCTTCTCTTCCTCGGTCATGATCATGGACTTGCGCTCGGGTCCCATCATGACCTTGTCCTTGGCGTACTCGAAGTCGATCATCTCGACTTTCTTCTTGTTGAACCGGGCCGCGTTGAGGGCCGCCTCGTTGACGAGGTTGGCGAGGTCGGCCCCCGAGAAGCCGGGTGTGCCGCGCGCCATGATCGTCAGGTCCACGTTCTCCGCCAGCGGCGTGTTGCGCGTGTGCACCTTCAGGATCTGCTCGCGTCCGCGCAGGTCCGGCCGGTCCACGACGACCCGCCGGTCGAAGCGCCCGGGCCGCAGCAGCGCCGGGTCCAGGACGTCCGGACGGTTGGTCGCGGCCACCAGGATGACGCCCTCGTTGGTGTCGAAACCGTCCATCTCGACGAGCAGGGCGTTCAGCGTCTGCTCGCGTTCGTCGTGCCCTCCGCCCAGTCCCGCGCCGCGATGACGGCCGACGGCGTCGATCTCGTCGATGAAGATGATGCAGGGAGCGTTCTTTTTTCCCTGCTCGAAGAGGTCGCGCACTCGCGAGGCGCCGACGCCCACGAACATCTCGACGAAATCCGAGCCCGAGATCGTGAAGAACGGCACGTTCGCCTCGCCGGCGACCGCGCGCGCGAGCAGGGTCTTGCCCGTGCCGGGGGGCCCGATCAGGAGCACGCCCTTGGGGATCTTTCCGCCGAGCTTCTGAAACTTCTGCGGGTCCTTGAGGAACTCGATGATCTCCTGCAGCTCGACCTTGGCTTCCTCGACGCCCGCGACGTCCTTGAACGTCACCTTCTTCTGCGTCGGTGTGAGCAGCTTCGCGCGCGACTTGCCGAAGGAGAGGGCCTTGTTCCCGCCGGCCTGCATCTGCCGCATGATCACGAACCAGATCGCGACCAGCAGGATCAGCGGCCCGTACATCACCAGGGCCGAGACCAGCGAGGAGTCCTTCTGCGGCGTGATCTCGATCTCGACGCCCTTGGCCCTCAGGTCCTTGACGAGGTCCGGGTAGTTGGCGGCGTAGGTCTTGAAGAGCGGCTCACGCTTGCCGGCGGAGGAGCCGTACTGCCCGCGGATCTCCTCTCCGCGGATCTGGACCTTTTGAACGTGACCCTGGTTGACCTGATCGAGGAACTGGGAGAACGAGATCTCCTCGACGGCCGCCGCTCCCGTCTTGAAGACGTTCCAGGCCAGGATGATCAGGACCAGGATGACCATCCAGAGCAGCAGGTTCTTGATCGTGGCGTTCAACGGGCACTCCTTCCGGGGTACGAGGACACTTCGAAACGACCAGCATAACGGACTCGGGGCGCCATTTATTGCTCCAGGACCACCTCATAGATGTCCGGCAAATGGGCGCTGGCGCCGTCGTACTCCATGCCGTAGCCGGCATAGAGCCCGTTGCCCTCGGCCGTGAAGAGGGAAAAGTCCACGGCGACGTTGGTCTTACGGTCCAGCGGCTTGTCGATGATCGCGGCCAGCAGGAGCGAGGCCGCCCCCGCGCCGCGCAGGTAGTCCATCAGATAGGTCTCGATGACTCCGGTGTGGACGACGTCCTTGAGCAGCAGAACGTGGCGTCCCCGGACCTCGAACCCGGTCGTGAAATCGATCTGCATCACGTCGTGCGGGCCCCCGGCGCGGCGCACGTGCAAGTATTCACAGGAGAAGGGGCCCTTCATCCTCCGCGCGAGGTCGGCCATGAAGAAGGCCGAACCCTTGAGGATCGACACGAGGACGAGCGGCGTCTGGCGGACGTCGCGATCGATCGCTCCGGCGACGGCTTCGACGCGGTCGGCGATCAGGGCCGATTCGTAGCGACGCTCGAGCTTCACAAAGCCTGTTGAACCATTGCTTGGACGAAATGGTACACCGGCGTGGCGTCTTCCGCCTCGCGCAGCCGCACCCGCAGGAGCCCGCCACGGCGCTCGAAGCGGATGCGGCGGCCAGCCTCGAAGCGGAAGTTCCCTCCGGCGCCCAGCAGGCGCACCAGCTGCTCGCGCTCCGGGCCGGTCAGGGGCGGCCGTCCCGGCCGCGCGAAGGGCGAGGCCAGCCGGTCGAGCGCCGTCCGCCGAAGCTCCTCGCGAGAAACCGACAGGAGATGCGCGTCCGCGGTCCGGGCGCCGGGAAGGTCGCGGAATGTCGGCACGATCCGGGTCTCGAGCTCCTCGTCGAGCCGCCGCCGGAGCTCGCGGAGCCGATCCACCTCGGCGGCGAGGCGCTCTCTCCAGGCCGCGTCCCAGTGCGAAAGCTCGCGCCGCACCCGGTTGCGCGTCAGGCGCAGGTCGCCGTTGGTCGCATCGCGCCGAAATCCGACACGCCGCTCCGCGAGAAACGTCAGGATCTCCGTGCGTGAGACGCCGAGCAGCGGGCGAACGACACCGTCGCCGCGCGCTTCGCGAGGGCCGGCGAGACTCGCGAGACTCCCGCGCCTCTCGCGGGCGATCAGGTGAGACTCCATGGCGTCGTCCTGCTGGTGGGCTGTCGCGATGCGATCGGCGGCGGCTTCGCGCGCGGCTTCCAGGAGGGCCTCATAGCGCACCGTCCGCGCGGCCGCCTCCGGAGACAGGCGCAATCGTCTCGCGGCGCCGCGCGCGTCCCGGCGCTTCGCGACGAACGGCATTCCGAGCCGCCGCGCATGCTCGGCCACGAACGCGAGGTCCCGGTCGGCGGGCGATCCCCGCCAACCGTGGTGGACGTGCGCGACGAGGAGCCTCCATCCCGTCTCGGCGGCGACCTCATGCGCCCCGAAGAGCAGGGCCATCGAGTCCGCGCCTCCCGAGACGCCGAGAACCAGGCGCGAGCCGCCCGGAACCAGGCCCGAAGAGGCGGCGCGCCGCAGCGCGTCGAGAACCGGCTCCATGCCTCCATGGTAGGGAAAGATTGTGGCCGGCGCCAACGTTGACGGATCCGATACGTGGCCCGGGACTTGCGTCCGAAATCAGACCTGAGACCCGAGACCTGAGACGAGCTATCCGGTGCGAGAATCGCGAAGGGTGGAGCCCTTGACGGCGGA